>NZ_JAQOZV010000120.1:0-4831 GCF_030348125.1 Massilia sp. DJPM01
TGCCCGTCGTGTTCTTGGTGGCGCGCTGGTGTTGGTGCAGCAAGGCGATGGTGTCGATCATCGTCAGGTATTTTTCATGATCGCGCCGGGTCCGTGTTTTGTCGGACAGGAACGTGAGCTGGTCGGCGTAGGGATTGACCACGGCCAGCGGGCGCAGCAAGCGCTGTGCATTGCGGTGCAAGGCCAGAATCGCATCCTTGGCCTGTTTCGCCATCAGGCCCGACAGCATGCGCCGGTTGCGTTGCAGGCTGTGAATTGCCTCGGTTTGCTCGCGCCCTTCATCGACGGTGAGGACGATGCAGCGGTTCATCAGCTCTTCGTCAATCTCGATAGCCGTCGTGGTCAGGAAGATCATGACGGGGCCTGTAACGCGGTATTCCTGGGTGATCAGGCTCCCCGTATTGGCATCCTTGCCGGTCGAGGCAATCATCAACTCGCCCTCGCTTTGCAGCAGTTTCAGGGCGTAGCTGGCCCGGCTCGCGCCTTCCTCTTCAACGATGGCAAGTATCTTGTGCTGCAAGTTCGTCTCGCCCATGTAGAACAGGCTCTGGCCAGTCATGGCGCTGTACTTGATGCGTTCTTCCTCCGGGATCATCGCCAGCACCGCATCCATCAGCGAGCTTTTGCCGGCCGCGCTTGACGACTGCACGACGATAGCCAGCGGCCTATCGAGCTTGCGGCTCACTGCGGCCAGGTAGCCAACGAGCTTGTTGGTGCGCTCGCCGACCAGCCCGCAAGCGTCGAAGTCGGCCACGATCCGGTCCAGCAGGTCGGGCGCGCGCAGCAGTGCCAGGGCGGCATCGCGCTCGGCGTCGGTCATGGTCGGGATGGTCGGCGCTGTTTTGGTCGCAGACTTGATGCGCTCGTCCTGCAACGCTTCCAGTTTGAGCAAGATACGCCCCAGGTCGTGCTTAATGAGGTCGTCGCGCACGGCCAGCTCCTTGGCCGCGTACAGCAGGTACTGGCTGCGCCCGCGCGCGCTGTACAGGTCGAGCGTATCAACGAAGTAGGCATCCTTGCAGGACACGAGCAGGTTGATCTTGAGCGTTTCTGGCGACAGGTTTTTCGGAAGGCCGCGCACGCGATAGCGCCGGTCGCCGAACGTGAACACCACTTCATCGTCCTTGATTTCGGCCTCGATGGACGCCGCCGCTGGCGCGGCCGTGGGCGAAGCGACTAAGCCGGCAGGCTCCGACGGCGCAATGCCGGCAGCATCGGATGCCGGTGCCGGTGCCGGTGCCGGTGCCGGTGCTGGTGCCGCCGTCACGACTGGCGCAGGCGCGGCGCTAACGTCGGCGACGTACTCCATCGTCTCGACGTGCTGGCCGGGGACTGCCTGCGGCGCAATGCCTTTGCCGCACCATGCTGCCTTGCGGATCAGGATGCCAAGGCTTTTCGATGCCGGCGTGACCTTCAAGGCATATTCGTTGGCGTCCATCCCCTTCGGGAACTGGATGCGGTAGCACTCGATGCCAATCGCGTGCAATTGCTCGGCCACCGCGTCGGCCGCTTTGTCGCCCGCGTCGTCGCGGTCATATGCAATCAGGACGCGCTTGGTGCCGTGCCGCTGAAACGCGGCGATGTGGTCAGGCGTAAAACCGGACGTGCCATAGCTAGCGGTGACGTTGTGATAGCCCGCCTGCCAGAACGTGAGCGCGTCGATCAGCGCCTCGCACAGGATGATTTCCTCGTGCTGCTGCAACGCCACCTCGTTCCATACGCCCTGGTGCGGCCCCGGCAGATACAGGTGCGTCGGCGTGCCCGTGCGCAGATCGTCGCGCAGCTTGCGCGCGTAGGCTTCGGTGACATTGCCGCCAATGTCGATGATCGGCACGACGATGGAGCCGTTGAAGTGTTCGTGACCGGTTTCGCGCAGGATGCCGATGCCTTGCAAACGGCCCTTGAGTTCTGCGCCGGCCTTGACGTTCTTGGCAGGGAGCCGGTAACCCAGCGTGCGGTTGGCGTAACCCAGCCTGAAACGCTCGATCATTTCCGGATCGGTCAGCCCACGCTTGGCAAGGTAGGCCAGCGCTTCCGGCGATTCAAGCAAGGTCTGGTGGTAGAAGTCGATGACCTGGTTGAGCAATTCACCATCGGCTGCGGACGGCGCTGCTGGCGGCGGCAACTTGCGCGTGCGCGATACCTTGACCGGCTCACCAACCCCCGCAGCTAAAGCAGAATCGGTGCGCAGCAGCTCGACCGCGTGCCGGAACGATACGCCGTTAGCTTTCATGACCCAATCAATCGGCCCGCCGCCAGCCTGGCATGCGCCAAGGCAGTGCCACAGGTTCTTGTCGGGGGTGATGACCAGCGAGGGCGTCTTGTCGGCGTGGAATGGGCAGCGGCCCACCAGATTGTCGCCGTGCCCCTTCAGCTCGATGCCGCGTGCTTCGGCCAATTGCAGCACCGACACGTCTTTTTTTAGTCGCTCGATCTCATCTTCCGGGATACGTGCCATAAATCCGCCTTTTCTCAAAAACCTGTCAAGTAGCCTTGTGGTGTATTTTTATTGTCCCTGTTATGCTACTATCAGTCAAGCTCAAAAAAAGGAGGGCATACACTTATGGCTACCGCAAATCTCTTTGTCCTCCCTATGAGTTTTCCCGAACGCTTGGCCTCGCTTCGCAAGGCACTTGGCTTTACACAGCAACAAATGGCCGACAAGATCGGCATGCATGTTTCGCAGCTAAAACGCTATGAATCGGGCGCGTCGCAGCCAACAATTGAGGTGTTCAGACGAATCGCTCTGGCTCTGAATGTCAGCGCGGATATGCTGCTTTTTGAACCTGACGAACGCGGCCCGGATGAACGATTGAAATTGCAATTTGAAGCCGTTTCCAAGCTCGATGAGAAAGAACGTGAGGCAGTAGAGACTATGATCGCTGGCGTTTTGCACATGCACGACGCCAAGCGCTGGACACAAACTCCTACCCCTGCCGCTAAAGCCAAGGCCAACGAAACCAAACGCTGACCTTAGCGACAGACTCGGCAATGAAGAGGTGATGCTACAGCGTGGCATTTGCCTTTCAGCCGCGTGTAAAAATTAAGCCGGACCCGGAACCCACGCACGCAGCAGTGGGTCAGGGGAGGCTTTTTTTGTTAACTATAAACAAATATCCGCCCACGCCCCGTTACCTACTCGCTTCATTCGCCACGGCGAGAGCGCCGCCAATGCCGGTGCTGCCAAGCCCACCGCCACATAAGTTTTCACGGGTCTCGGGGCGAAGCCCTGAGTTGATTGCGACGGGCGCGAAGCGAACTAGCGAGCAAAATTCTGGATGTATGTCGCACCGTGCGGCATACATCTAGCATCCTGTCCTTCGCCTCGATGCAACAAATGCTGTAGATTTGCGGCGGATTCGCGGCCAATGCTGTGAGGTTAATTGGCGGATCAGGGGCCGAGTGCATGTGAGGTCACCAGACGGCAGAAACGGCGGGCCAATTTGCCGCCGACCGGTGCAAAATCGTCGGCTCTGAACGCATGCGACAGACCTGCCGCTCGACCGGGCCCGTATTACACGGACAGCCCGCAACGGCGGGCGCTATGGCTCATTTCGAAGGTTAGCGTCATACCGGGAACTTGACCCCGTCATACGCGGGGAGCCTGCAACGGCGGGCCGTATGGCAAACCGGAGGGTTGCGTGATGTGTGAGGGATTGGAGGGGGTGGCGGGGATTCCCCGCGCACCCCGCCGCCATGGTGTTTTGCGGGGTTTTTCGTACCAGGCCAGATTTTTCCGAAGCGCGGATGGGATACGACTAGGCTACGATAGGATACGACTAGGCTACGATAGGATACGACTAGGCTACGATAGGATACGCGCAAGATACGAACAGGATACGGTCAGAATCACACCCCTGTCGCTAACACGCGCCCATCAGTTGGTGATCATCTTCATGAGATCTGCACGGGAAAGAACCTGCCAACCAGTCTTGTATGTAGTCACAGCAGTACGGAACTCATCGGGAAGCTTATGGCAATCGTCCAATGCCTTTGCCTTATTGCCCAAACTCAGAAATGCTAGGGCCCTGAAGAAATAGGCCATCTTAATGAAATATGGCTCACCTGATTTAACCACAAAATTTGCATCATCCACGACGGCCTGATCATTTCCTAGCTCCAAATTCCATCTCGCACTGACGTAGTACGCACTGGGGCAGTCCGGACGTAGCATCATCAATTTCTTCAAGTCACGAAAGGCATTTTCATGCATCCCCATGCCATGGTAGATATCGCCTCGCCTGCTAAATGCCATATAACATTCTGAGTCTACAGAAATTATTTCATTACAAACTTCGATAGCTTCTTCAAATTTATCCGAATTCTGTAGGCGCTCAACGTCGTCAAGCCTTCGCCTAATCAAATCTTCATTCTTGTTCATCAATAACTCCATCATCAAGGCCTTGGACTACCATCTAACTAAGTTTCCGCCGCAAGCTTCCTCCACCTGGCCCATCATGCATTCATCTATGCTTTTCCCGCCTACACCTTTCTTCCCGTTCGGTAGCGTGCCATTGCTAAATAATTCCTTGCAGTACCGCTCCGCTTTGTCCCATGACTGCTTGCATTCTTCCGGTGTCGGCACGGTCTTACCAGTGCACATATTTACAATGGTCCGAAAGATGGACACGGTCGGCATTTTGGGGATAACGAAAACAGGCGGCTTAGGCACCGAAATAATTCCCGCTTCTGCGCATACGACGGCATTTGCAGGATTTGCACAGGCGGCGATCGACTGAAGTCCAAGCGGATCAACCCTTGATAAAGGGTTCGCCTCAACATATGCGTAGGTATTGATCCCGCCTTTTAGGCCGATCGGATCGCTCTGCAC
>NZ_JAQOZV010000121.1:0-4762 GCF_030348125.1 Massilia sp. DJPM01
CAGAAATGGGCGCCCACCCCACCTTTTCGCTTGCGCTGCCAAGCAATTTTCATCCGTTCCGCTAGTTTTGCAAGAGCCTCGATGGCAAGGACCGGGACGCGTATCGCATCAAGGGCTAGTTCGATTTCGGGGCTGACGGTGGCCAGGATTCCCTGAATGCGCGGACCCGGTTCTGACGCTGGTAAAAGCGTTTAGGACCTCGAACCCGCCGGTCAATTCGGCGGTTTTCGACGAACGTCGTCTTCGGCGTCAATTACCTGCTCAAGGGTCCGGACGTGCTCCGGCCGCTCACGCTTGAAGCGTTTGAAATAGCATTCAGCAATGAACTCGCGGAGCGGAAGCTTCCATGCTTGTTGCTTTTCGGTGGCTAAGGAGCCGAATTTCTTGGGATTCAATCCCAGCTCACGGGCCATCTGGACTTCCGCGTCGCTCAGTCTGAATCGGTGACGCGCGTCAAACCAGGGTTGAAGCTTTGACGGAATTTTTGCCATATAAATCGAAATAATGTCGAAATCAAAATAGCTGATATCGGATGCAAGTATGGGCCGAGGCGCTTGCCCACGACCGGCTCCGCTGCATTCGCCGTGCATGGCACCTGGCGATGCCGCCGCGAGCGAATCACCAGCAATTGGCCAGCGGGCCTTTCTAGCCTATGAGCCAACAGCCCGCCCTCTCGGTAGCGGCCGTCAAGGGTAGGTTTCCTCGTAGGCCCGCTGAAGGTCGTCATGCAATGCCTGCAGGCAGACGTACCCGTCATCCTGTTTATCCGGGTACTCATTCTCGTCCCGCAATGCCATGTCAAGGACACACAGCAGACAGTCCAAATCCCATTGGTAGAATGAGATTGGCCGCGTCCCCCTGTAGTTGTCCACTCTCGTGTCCAACCCAAATGCCTCGGACATCATCCAGGTATGCTTTTGTAGTTCTTCCAGCTGCCGCCCTGAAATCTTGCGCTGAATCGCGACATCACCCTTCCCTGGTTTCACAGAACGTCCTCTCTCAACCTGATTGGTGATTAGCGCCAACGGCGCCGGCGCATACTACGCGTCATACACAGCCGGGTATCATACCCGTCGAGACAGTTTAATCCATGCCAGACACATGCAGCCGGCCATGGCGACGCCGTCCGTGGCCTCGGCTGCATCCAGTGCAGATTTGGTGCTGCTCGGTACTTGACGCGCCACCAGCCATGTCGCGACAATTCATCGGACCGCAAGCCGCTGGTTTCTATGCGGACGCCTTGTCCAACCGCTTTGACGGAAACGCAAACATGACCGAACATTTGATTGACTTTACTGCTGTACGCACCGAGCTACGCGCGCTGGACCGTGGCAGTCTTTTGATTATTTCCGAGCGCGCTATTGAACTGATGCCTGCGACACAACTGAGTATTCTGCTGAGCGATTTTGTGCGGTTCACGGTACGCCCCTCTGAAGCGGGCAATGCAGCGGTATCGCTGTTAGACGAGGTGCGTGCGTTTTACGATGCTGCCATGGCTGGGAATTACTACGAGCCCGTCGAAATCAACAACCGGGGCAGACAGAAACAGTCCGAGGGCACGGATGCCTTCATCGCCGAATTCCATCGGCTGCTGCACGAGTGCATCCGCGCTTCGGACCAGGAAGTGCCTTCAGGAGTTTCCGAAAGCTTCGAGTTCCTCTTTGGGCTACTCAGCCACATCGACGAAGGCAACGATGACGTGCTGTTTTTTGCCGACGATGGCAGCTCATTGAACGTCGGCGTCAATTGGCGTACCGCGCTACCAACGTATTTCAAGTGCTTGGCCGAGACGTCGTCGCCGGAAAGGTTTGCGCGCACCGTGGTCGAGGTTATCGCGGACTTCGTGACCTACGACCAGCCATTGTATTTCGACGTGGCGCGCAATGTCGCCAACGATGCGCAGCGTACTGCGCTGGAAACTGCCATGCCGTGACGGTCTATCGGTCCTTGAGATACTGCGAATACTGCGCCATTGCGCTCCTGGTGCCAAAGCAGCGAAACTCGGCGATGCCGGGGCCGCAGCCTGTGCGCCGATGGGGCGTGGTCGCTGGATTTGAAATTGACACCCCATGGGATTGTGCTACCATAATTGCAGGCATCTGAGCCCAACCTGCCCCCGGGTTAAAGCAGACACATGCAGCACATTCAATATTCGCATTCCATTCATTGGCCAGTGCGTAATCGGGGGACGCTGACCGCATTACGATTGGAGTGCCACCATGGCTGTTATTCCTATTTCCGCAGGTCGACTGCGCCATCTTAAGAACGCCCTTCAAGACCGTTTTCCGACGGCAAAGTCATCGCACCTGAGTGAGGCACTTGCGGCTGGGCTCGGGTTTCGGACGAATGCCGCGCTCCTAAGTTGGATGCTGGATTCAGGTTTAGAGCCGGATCTCTCAGCCCTAAATGAGCAGTCCTTCGTCGCCCGCATGGCCGACTTCGGGTACGCGATTGACCAAGCATTTTCGCCTGAAGAATTGCGCCTCCTCGGCACTGGCGTCCTCATGGAATTTCGCGCCAACGTCAACCGCTTGCTAGTGTTGGAACGTAACCCCAATTCACACTGGGACGAAATTGGCGCACTACGCCGTAGTTGCGCGACCTTGTTTGCGAAGGCTTTCGGCCTTGGCTACGCCGAACCATTTGGCGACGATAAAAACGTCGTAAATCGTATGTGCCGCGGCATTGACTACAAGGCATGCAGAACGGGATGGGGGCGTGCCGTCAACGTTCGTCACCCGAGCATCAACTTCCCCGGCGCTGACCACCAGGTTCGCTTCTACGAGCGCCTGCCGCTCTCGGACGGGAAGTTCGTCGAGTACAGCACCGCCGTTGTATCAATGCCCTATACGGGCGCAGACAGCACCGTTCCTGAACTGCCAAAGGCACGTGAGTTCGCCGAACGCATCGGATGGACGTGCACTGAGCTCAAGGACTGGACGTGGTACGCGGCAGAGGCCACAACCCTTGTGCTGTTTCGGCGCACGACATCCTATGAGGAAATGGAAAAAGCATGGGCGACTTCGTTCAAGCGATGGCTGATAGAAAACAGAAGCCGACTTGCATCGGGGATTCGCGGCGAGGGACGCAAACTCATCCAGGACGTGATTGACTGCCAGCACTTCCCGCTGGATGTTGTCAACTACGAGGATTGCCGCGAGCGCTACCTAAAGGAATTTTCCGCTCGCCTGTATCGCGACGAGGGCGACCCGATGACCAAAGCCCTCCACAAGCTCTTCGAAGAGTGGCGGGCCGAGCTCAAGCTTGCAGAATTCGATGTCGCGTTTGGACTCACGAAGTAGGTCTGGTATCGACACAACAGGAGCGCTCGACCGGCTATCCCTTTTCGTCAAAGTGAGAACCGCGCGCTCCACCAAGGCGCGGCTATGCCTCACCAAGACTGAGGTACTTGGCATACTGCGCCGCGACCGTCTTCGCGCCAAAACAGTAAAAACGAAATTCGCCATCGCGATGGGCAATGACCACTTTGCCGGTGAGCCAACCGAACTCTCTCCTCACCGAACGAATATTGGCTGTCAGAATATTGATGGGCCGAAGTCCCACGTGCAGTGGCTCCGCGTGAGCATGTGGCTTAAACGAAACTCCCGCTAGCGACAGTTCGATAGAGCCGCCAACCAACAGGCCACCGTGCCGCTTTGCCATTCGACTGGCACGGGCAAACGCCGCGCCTGACATGAGCGTCGACGGAATCGCATTGGGAACAAAGGCATAGCCGAGCTTGGACAAGTTAAAGGTTTTCATAAATTCACTATTCAATGTTCTGGCCGGCAAATGACCTTGGTGACCTCACCGCCACGGGCGCTCCCAGGCACTTACTGCCCTGTAAAACGGGACACAAGCGCATCGTGAACAGGGAGGGACCGTCATTCTAGCGGATGTCCCACACGGCAGAGTCTCAGGCTGAGCCGCAACTTCCGGCCCGCAGCCTTAAACCAGACGCCGCCGGTTCCCAGAGAGTGCCCCAAACAGAACCAAGCTCAGCTAAAATGTTCGGTCGTGAATTGCGTCAGCTACGCCAAGCCATGCCAAGATTGCGCAAGCGTTATCGTCGATTCGTGCATGGGAGCGGAACAGCAGCAGCGAGACGTCTCCCCTGGAATCTCAGGACCACAGCCATGATTGAGGTAGCAATATGCAGGGAATTGCCATAAACGGAACGATGCTGCACGAAGTTCGGATGCTGATGGAGCCGTACCAGACGGGCACAGTAAGCAGCCTTGGCTACCCAAAAAGCCGGATTCGCTTCGCGACTGAGGGGCAAGAAATACGTCTGTGGTTTCCGGCGATGCTGGCTCTCGAGCTATACCGTTCGGGGACACTGCCGCAGGACGCGACGGAGGAATTTTCGGTCAGCATCAGTGGCAAGAAGGTAGGCAACTATCGCGTCGTCGACTTTAGGTACCCAGGCGCGAGTGGGATTCATCGCGACGACATACTAATGGTTCTGGCAAAAGTGGGCAACGTAGCGACACAGTAAAGGTACTTGCGCCCCTATGCTCAGATTGTGGCAAGACGTACCGCGAGACGACTTACTCTGCGCGGCAACGTCTCCCGGCGCCAGCGACATTGGACCAAAACGAAGTCAAAATGTAGGAGCTTCATGTGGCACCTCTGGAAATGATGGGATTACCTGATAGTGCGACTGGATTTTCTTCGGCCGCTGGTTTCTCTGCCAAATTGCAGTCGGCGCCGGCGCCAGCAGGCGGATTTCCTCGCGCATCGGCATCCGTTATGGGCCTTC
>NZ_JAQOZV010000122.1:0-4751 GCF_030348125.1 Massilia sp. DJPM01
CCACAATTTTACGTGCTGGCAGGACAGGTCCGTCCAGCGTGAGGTACAGCCGCGTCGCGCCGACGAAAATTCGCTTCCGCTAAACAACGCGACATATATGGACGCCCTCAGTTTGCCAAGCAATAAATCGATGATGCGCCTATGGGTAAGATTGCAGCCATATATCCGGACTTTAGTTGAGGTTGCCCTCTGTCCCTGATGGAATATGCTGGCCAAGTCCTTATAAGAACCACGCGCTCGAAGCGCATGTCGCGTTCCAGGTTTTCTCGACCACGGTCTGACCTATTTTGCCATCACTTCATGCTTGCCTGTGCAACCTGTGGAAGTATTACTCTATTGCTATATTTTAGTGCTGACGATTATTACCCCATCTACCCGTGCCGACTACGCGCCTGCGACAGCGGGTGCGTAGTCGGCACGGAACTTCCGGTCCTCGTGCGTCAACAGCGCCCATGCGATCCTGGCATTTTTGTTCGCCAGTGCCACCGCTGCGACATTCTTATTGCGCCGCTCCAATAGTTTGTTGAGCCAGCTGGTCACCGGCTTGTTTTCAGCGAACCGGATCACTGCCCGGGCACCATGAATCAGCAGCGTGCGCAGATACGTGTCGCCACGCTTGCTGATTCCCAGCAGGACGGATTTCCCTCCGCTTGAGTGCTGTCGCGGAACCAATCCCAACCATGCGGCAAGCTCTCGCCCATTCTTGAAGTTCTTGGCATCGCCAATCGAGGCCACCAATGCGGTGGCGGTGATGGGACCAATCCCCGGAATCTCCGCCAGTTTTTTGCTTGCGTCAGAGGCTTTATGCCATTGCTGGATTTTGGCATCGAGTTCGTCGACCTGTTTGTCCAGTTCTTTCAGATGATCATACAGCCGCTGCAACAGATCGCGAAAGGTGCCAGGCAAATCCTGCTTTTCCATTATCTCCGGTAGACGCTTGGCAATGTGCGCTATCCCTTTGGGCATGATCTCGCCGAACTCGGACAGCAAGCCGCGGATCTGGTTGGCCTGGGCGGTTCTCGCCTTCACGAAACCTTGGCGCACGCGGTGAAGGGACAACACCGCTTGCTGCTCGTCCGTCTTGATCGGTACGAACCGCATGTTTGGCCTGGCCACCGCCTCGCAGATCGCTTCCGCGTCGGCAGCATCATTTTTGTTCGTCTTCACGTACGGCTTGACGAATTGCGGCGGCCGGCACCTGCCGATTGTACTCGACCGGGCACGGTGGCCGTAATTGCGGCAAGTAGGCGTCATCTCAGAAAACGGAATTTAAAGTACGTTAAGCCGCTGGTATGGCTGCTCTGCTCACAAACGATCATTTTTGAGAAGCCGCCGTGAGAAAGCAGGCCGCGCCATTGCTAGCTTTGCCTGTCCAATTCTCGAAAACCACTCTCGTATCTAACCGTCATAACTGCCGCGTTTTAAGAACAACCGGAACTGCGCCTCAAGCGGTAACCGATACCCGCAAAGCCGCGCCCATGCTGGATCGAGCATTCCTTAGCGTACTTTAAATTCCGAATTCTGAATCGACCCCAAATAGAGCCATACGACGTGGCTTGATGATCTGGGCAGGGAAGCGGAAGCCGATGTAAAGTTGGGAGTTTGCCATCCCGCTAGTTTACAAAAAATGACCCGCCGTGCCAAGTTGACAGTACCGTCTTTGCATGTTTGCCAGTATCCTGATCCTTGCAACTGGCGACAATCGAACGGTGAGGACCGGATGAACAAATTGATCGTAATGATAACGGCCACGCTTTGCGGCGTGCTACTGGCACGTGCGGGGCCAGGAGGATGCAGCGCGGGCGACAGGCGCGCCGCGCTGCTCGACGCCGCCCGCAGCCGGGCGGCTAAAAGTATCGTCCCGGCCACAGCCATGCCCGACCTTGGCGTGTGCGATGCGCAGGCCCGCGGCAGGGCCGCCTGTCTGTTCGGCCGGTCGGGCTGAACGGTGCTCGCGGCCCTTCCCATCCTGGTCATCCTGGTGCTGATGATCGGCGTGCGCGCCTCGGCCGCGCGCGCCGGCAGCGCAGGCCTGGCCGTCGCCGTCGCCCTGGCCTGGTGGCAGTTCGGCCTGGGCACGACGGTGATGCCGCAACTGGGCATGTTCGGTAGTGTCGGTGGTGCGCTGGCCGAGGCCAGTTTTATCGCGCTCACTATCTTGTGGATTATTTTTCCGGCACTGTGCATCCACGAACTGCAGATGCGCACCGGCAGCATGGATGTGCTGCAGCAGGCGATGGCGAGCATTACCGGCGACCCTCGGATCATGGCCTTGCTGATCGCCTGGTTTTTCGTGCTGTTCGTCGAGGGGGCAGCCGGGTTCGGCACCTCGGTGGCGCTGGCCGCGCCCTTTCTGGTCAGCGCCGGCTTCGGGCGGGTCGCTGCGGTGAGCATCGCGCTGATCGGCCACGCGGTCGGCGTGTCCTTCGGCGCCGTCGGCACCCCGGTCCTGCCCCAGGTGGCGGCAACCGGCTTTAGCGCGCTCGAACTGGCCGGCGCGACTGCCTCCTATCACGTCCTGCTGGGCTGGATGATGCCGCTGGCCGTCATGCTGCTTGCCGCCCGCGCGCTGCCGGGAGGCGTGCGCGCAGCGCCACTGTGGGGCTGGGCGCTGCTTGCCGGGTGCTGCTTCCTGATTCCTTTCTATCTGCTGGCGCGCTATGTCGGGCCCGAATTGCCCACCCTCGGCGGGGCCTTGCTTGGCGCCTTGCTGTTCGTAGGCATCCTCAAGCTGGGGCGGCGCGGGCAGGCGGCCGAGCCGCGGCCAGCCGTGGGCGGCGCCGCGCTGCTGAGGGCCAGCGCGCCCTACCTGCTGCTGATCGCCCTGGTGCTGGCCACCCGGCTGATCGCGCCGCTCAAGGCGCTGCTCGTCACCGCCACGCTGTCATGGTCGTCGGCGCCGTTTGGCGGCAGCATGCAAGTGCTCTACCATCCGGGCACGATGCTGCTGGCCAGTTTGCTGTTAGCGGCGCTGTTGATCCGCATGCCACTGTCGCTGCTCGCCTCGATCATGGGTGCGGTTGCGATGCGCCTGTTGCCCGTCTGCGCCGCCTTGCTGGCGATGCTGGGCCTGTCGCGCGTGATGGTTCATGCCGGCATGATTGATGCTCTGGCGAGCAGCGCCGCTACCGGGGCCGGCACCCTGTGGCCACTGCTGGCCCCGGCCATCGGGGTCCTGGGCACTTTCGTGACCGGTTCGGCCACCTCGTCGAACATCCTGTTTACGGAGTTTCAGGTTGCAACGGCGCGCCAGCTCAGCCTGTCGGTGCTAGGCCTGGGCGCCGCCCAGGGTTTTGGCGCCGCCGTCGGCAACATCATCTGTCCGCACAATATCGTCGCTGCCAGCGCCACCGTCGACCTGGTGGGGCGCGAGGGCGAAGTGCTGCGCCAGACCGGCGTCGTCACCGTCCTTTACTGCGCCCTGGGAGGGCTGGCGGCGCTGCTGCTGTTTGCGTGACGGCACATGCAGGTGAGTCACAGGGGCGAACAGGGAAAACGGAAAAAATCGGGCGCTAAGGCAAATCAGGCTGGCTTGACCCGCGTGCGCAGCAAACTGCCGGCCGCGTTTTCCTCGAACCTGCTAGCCTCCTCGATGTAGCCTTGCACCGTCCCGTCGTGGCGCCAGCCCCCTTGCTTCTTGATGTCTCGGAAGTCGGCGCCGGCGCGGTGCGCACTGGTGGCCATGCCGCGCCGTAGGCTGTGACTCGACAGGTCCGGCACATAGTCGAGTTTGACCAGCGTTGCGCAATCCTCCAGAATCGTATTCACGCTGCCCACGCCCAAGGCGGCGTTGGCCACTGCCCCCCACTTGCTGATGGACCGGAACACCGGTCCGGCCATGATGCCGGCGGCGTCGAGCCAACTGCGCAGCGCCGTCGCCGGGCAGCAAGGGCCGTCGCTGTACGGGATCGCCTTGATGATCCCTTCGCCCAGTTGGTCAGTCTTCGAGCGCGGCAGAATGATCTCGATGCCCTCGGGTGTCCAGCCAACATGCCCGACCTCGATGGCGACCAGCTCACTGCGCCGCAACCCGCCGAAAAACCCGATCTGCAACAGTGCGTTGTCGCGCGCCGCCTTCAGTGTGCCGGTATTGACCAGCCGCGCCACGATCCGCTCCAGGTCCTCGATCGGCAGCGCCCTGGCTTTCTTCTTCGGGCGGCCGTGCGTTCGCGCGATTCCGGTCATTGTCTTGCGCACGGTCGACGTCGACGCTGGATCGGGGAAGCCCTGGTGGACATGCCACTGCGACAGCGCCGTCAGGCGCAGCGCCAGGGTGGGTTCTGTCGCGTTGTTGATCGAACGACGGAATTTTCCTGAAACGGCACTGTGCCGCTCAAGCTGGACGGACCAGTCCTGCCAACGTAAAAAACTGTTCGGCCAACGACATCGCATCCGCGCCATCGATCTCGAATTGACCCTTGCGGATCATATGCATCAACTCGATTCCAGCGAGTACCGAGCCGGCAGACCGGAACGATTTAAAGTTGAGCATGGGCCTGGTCACCTGCTTGATTGCGCGATGATCCTGCTCGACGATGTTGTTGAGGTATTTAACCTGGCGCACCACGATCGGGACGTCGCGACCGGCGTTGATCGCGTCGATCGCCGCTTTGTTGGCGCCGCTCTTGTCCATCGCGACCTTGTCGGGATCGCCGTTACTTCCCATTGCCTTATCGAAGAAGCGCTTCGCCGCTGCCATATCGCGCTTGGCCGTCAGCAGGAAGTCAACGGTCTTGCCCTGCTTGTCGACG
>NZ_JAQOZV010000123.1:0-4714 GCF_030348125.1 Massilia sp. DJPM01
AACGATTTGCTCACGCGGATTTCCGGCAGCAAATGAAAACGCATACGGGCGACGAACGCGAGCGCGAAAAAACAGCATTGTCGCCGGGATGCTTCCGGGGCACCCGGTAAGGAATAGAAGTTTTGGCAGGCGTGCTGGTGCGGCAAAGGGCCGGCACCCGATGGACCGGTCTTCGGTCACGCCTCCGCACCTGCGCTGCGTACGGGTAAGTAAGACAAGCGCGTGCAAGTGACTAGCCAAGGCGGCGATTGATACACGCATGATCAGCGTCGCAAAATCTCGTCATCCCACCAGGCGGCGAGCCAGAGCGCGAGTGTGGTGGGATCGGGTAGCCGCCCGGCGTCGCTCCACGCCTGCGCGACGGTATTGATCGCCGCCCCCTCGATCTGCAGCTCGCTGAGAAATTGCGCTTCGGCCTGCTCAAGCGTTTTGAAATAAGGCTGAAACCCCTTGCGCCATACCGCTAGCATTCCCGGCTGTCCGAGACGCCCCGCCTCAGGCACGGCCAAGTCCGCATCGATCGCGTGCCAGATCGCAATTGTATTGGTTTGAATCGATAGCAGCGCCAGGCTCGGATGGAGAATGGGGGCCTGCACGAGGCATGTTTCGGCACCATCGCGTTGGATGTCCGTCAGCGTCCAGGCAGCAACGTCTACTCCGTCGAAGACTTCGCGTAGTGTCCATTCGAGTTGCGCCAGGTCGCTCAATTCAGGATTGTCCGGGTAGCTTGACCCGAGAAAATGGACGAAGCCGGCGCCGTAGCGGCCGAGGTTGCGCTGCGTCGGTGGCGCCCCCTCAATGTATCGACAGGCTAGTTCCTTGAATAGCTCGGTACCCATGTATAGCTGACACTTGGCATAACTATCGGCCAGCACCTCGGTCAGCCGCGCCCGGTAGGCATGGTGGTATATCCGCATGCCTCGCTTTCCCGGCAACGGGCCGGTCAGGTCGACACCGGGAGGCGAGCGGGCCAGATCTGTAGCGAGGACATATTCGGCTATCTCGCTCTGAATGATTCGCAGCTCATCGCGCAGGAAAACCGCTGCGGTTGCGGTGCTGCCTCGCTCTTTTATGCCAATAGGATCGGCAGCGGTCGAGGCGCTATCCGCGATGGCTCGTGCCTGATCCAATTCTGCAATCAACGTTGAAAGTGGCGGGATGTCGTCGTCACGCTCGATCATCGTGGCCACGTCAGGAAAAAGTCGACAGGCTGTGGAATAGAGCGCCCAAACCTCCGGCGCAACTGGATGATCATGGGTGTCGATAATATGGCCGTCGCTGCGGGAATGGCCGGCCAGATGGATTTGCCTGACCCGCGCCGACGGAAGGCCGTTTAAGTATTTTTCGGGGCAAAAACCGTGATTGACGCTGCTGACGTACACGTTATTCACGTCTAGCAGCAGCTCGCAGTCCGCCTCTTCTATGACATGGGCGAGAAACTCCCACTCGGGGTGGACCGATGCGGAAAAGCGAATGTAGCTCGATACGTTTTCGATGACTAAGCGACGCTCAAGAATGTCTTGCGCCTGGCGGATGTGCGCGACTAGCAAGCGCGCGCTTTCTTCCGAATAAGGCATCGGGTAGAGATCGTGGAGCACGTTCGGGAACACCCCAGTCCAGCACAAGTGGTCCGACACCCAAAGCGGCTCAATGCGGCGCGCGAGTTGCTTGACCTTTTTTAAGTATTCACGATCAAGTCCGCACGCAGATCCAAGCGACATGGCCACGCCATGCATGGCAACTGGATAGTCGGCGCGAATACGCTCCAGTACCGACATCGGTTTTCCGCCATCGACCAGAAAATTATCGGTGATGATTTCCAGCCAGTCCACGCGTTGCGGACTCGCCAAAAAATCTTGGTAGTGCGGGGTACGCAGTCCCAGGCCGAAGCCCGGCGCTGTCATTGGTGCAGAGGTCATAGGGTGCAGTAAAAGAGATAGTGCGTCGCGCCCAGCGTGAGGGCGCGACGGGCCTGAGTCGACGTTACAGCTTACAGATCGCCGATCGTGCCGCCCTTTGCCAGACACTCTTTCGCAGGCGCTGCCTTGAAGCCATGGCCCTTGCAGCCATTCTGGCCTTTGCAGCTGTGCTCTGCCGTCTTGCAATCGCTGTTGCCCTTGCAGTCATGCACGTTATAGCAGTGCACCTTGTCATTGGCCGCGATCGCCTTGCCGGACGAGCCTTTCGGTGCATCGGCGGCAGTCGCGCTCGCTGCGGACAGGGCCAGCACGCTGGCGGCCAATGCGAGCGAAGCGGCGGATTTGAGTGATCTGTTATTCATGGAAGTTCCTTGGTGAGTGTTAGACCGGCCAGCAATACCTGCTGGGTTGCGGTATTGATTAGTCTTTCCACCAAGCGATTACTTACACGACAAGAAAAAATTATTCTGAAGAGGAATGTTATAGCGCGGACGGGCCATTCTATCGAGCGGCATCGTCGGGAGGCACTTGCCGCATGGCGCGGCGCAGCATCTGCATCTGCTCCTCGAAACGTGTACAGCCACGGCAAAGCATAAGGTGAACACCCACGCCGCTGCGCTCGCGCAGGGTTAAGGTGCGATCCATGCGCTCGGATACGAGGCGGTGAACTTCCCGGCAGTTCGGCATTAGATTTTTCACGGCATCCTTAACCAGGCTGCGCTTGGCGACCAAACCAGTTCAGGTCCAGGCATTCGCGCAGGCGCACACGGGCGCGGAACAACAGCACCCATGCATTAGACGAGGAAATCGCCAGTTCCTTACAAATTTCCTCGGTATCGAGTTCCAGCCACTCACGCATCATGAAGACGCGTGCGTTATTTGCCGGTAGTTTTTCAAGACAGACCTCGAGCACCTTGAAAAAATCGCGCTGCTCAAGCGTCTTGTGCGGGTCACCCCACGCCTGCGGCAGGTCACGCACATGGCCGTTGCGATTAAATAGTGCATCGATCGCGTCGTCCTCGGATTGGTCGTCCTGGCATTCGATCTGGCGTTCGCGGTCGCCGTGCCGCAGGCAATCGATGATCTTGAACTTTAAAATTCCCGTGACATACGTGCGCAGCGAGGATTTCCCCTGGAAGGCCTCCGGTTTTTCAAGGACCGCGATCAGGGCGTCCTGAACCACATCTTCGGCCAGCGCGTGATTGCGTAGCTGGAGAAAGGCAAAACGGATGAGTTGAGGCCGAATGGCATCAAGCTGGCTGTAAAAAGCAGGCAGGGCGGGGTCGGCGGAAGTCATGAGAACTGATCTTATCGGATCAAAAACGAAAAGACAATCGGAAGCCTGTATTGCTGTATTGCCGAGCAAACAAAGTATTTGTAAGGAATGCAGAAATAGACCGACCAAGTAAGCAGTTGCAGCCTGCAACGTAACTTTTAACATTAGCCAATACTTTCTAGGATAACGATATGAACAAGCGTCAAGCCATCATCGCCGCCGCCCTCGCTGGCATGTGCGTCGCCAGTAACGCCGTCAACGCCCAGGAAGCGGGCAAAGCCAAGAGCGCCAAAGAAAAATGCTACGGGGTGGCCAAGGCCGGGCAGAACGACTGCGCGAGCGCAAACGGTTCGCATTCGTGCGCTGGCCAGGCAAAAACCGACAATGACAAGGGTGAGTGGAAGTACGTCGCCAAAGGCACCTGCGAAAAGGCCGGCGGCGCCACCGTGGCGAAGAAATAAGGATTGGCATGCACACCCTCCTCAACTACTATCGCCACAGCATGCGTCTGGACGGATTTTTGGAACACTGGGGAGGCGCGCTGCTTGGCCTGTCACTGCGGATATACCTGGGATGGGTGTTCTTTAAGGCTGGGTTGACCAAGATTGCGGATTGGGAGACGACCGTATCGCTGTTCGAGAATGAATACCAGGTACCGGTGTTGTCACCAGCATTGGCGGCCGCGTTGGGTACCACCGGTGAGCTCGTGCTGCCGCTTTTTTTGTGGCTGGGTTTTCTCGCGCGGCCCGCGGCGGCCGGGCTTTTTTTTGTGAACCTAATAGCGGTGATTTCGTATTCAGCGCTCTTTACTTTCGACTGCCCGGCCGCGATCAATGACCATCGCTATTGGGGCATTTTGCTGCTGGTATTGGTCGCTTTCGGTCCAGGACGATTTTCGATTGATGCAATGGTGGTGAACAGGCCCAGGCCGTAGAAGTGCGGAAAGCAAAAGCGCCCACGGTCGCAGAGCATGAACCTAGCCGGAGACGAAGGGGAAGGCGCGGCGCCGGGACCGGCGTGGGTTCTGTCGCGTTATTGACCACAGCACGGATTTTTTCATGCTGAGCATGACCCCGGCCTACACTGGACGGACTTGTCCTGCCAACGCATAGAACTGGTCGGCGAGCGACAGGGGTGCAGCGTCATCGACGGCGAACTGGCCCTTCCGGATCATGTGCATCAGCTCAATGCCGGCGAGCACGGAGCCGGCAGACCGGAATGATTTAAAGTTGAGCATCGGCCTGGTCACCCGCTTGATGGCGCGATGATCCTGTTCGACGATGTTGTTGAGGTATTTGACTTGGCGCACCAGGATCGGCATGTCGCGGCCGGCGTTGATCGCATCGATCGCCGCCTTGTTGGCGCCACTCTTGTCCATCGCGACCTTGTCCGGATCGCCGTTCCCTCCCATGGCCTTGTCGAAGAAGCGCTTCGCCGCAGCCATGTCACGCTTCGCTGTCAGCAAGAAGTCGACGGTCTTGCCCTGCTTGTCGACAGCGCGGTAGAGGTATTTCCAAAT
>NZ_JAQOZV010000124.1:0-4642 GCF_030348125.1 Massilia sp. DJPM01
TGGCGGTATCAACACCTATGCCTATGTCGGCGGGAATCCTCTCAGCAGTATCGACCCTACGGGTCTAGTGCCCAACCCACTCGAACTGGCATGCGCCGGCGGCCCAAACCCAGTTTGTGTCGTTGGTGTAGGCCTTGATGTTGCTACTTGGATTTGGCCGGGTGCGGCGCTTGTTGGTGGAAGCGCCATCATTATTGCCTCATCGGGAAAACCCCCAAGCGATGCCACTGATCCAAACGGGGCAAAAGCGCCAGGGAAACCGGGTGACGCTGAAGGTTTTTGTGATTCAAAAAAAGGACCCAAGTGGGGGAAGTCACCGAAGGGCTCGGGTTGGGTCGATGATAAAGGCAACGTGTGGGTTCCGACCGGGCCAGGAGATTTAGCCCACGGCGGCCCCCACTGGGATGTACAGAATGCAGGAGGGGGCTATATTAACGTATATCCTGGAGGAAAACGGCGATGATGGGACAAGGGCCAACGAATGAAATTTGAAATTTCTTTGGGCGAGTTTTATTCAGATGGTGATGAGAGGCGTTTTTTTCAGGGGCTGAAAGACGTTACGGCTATTAAAAGCATTAAGGGGGTAGGTCGTGGTCTTATTGTTAACCTTGATCTGCGCTTTTTGAATAACGACGGCGCACGAGAGCTAATAGCTTTGCTTTGGCGATATGAAATACCATTATCGTCGTTCCGTATCCTTGCCGAAAAGTACAAAAAATTTTCTTGGCTGGACGATGTTAAGTGGTATTGGCACAAAAGCATGTTTGGCGAAGCATGCGGTACTGTGTCAGAGCCGACAAAACGCACTCGAACCGAGCAGTAGAGCCCGAGGTAGTTGCGTCGGCGCTTGAGGGGGTAGTGCCGCCAATCAGACACGGACTGGACATTCGGCCGTCCAAGTCGGCGACGTCGGTGTTTGAAATGCTGGCCGTATCTTGTTCGTAGCCTATCTGTAGGCTGGCCGTATGCTATTTGTATCCCATCGGGGCTGCTGGTACGAAAACCCCAGCAAGAAGCGGGCGTGGCCGGGGGCGCGGGGAGTCCCCGCGGCCCCCGCCAGTCTCTCACACATCACGCAACCCTCCGGTTTGCCATAAAGCCCGCCATTGCAGGCTTCCCGTGTAATACGCTATCGACCTCTCTGTTAAACGCTTACCGTCGAAATCGCGGATAGCGCCCGGCGTTGCGGGCTGTCCGTGTAATACGGACCCGGCCGATCGCAGGACTGTCGCATGCGTTCAACGCCGACGATTTTGCACCGGTCGGCGGCAAATTGGCCCGCCGTTTCTGGTGACCTCACATGCACTCGGCCCCTGATCCGCCAATTAACCTCACAGCATTGGCCGCAATTCCCCCGCAAATGTGCAACATTCATCGCCTCGTGACGAAGGACAGGATGCTGGATGTATGCCGCACGAGGCGACATACATCCAGGGTTTCGCCCGCTATGTCGCTTCGCGCCCGTCGCAGTCAACTCAGGGCTTCGCCCCGAGACCCGTGAAAATTTATGGTGGCGGTGCGCTTGGCACCGGCATTGGCGGCTCTCTCGCCGGCGAATGAAGCGAACAGGTAACGGGGCGTGTGCGGCTATTTGTTTATAGTTAACAAAAAAAGCCTCCCCTAACCCCGGCTGGCGCGTGGGGTTGCAAAGTTGCAAAAAAGCGGCGGTCGGTTACTTGCTGGCCGACGTCTTCTCTTTTTTAGTCGCTGACGGTGTGACACGGGCGAGTGTGCCGGCCACAGTGCCGGTCACTTGGTTCTTGACGATCATCGCTTCCAGCACGGCCTTGGCCACCTGTTTCTCTTCCGGTGACATAGCCGACAGTGCCTCGAATTGAAGGCGCAGATCATCATCCGGGCCGCGCTCGGACTCATCAAACAGTAGCGCATCGGCGCTTACAGACAGAGCGATAGCGAGCCGTTTCAGGACATCGACGGCGGGCTGACTTACCCCACCTTCATAGCGGCGAATCTGCACCACGTGCGTACCGGCACGGTCAGCCAGTTGCTGCTGCGTCATGCCGTGCTGTTTGCGGATGTGGGCCAGTCGTTTGGGAAATTCCATCTTCCAGAAACTCAGTTGAGACGAAAGCGACACTGTACCCCCCGAATTAAAAGCGCTTGCTCAATTATAACTACATAGCTATCATAATAATAGCTGTTTGGCGTGTTGACAGGTTTTAGAGAGGAAGGCGATTTATGGCACGTATCCCGGAAAATGAGATCGAGCGACTAAAAAAAGACGTATCGGTGCAGCAATTGGCCGAAGCACGCGGCATCGAGCTGAAGGGCCACGGCGACAACCTGGTAGGCGGCTGCCCGTTCCACGCCGACAAGACGCCCTCGCTGGTCATCACCCCCGACAAAAACCTGTGGCATTGCCTTGGCGCGTGCCAGGCTGGCGGCGGGCCGATTGATTGGGTCATGAAGGCGAACGGCGTATCGTTCCGGCACGCGGTGGAGCTGCTGCGCACCGATTCTGCTTTAGCTGCTGGGGTTGGGGAGCCGGTCAAGGTATCGCGCACGCGCAAGTTGCCGCCGCCAGCAGCGCCGTCCGCCGCCGACGGCGAATTGCTCAACCAGGTCATCGACTTCTACCACCAGACCTTGCTTGAATCGCCGGAAGCGCTGGCCTACCTTGCCAAGCGCGGGCTGACCGATCCGGAAATGATCGAGCGATTCCGGCTGGGCTACGCCAACCGCACGCTGGGCTACCGGCTGCCCGCCAAGAACGTCAAGGCCGGCGCGGAACTCAAGGGCCGTCTGCAAAGCATCGGCGTCCTGCGCGAAACAGGTCACGAGCACTTCAACGGCTCCGTCGTCGTACCGGTCATCGGCATTGGCGGCAATGTCACAGAAGCCTACGCGCGCAAGCTGCGCGACGATCTGCGCACCGGCACGCCGACGCATCTGTATCTGCCGGGGCCGCACCAGGGCGTATGGAACGAGGCGGCGTTGCAGCAGTACGAGGAAATCATTCTGTGCGAGGCATTGATCGACGCGCTCACGTTCTGGCAGGCGGGCTATCACAACGTCACGGCCAGCTATGGGACGTCCGGTTTTACGCCCGACCATATCGCCGCGTTTCAGCGGCACGGCACCAAGCGCGTCCTGATTGCCTATGATCGCGACGACGCGGGTGACAATGCGGCCGACGCGCTGGCCGAGCAATTGCATGCAATCGGCATCGAGTGCTACCGCATCCAGTTCCCGAAGGGGATGGACGCCAACGAATACGCCTTGAAGGTCACGCCGGCATCGAAAAGCCTTGGGATCCTGATCCGCAAGGCGGCGTGGTGCGGCAAGGGCGTAGCGCCGCAGGCCGCACCCGGCCAGCACGTCGAGACGATGGAGTGCACCGCCACTGACGCCAGCGCCGAGCCTGCGCCGGTCGTGACGGCTGCACCTGAACCGGCACCGGCATCCGATGCGGCCATCATTGCGCCGTCGGACTCCACCGGCTTAGCCGCTTCGCCCACGGCCGCGCCAGCGGCGGCGTCCATTGATGCCGAAATCAAGGATGATGAAGTGGTGTTCACCTTCGGCGACCGGCGCTATCGCGTGCGCGGCCTGCCGAAAAACCTGTCGCCCGAAACGCTCAAGATCAACCTGCTCGTGTCCTGCAAGGATGCCTACTTCGTCGATACGCTCGACCTGTACAGCGCACGCGGGCGCAGCCAGTACCTGCTGTACGCGGCCAAGGAGCTGGCGGTGCGCGACGACCTCATCAAGCACGACCTGGGGCGCATCCTGCTCAAACTGGAAGCGTTGCAGGACGAGCGCATCAAATCCGCGACCAAAACGGCGCCGTCCGTCCCGACCATGACGGACGCCGAGCGCGATGCCGCGCTGGCCCTGCTGCGCGCGCCCGACCTGCTGGACCGGATCGTGGCCGACTTCGACGCCTGCGGGCTGGTCGGCGAGCGCACCAACAAGCTCGTTGGCTACCTGGCCGCAGTGAGCCGCAAGCTCGATAGGCCGCTGGCCATCGTCGTGCAGTCGTCAAGTGCGGCCGGTAAAAGCTCGCTGATGGATGCGGTGCTGGCGATGATCCCGGAGGAAGAACGCATCAAGTACAGCGCCATGACGGGCCAGAGCCTGTTCTACATGGGCGAGACGAACTTGCAGCACAAGATCCTTGCCATCGTTGAAGAGGAAGGCGCGAGCCGCGCCAGCTACGCCTTGAAGCTGCTGCAAAGCGAGGGTGAGTTGATGATTGCATCGACCGGCAAGGACGCCAACACGGGCAACCTGATCACCCAGGAATACCGCGTCACCGGCCCGGTCATGATCTTCCTGACCACGACGGCCATCGAGATCGACGAAGAGCTGATGAACCGCTGCATCGTCCTCACCGTCGATGAAGGGCGCGAGCAAACCGAAGCGATCCACAGCCTGCAACGCAACCGGCGAATGCTGGCGGGCCTGATGGCGGTGCAGGGCAAGGATGCGATCCTGGCCCTGCACCGCAATGCACAGCGTCTGCTACGCCCGCTGGCCGTGGTCAACCCCTACGCCGACCAGCTCACGTTCCTGTCGGATAAAACGCGGACCCGGCGCGATCACGAAAAATACCTGACGCTGATCGACACCATCGCTCTGCTGCACCAACACCAGCGCGCCACCAAGAGCACGACGGGCG
>NZ_JAQOZV010000125.1:0-4219 GCF_030348125.1 Massilia sp. DJPM01
CCAAAAATAACCCCTGCTCATCACTCGGTCACTTCGCGCAAATTGCCGTTTGCGACCCCTTTGTAGAGCCCGACCATTTTTGCGCCGCCGTATAACTCGAAGTGGCCATCGATGCGCACCTCGGCGGTGCCATCGAAAAAACGCACCGCGATGTTCTTGCCGATGTGCTGGTAGCGCTTGTAGCGGCATTGCATGGCGATCGCCTTCAACGCCGCGTTCGGATCGGGGTCGCTCATGCGCTGGGCCTGGGCTGCTTTGGCAGCATAGTCAACCTTTTTCGCGTTGTGCAGCATCGTCAGGATGTAGCGGTACGCCCGGGCGGAATTGATGCCGATCTTGGCAAGGTAAGGCTTGGCGATCGCATAGACGTGCTCTAGCTGGTGGCCTGCTTGTTTCGCAATGCCGAGCAGCTTGCAGATGCCGGTTGGCGAAATGCCCGTTTCAGCGGGAATCATGGCGACGGCTGGAGGCAGGGTTGGGGGGTTGCCCTTCCGATTTTCTATCGAAATCTCCTGTAGATCTTTTTTTAAACTAAGATCAACGTATATAGCACCATCGGACATTTCTGTCTCTTGGGGCACCACAGGGCTTTGCTTTTCCTGCAAGGTAGCTATCGTTGGCTGTTCTTGCGGCGCGGCTAAAAGCTGCGGCTCGGGCGCTACGGCCGGTTCTGGCTGTGGCTGTGGCAGAACTGGTGCCGGCTCTTCCTGCGGCGTCGCTGACTCGTGCGATTCCGATGCTGCAGTTGGCTCTTGATGCTCCTGTCGCACTACTGGGGCCGACTGCTGTTGCGTCGAGGCTGGCTTCTGCTTCGTTATCGTAGGCAAGTCCACTAAATTGCACAGGGCATGCGTGAAGACGTAACGTCGTGACTCGAACACCCCATACTCGGATCGACCCTCACTCGCTGGTAGGACCCAGTCGTAATCCCGGAAGATGCGCACCGCGCGTTGCACGGTCTTGTAGCTGACGCTGGCCTCTGTCGCCATACGGTCGAGACGCGCGCGAATAACGGAGAGGCCGTTTTGAGCAGATGCCCTGGACACCAAGGTTTTAAGGACCAAAAGGGTACTTTTTGTCAACCGACGGAAGGTCGGGTGGGTTTCAACCCTCATCAAGGCAGCTTGTATGGTCGTTGGAAGATGCAAGTATGGCCGAGCGATATCACTAAGAGTTTGTGCGGGCACAATCTATCCTATCTGTAAGGCAAGCAGCCCTACAAAGTGTTTGACGAGCACACTACTGGGGTATAGGATGAAGGTTCTGAGGTTTCACCGTATCTGTAGTGTTCTAATTAACTGTTGTTAAGAAAGCCCGGCCTGCAAGCTGGGCTTTCTTTTTTGTAAGGTGCTAAATCAAGTTAGCCTCCAAGGAAAAAACGACAAACCCGGCTCTGGGCCGGGTTTGGTTTATGGGTAAACTTACGATTATTACCGGGTAATAAAGTATAAGTCATTGATTTCATTAGATTATGCGCCGCCTTCGGTGGCGAGTCTTCTCAGAAAATCATCGACTTTCTGGTGAACCTCATCACGGTCTAAGGATGTGTCCGCTAGGCGAATCACAATGTCCCGTTCTTTGGCCAGCGTAACGTACCGCGCGTCCCCAGTGGTGGTAGTGATGAAGTGGCGCACAAGCTTCTTGGGTTCGGTATTCTTGATGGATGCAAGCTTTTGGGCCACCCACCCTTTAATCGTAGCTTGATCTGCCCCAGTTTGGACTCGCACTAAGGCTTCGAGAATGAGGTGGTGACTGCTCGGCTGTTCCTTCCACATCGCCGTTACAACCTTCGCTGCTTTGGCTCCGATCAGCCCTGGATCGGCATCGAGCATTTCTAACACAGGCTCGGGCAGGTCGAGCATCGACAGGCAATTTGAGACTTTAGGTTGTGAGCATCGAAATAGGCGAGCAACCTGAGATTGATTGGAAGCGTAGCCGTCCTTTAAGGCATCCCGATACATCAAAGCATGTTCATACTCACACACCCCTTCAACTTCATTGTCGAGCATGCAGTCAAGCTTGGCCTCGCGGTCTGTCCGCTCAACCACTAACGCCGATAATTGGGGAATGAGGCCGTGTTTGGCCGCGTATTTTCGCGAATGCCCTTTGATGACCTCATACCGACCTGCCTGGACAATGCGGACAGTAATTGGAGTACGTTGACCAGCCTCAAGCATTGAACCGGCAAGTTCAGCAATTTTTACTGGATCGTATTTTTTTCTGTATTGGAAAGGGCTGTCATCTAACAAATCTACGTTGATCAGTGCCTCTCGGCCGACAGTGTTGGTTACGGACGACGCTGCCTCTGCTGCGACAGCAGCCTCACGTGATCGTCGCTCGTCACCACTTTCAAGCGAGTTTGCGTATTCCTGGGTTGTCGACAAATCAATTTTTGGCGCAATTTTCCCGGACGCAACAAGTCCTGAAAATTTCATGGGTTGTCGTTGCTTACTCATGCCACTACCTCATCAACGGTCGGAGCAGCGCTTAATTTCACGTTGTACAGCTTGATAAGAGCTTTTGTTACATCAATGATATCGCGTGAGCCTACGCTGTTCGGTTCTTTTTCGAGCACGGGCGCGGACTTTGTGTAGTCATCAAGGTCAGTTTCCCGCAAAAATCCTGCAAAATCGCGCACGATGGTATCGTTTAGGTAGGCAGAATACTTGCTACCCAATTTCTCCAAGGCATCAATGTGCGACTTATACGTCTGGCGGTATCGGTTTGCGATGATATGCAATCCCAAGGGCGGAGAGTTCCGCCGAATGGATTGATTAATTTCGCGAATGTTGGATTCAAGCACCTCCAAGGCCAGTACCGATTGCGCTTCCGGAATGACAACGGCAGTGATGATGTTGCACGCTGCCATAAAAACGGTTGTGAGCAAGGAAGTCCCAGGAGCGGAGTCAATGATAATGACCTCGTACTGCTTGAAAAAATCAGCTTCTTGTTCCATGAGACGCTGAAAAAGCGTCTCGCGGCCCATGGCGGAAATCATCCATGAATCGTTGGCGAGCGTAATATCAGCTGGGATGAGATCGAGCATTCCACCGGAATAAACGGGCACGACAGCGTCACGAATTTTGGTCGGCTGGTTCCTGGAAGCGCGCTCTAATAGCGTGCCTATATGAGTAAGCGGAAGATTAATGTCGAAACCGAGTTGCTTGCTTAAGGATCCTTGTGGATCTCCATCGATTACCAAGGTTTTATAGCCAAACTGCGCGAAGCACGTCGCGGTGTTCGAGCTGATGGTTGTTTTACCTGTTCCGCCTTTGGACATGCGAAAGTTGACTACTGGAGGCAATTCTCTACATGCCTCGGCAATTAGGCCGGGCAATAGCTTCTGCCGAATGCGTCGAATCTCTGTCGCATGGTATGTTTTGTGAGCTCCCCCCGCAGCAGTGGGCGAGCTGTCGCCTGCCACTTCCTTCGCTAGTTCACGAAATTTCTTGTCTGCCCCGGTGAAACCAATGAATTCCTTGGCAAGCTTGAGGCGAACACCATGGAAAGGGCGCAGTACATTTTCAGCAACCATTGTGGGCTTTCTAATTTCGAGGGTAGGAGCATAATATTCGGCCACAAGCCTAATTGCAACCAATTTTCCGAAAAATCAGGAAGGGGGTCTAATAGGGGTCTTGTCTTGCCTAAAAGATCTAGATCACAAGAAACGGTATTAGCTTCTCAATCGGTGTTGACCAAGTCGAAAATTGCGAGGAACGAAAGCCGGCGTGATTGTGCTGCCCTCATTTCGGCACGTCCGTGGGCGCGGGCGCTATCGGCTCCGCTCGGTTCGATCGTTCATTGATAATCTCGTCCAAAGCGTCGAGCCAAGTAGCGCCTGGGGGAAAGGTGCGCAAGACAGCGCGGGTGCCTTTAGTGCGCACCACCATGGCTGGATTGTGGCCGGTGTCGGCCGGCTTCCAAAGCACCGACACTGCCCAGCTAAGTCGGTCGGCGTTGCGCTGTTGGGCATGCAGCACGATGGGTTCTGTCGCATTAGCGAACGTCGGCGGGGCAATCATGTAAGCTGCGGCGCCCAAACCCAGGACAAATCGACATGCTCAACTTCAAAGGGATGCGCTTTCCTATCGATGTGATCCTCGTCTGCATCCGGTGGTATGCCGGCTATCCACTGAGCTACCGGCACCTCGAGGAAATGATGGAAGAGCGCGGCGTGTCGGTCGACCATTCGTCAATTAACCGGTGGGCGATTCGTTTT
>NZ_JAQOZV010000126.1:0-4071 GCF_030348125.1 Massilia sp. DJPM01
CCTGGGTTCGGGCGCCGCAGTTTACATGATTGTCCCGCCGACGTTCGCTAATGCGACAGAACCCTTCGCGCCTATGACGGAAATTTCCAGGGTTCCGGCTTACGACACCGCAAACGTCATCGAGGGCAAAGTGGCAAGCTCAAATCTACATTCGGGCCCACCACTTCAGGAGATCGACACGTCGCTTTGTATGGCGGCAAAGGTTTTACATCTACCACAACTCCAAGAATACGTGATGTGGCAACAGCAATCTTTGATGCAATTTCGGCCGATATAAAGGATTTAGTGGTATCCACGGCGAAAGCGTAAAGCCTGCTCCCGGGCCCGGTCAGCAGCTCCTTGGAACCGAAGTTTTTAGCGAGTACGTTTTCAGTAAAATTGCTGAGTAACTGCTCGCCGTAGAACTTCGCGGTCTTGCCCCACTCGATTTGCTTTGATGTGCCATTGCCAGCAAAGTTGATGGCATTGTCAAAAACAAAACCCTCAGCCATGCCGAACATCAGCCCAGCACCAATAGCTGCGGCACCGCCAACGATCAACCCCCCTCCAAGGGCGGTACCCGCTGCCACCGTAAGACCTACGGCTACAGCAACACCGCCGGCAGTGATCAGCTTACCAGCTGACTCGCGCGCTTTGCTGGCCAGTGCGTTCGTCATCGCCGCAAGGTCGTCGAAAAGCGAGATGTCTGTGCTCGACGCTCCGCCAAAGATGTCTGGTGGCGCCATGTGCCGAAGACTGGCTTGGCTCTTGAACTTGGGCGATGCGGTGATATCGAGGCCTAGCGCGAGAAGCCAAGATAACAAGAGACGGTCCAGGACCTTGAGTTGATCGATATTCATGTCCGTCATCGCAGGCGGGCTGCCGCTACCGAATGTTTGCGCGATGTTCGCCCTGTAGATCGATGCCGAGGTCGATTGCAACAGCGATGAGCTAGCTTGTGTCATGATACTTTGAGCGATTCTGGCGACAACAAGAGCTACAGTTCCCGGCTTATAGATGCTCGCCGGCATTGCTGTGACATTAATGCTTACCGTCGATTTTTCCGTCACGCCGGCGAGGTCGCGAGTGAGCTCCAATTTAACCAAACCTTCCTTGCCAATCCAGTAAGAATCGAAGGCTCCCGCAGGAGCGAGCACGACAATGCTGGACCCGGATGATCTAGGTTGGAAGACGACCGGTATCGAAATCGCATCTGACAAGATCCAGCGTCCGGAGTAACGCGCTGCGCTCGAGTCTGGAATCGTTACAGTTATATCCGAGAAGGGCGCCACTGACGAGGGAGCCCCTTTGATTGAAAATGCTTCAACCGCCGGCGAAGTCGGTACGGAACTGCTAGGCGGAGTTGGTAAGGAACTGCTAGGCGAGGTATTGGCAGAATCCGCGCCTCCTCCGCCACAGCCCACTAGTCCCAGAGCGACAGTCGTCGCAGCGGCGTGAACGCCAGACAGTATGAGGCGCCTTTTCGGATCGAAAGTTGTGGAACTTTGGAGCGTCATTGGACGAACGCAAAACAATTTTATGAGCGGAGAGCCGGTTTGGAATTTGTTTTTCATGGTGATCTCACTTTAATTCAATTTTAAACCTGCATGGTCTACGCAAAGGGCTTGTCCGCTTCCTGGTAATTACAGTAGGCAGGAAGCGCGTTGCGTAGCCGTCGTGCGCCGGGCACCCAGATTCCGCAAGCGCTTATTAATACTGTACATAGATACAGTACAGCCCATTAGGAGTGAATAGGAAAAACCGAAAAATCGGGCGCTAAGCATCGGCTACGATTCGTATCGAAAGAATCGTCAGATTCGGCTACGCTTCAACCTGGCGTCAGGCATACGGCTTCAATTTATATCGTTATATCATACCAACAACAATCGATTTTCGAAACATTTAGCACTCCGTGCAAGGTTGTCTTATCAGCATGAACATCACAACGATGTTGAGTTCGGCCGAACTAGGTTATTGCTTTAATGGTAGGTCGGATAAACATTTTAGAACATGATGCAATTGCACTATGGACCTTTCAGGTAAAATATGAGTCGAAAGCCCTCAGTGACCGAAAAGTTAAGCGTTTGTCACTGTTGCATGTTTTTCCTTTCTATCTCTCGATCGCGCGAAAATGTCCACTAATACGATATTGTTTGTCCATGGCGGCCCTTGCAGTTCGGCAAAATTCGAGCGACTCCACTTAAGCCACGTTAACGACATTATTTGGTGGGATCAGCCCCGGGAAAACCCTGATAATCCCTGGCCTCACCTGCTGAGCGCAGCAATGCAAAAACTCGATGAGTGCGTGCAAGCCTGTGGAGGGCCTGTTCACTTGCTGACGAGTTCCTTTGGAGCGCAGATCGGCGCAAATTTGGCGTGCTCGTATCCCGAGAAGGTTCGTAGCTTGGTGCTGCTCGCGCCGGTATTCGATGTAGGCGCAGCATATGCAGGGCTTGCCGAGGCAGAGCTGGCTGCACGCCCAACTGACCAGCTATCCAAGGTCCTGAAGGGTTATCGCTCTTGCCCCTCAGTCGAAACGCTGTGGCCGATGGTGGGCCAACTCTTCGCAATACCGCACATTTTTGAACGGCTTTTGGGAGAGTTAAATCGCACTAAAGTGGATCAGTTTATGGCATTGCTTGGTGATGCTGAGATGTTCGACCCGCATTTTTTTCAAATAACCGTAAATAGTTTTTTGGCAACGCGGGAGTGTATATTGGGACGTTACACAGGTCCGGTCACGGCGATATTCGGCCGAGCAGATTCGCTGGTACCGATTTCAAAGACTGTCCATGAGTTGCAAATGCGCTTTCCACAAGCTAAGTCTAAAACCGTCGACGCCGGGCATTTTCCGCATCTGGAAGTTCCCTTTTCGGAATGGCACCCGCTACACTTGAGCAATAACGCAGTCTCGCCATGACTTCCTTCAACAGTGAGTTGTTGAGCTTGTACAAAGATTGCCGTTCTGAATCAATCGACAGGTTCCAAATCGCAGTGTTTGAACGTATAAAGGCGCTAGTTCCTTTTGATTCGGGACGTTTGATTGGAGTTGATACAACTCGTGGCGGTGCTGAGGTCCGTACCTCACTAAATCACCGAGAGCCTGAAGCAGTGAACGTGCATTGGGAAGAAGTCGCTCGTCTTGATCGGGTTTTGTCCGCAGTATCGAACTCTCCAGGAATTGCATGCAACTTCAACGCTCGACGTCTCTTTTCGGATGCAGAAGTCGCAGTTGTTCTTGACTACACTGTGCGCTTCCGCCATTTGAATGGACTTGTCATCGCAACCATCAATGAGATATCGGGTTTGCTAGAGGGACTTTCGCTATACCGCGCGCGCGACGACGATCAGTTTACGTATGCAGACCAACGTTGTATTGAGGGGTTTGCTCCCCACCTTCAGCAAGCGTTGCAGATAAATCGTGCGTTGACTCAAGGTGCTGAACCTGCCTTTCCCTTTGCAATTATTTCTTACTCTGGATTGCTAAACTTCTGCACCTCTCAGTTCGACGAGTACTTACGTGCAGAGTTCGCCTCTTGGAAGGGCTACCGCATCCCTGAATTATTGCAACGAACGCTCGAAACGGATGGTTATTATAATTTCGTTAGTCATCCCGTTCGACTTACCGTCCAGTGTCTCGAATCTGTATGGTTGGTGCGAGCACACCGCATCGAACCATGTGGACTAACTCCGCGGGAGTTAAAAGCTGCATTGTTATATGGGCAAGGTCTGACTCACAAAGCAGTAGCACGCCAACTCAACGTGGCGCCGTCTACAGTCCGAAATTTTATACAGAATGTTTACCAGAAATTAAACGTCCACGATAGAGCATCTCTGGCCCTAAAGCTTTCGGCTACTCCTGGCTCATTGTCGGCTTGATCCGCCGGTGGATGATGGAGCGATGAATAACACAATTCGTGAACTACGCGCCGAACGTGGATGGAGCCAGGCCAACCTGGCCGATCGGCTCGAAGTATCGCGTCAAACCGTCAAGGTTCTGTCGCGTTGTTGATCAAACGACGGAATGTTGGTTCTGTCGCATTAGCGAACGTCGGCGGGGCAATCATGTAAGCTGCGGCGCCCCAACCCAGT
>NZ_JAQOZV010000127.1:0-4066 GCF_030348125.1 Massilia sp. DJPM01
ATAAATACGCCAGCTTTCATCGAGGATCGTATTGACGTTTGTTTTTATGATGGGGGACCGTAAGGATTCCTACGTAAATGAGTAACAGGCGAAAACAGCTCTGGCAGCAGAGTGTTTTCGCGTCACCGAACGACGGGTAACGCCAAAGCGGCCCTTGGTAACCATGAAATTATGCTCATCACGTCGTTAGAAATCTCGGGCCAAAACAGTTAAAACCGCCAACGCAGCGAAGTGGTGATGCTGCGGCTCGTTTGATCGGGAGTCTCACCGATCAATACGCGAGCAGGGCGTTCGCTCCGCAGCAACAGCACTTCGCTGACAACGCTGAGCGCGTCACTGAGGTCCAGTTTGTAGGCTATCGCAAGCGCGCTGCCACACTCTCCATTCGGATCGGTCGCGATCACGTCGTCTTCGATGGCGCGGAATCGGTCATGCCGCACTGTCAGCGTGCCGGCGCCCACGCGCCGGCTGGCCAGCGCGTACCACGCACGAAAGTCGAGGGCTGCAGCGCGCGGGCCCATTGCGGTAGCGCCGGTGAGGTACTGGAACATCCACTCCCACTGCCCGGTCCGCAGGCGCATCCCAGCATGGTTGAATCGGGTCCCCCAGCTATATTGGCCCGCCTTGACAATTAAAGGGTCGCCGCGGTTATCGTAATGCATCGCGGAGACCTCGACTATCCCGGCGTACGAATAGTTCACACCCACATAGTAGCCGGCGCGTCCGTCAAGTTCGCGGAATAGATGAGTATCACGCGTTTGCAGATTGATGGGTCCGTCCGGGCGGTAGACCGGAAGATCAGCCAGTCGAATATACTCGCTCACGCCGGTAATGCGGTCACCCACGCCCCATCCGCGCCACGCCAGCAAGGTGCCGGCGGGATCGTTACCGTTGAAGGCGGCCGCTGTCAAGCCAAGATCATGAGGTGACCCAGACGCGCGTCCCCGATAAGCGAGATTGGCTTCGATTCCTTTTGACCGCAGCTCTTCGCCAACCCAGCTGTTGACGGCAGAGGCAGAAATGGTTCGGGTCGGAAGCCACGTGCGCTGATCGTAATCTTGCTCCTGGTTCAGCGGCGGGAAGAACAAGCCTGCCTTGACACGGACTTTCCACGGGCTCACTGGCACGGGACTCCAGCCAAGCCAGGCTTCCTGCACATCGAGCAATCGGTCCCTGTCCTCATACGCATTGATTACAGCAACAGCCGTTACCGCGTCGCCAAGCTCCAGTTCCGCTGCCAGGATCGCTTGGCCCAAACGAACCTGGGATCCCCCCCCGTAGCGGGTCTTTCCCATGCCTTCCCGAATCCAGCTGCGCTCTCCCACTTCGCGCAGTGCCCGCACATCAACCTGGCCGCTCAGCTCCACAGCGCTTGCCGCAGGCAGGTAGACGAGCCAAAGCGAGCAAAGGGCAAGAAACCAGCCAGGCCTTAGTGCCGTCCTGCCGATGATGAAGTGACACACACAGTGGGCGAGGTTGGAAGTGGCTGTCATGATCGACCCAGGGAATCCATCAGTTTGAAAATACCCGGCCAACAGCGGGCCAAGTCGGGTGGGTGCCATCTCGGCCCGCCGTATGTGCGCTGCCGGCCAGAAAAAACATCGACAGGAGGATGCCATCAGAGACAGCGCGTCAATCAATCAGGGAGGCAAGTGCAGCGTCCATGCCGGCTCACTTCTTTATTCTTGGCAAGCTTTTGTCGCCTGACTTCTGCCGACTGCCTTTGGCCATTCACTTACAGTCTTGTTCGGCGTGGGCTCGAGCGGTGAGAGCGAAACTGCCGAGTCGTCATACGAACATCAAACAACTGGCACGACTTCGGCGATGCGGCGAGTGTCGGCTCCTGGCCGACTGCTGTCGATTGTACTCGACTGCGGGCCGTCCACTGCCAGGTGGCTTCCCCGGCGCACGCTGCATCCACGCGCCGCTGCGCTTCGAGACAATGTGCCGGTCCGCGCTCCTGGTGGCCATACGGACCGAAGACGGGATTAGTGTCGAAAACGTAACTGTTCAGCCGCTACGCGGCTGGCGCAATTGGATCGCCAGCCAATGCCCGGCGCAGTACTTCCAACATGCTGTGACCTTGTTTGCGTAGCGTGTCAAGGCAGGAGCGGATGGTGCAGAAATTGTCGGCGCCGGCAACAGTGCGGAAGCAGCCCGATACCTTCTGTTTAACCTTGGGCATGCGGACGGCCCGTTCCGCAATATTGTTCGAGAACGGGACGGTCGGATCGGCGATGAAACGCAAGATGGCGTCGGCGTGCAGCCGGAAGCGGCGCAGCAAGTTGTGGGCGTCGGACAGTTTACAGCGACCGGATTTTCCGTCTGGCTTGAGTTTGGGAGGGTTCAGTTCCTCGCCTTCACGCACGATATCGTCGTAGACGGTGGTGAAGGCGGCGATGGCGCCGGCGTCGAGTGGGTGTCCTTGCTGCCGCGCCGCAGCGCTCAGTGTTTTGGCGTTGAGCAGCAACGCCGTCATGGCAGCCGGCCAATCCTGGCCGGTCACCTCTTGCGCGTAGACCAGTTCCCGAAGGAGATGCGCGTTGCACAAGGCATGCAGGCCATCGTCGAGTTTCCAGTAAGGACCCCAGCAATCATGTACCAGCACACCGAGGCGTTTTGGAAGAATGCCATGCGCGGCGATGGCGTCAAAGCCGCGCTTTGCGTGCATGCCGTACCAAGTCAATTGCGCAGTGGCCGCCACATGCATCCAGTGCAGCTTGCCATCCACGCGCAGGCCCGATTCGTCGGCGCACAGCACCGGCGCGTGGTGCAATTGCCGCGCTATCAAATCGGCTGTGCCCTGCAGAGCGAGGCGCGCTTCGGCGACCCAGGCGAGCAGGGTGGCGGGCGACACCGACAAGCCCGTCATCTCGAAGATCAGCTCGGCGGCGCGGGCATACGGCAGCATCTGTCCCTGGGTCAGATGCACACCCAGCGCACGTATGTTCGGGCCGTACTGCACCACTTCGCTGACTGCGGCGGGAAAGACACTGTCGTGCCGCTGTCCGCAGGCACATACCACGGTGTAGACACGGTGCTCGATCACCTCGAAGCTCATCGCCGGCACATCAAATATCTGACGGCGCTCCAGGATTTGTGCCTGCTCCAGGGCCAACGCACTATGGCAGCGGTCGCACTGCGACGGCGGTGGATAATCCTTCGTTCCGGTGGGCTCGGCTACCCTCTTAAGCGTGCTGCCTTTGTGACCGGGCTGGCCGCCAACCGTCTTGTCGGACTTGCCGCGCAGCGAGCTGGTCCTATTCTTTTTTGCCAGTCCGTCGGACGATGGCGGCTTGCTCGAATTTTCGCTGTTCATGCCCAGCTTCGCTTCGACCGCGTCCAGGCGCGCAAACAGGGCGTCAATGAGTCTGTCCTTGTCGGCATGGGACAGCTCGGTCAGGTCGGCACGAGGTGGTTTCGGTGGCATGCCTACATGATGCGGCAATTGCCAAGAGTTTACAACTTCTGATTGCTCTGGTCATTCAGGCTGAACAGTTACTCGAAAACGATGTTGCCAAAACGCTCGAAATCGAGCATCCTTGCAACCCAGTTTGAGCCCCTGAAATCATCGATTAAAGTGGCGCCATTACGCCGAAAATGGGTGGCGCCTTAATGCCGGAAATTGACACCTGCCAAGTCATAAAATTGGTCGGCGAACGTCCCTATATCCACGGCGTCGATCGCGAACTGGTTCTTGCGGATCATGTGCATGAGCTCGATGCCGGCGAGCACGGAGCCGGCGGCGCGAAATGATTTGAAGTTGAGCATGGGCTTGGTCACCCGCTTGATGGCGCGGTGGTCCTGCTCGACGATGTTGTTGAGGTATTTGACTTGGCGTACCACGATCGGGACGTCGCGACCAGCGTTGACCTCGTCGATCGCCGCCTTGTTGGCACCGCTCTTGCCCATCGCGATCTTGTCGGGAACGCCGTTCGCCCCCATCGCCTTATCGAAAAAGCGCTTCGCTGCAGCCATATCACGCTTCGCTGTCAGTAGAAAGTCGACGGTCTTGCCCTGCTTGTCGACAGCGCGGTAGAGGTATTTCCAGACACCCTTTACCTTG
>NZ_JAQOZV010000128.1:0-4036 GCF_030348125.1 Massilia sp. DJPM01
ACATTTTTAGCACCCACATTTCCCCCTTCAAAGTTCATCAAGTTACCGGCCAATCACAGCCCCAATCCTGGATGCATATTCCATCCAGACTTCACCATCACTTCATCCGCGCTTCACACTGCCGGGTTATTTTCCTTGCACCGGCAATTCTGCTGATTGGGGAAATAGTGAATATAAAACAGGGAACACAGGCTGTGCGAGAACTGCCTGCATCACGAAAAAAAACGGGACGAATGGTCCTGAAACGTCGTCTCATGGCCGGCCTTGCGCTGTTGCTGCTCGCCGTGGCGGGTGCTTGCTGGTGGGTGTGGGAGCGCAACGGGGCTTATGGCTTCAATGTACTGTGGCGCCGTGGCGGAAGCTACTGGGTCAATGTCGAGACTGACGATCCACGCCTGTCGCCCGCAATGCGCCTCGCTCTCACTGTACCGGTTCCGCCGGCAACCTCCGGGCCGATGACCTGGCAAGAACGCGAGAAAGGATTTGAAGTCGCCGAGCTGCCGGTCATGGCGGGCGGCCGTGAGGTCGACCGCATCCTGCTGGCGCGTATCGATCCGGCGCAGTATCGCTTTGTAGTGCGCAATGCACCGGACGGCGAGAAGGGCATCGATGAATGGGAGCGCGCACTGCCGCAGGCGCTATTGATCGTCAACGGCAGTTTTTTTGGCTTGAAAGGCTTGCCCGACACGCCCTTCATCAGTGAGGGAACGGTGATGGGTCCACGCCGTTACAAGGCTCGCTCCGGCGCTTTTGTCGCCGACAGTAACGGCGCCGGCGTCAGGGATCTGCGTGACGGGAACTGGCAACAGGCGCTCGATGGGGCGAGCAATGCGATGGTCTCCTATCCTCTCCTGATCGGTGACGATGGACAGACTCATGTGAGCGCCGACAGCCGGTGGCTGGCCAACCGCAGTTTCGTTGCTCAAGACAGGCAGGGACGCATCGTCGTTGGTACTACCAAGGATGCATTTTTCTCGCTGGCACGCTTGGCGCTATTTTTGAAGGAGTCGCCACTCGATCTGAAGGTCGCGCTTAACCTGGATGGCGGCCCACTGGCTTGCCAGAGCGTGCGTTTGCCTGGTTTTGATCGAAAACTTTACGCCTTGTGGGAATCGCAGGTCGACGGGGACCAGGCCAAGCTGCTCCGCTGGCCATTTAGTGACGCGACGTGGGCGATGGCGGTTGTCTTGACTGTTGAACGGAAGACCGACTAATACGCCGGTACGCGCCAGCCGCTCCACTTCAGAGCGCGATTTCCAGGCTGGCGTCTATTTATCCGAGCGGGCCGCCTCTCGTATCAGAGAGGTAGCAGATTGGCTCCGCGCATGCCGACGAGTAGGGCCTTTCCATTGCCATCGACGCGGAATTCGCCGTACTTCGCCGCCTCCCAGCGTTTTCCCTCTCCTTCCTGGAAGTACCACGCATCGGTCACCAGCGTATGACCACCGTGGCGCGGCGTGAGTTCGATCATGATCTCGCCAGGCGCAAGCGGCTTGCCGTCGTGGAGCCGGGTCAGCTCCACAATTCCCTTTTCGTTCACCTTGCCGGCGACCTTCAATCGCGCGCTTCCCGTCTCACCTTCACTCATTTGCGCCACTTCCTGCGGCAAATTGAAATTCAAGCGCATGTAATCGCCCTGCATGAGCGAACGCGGATCAACGGGCGCCAGTTCCACCAGCACCGGACGGCCGTTCGCAATCAGGGATTCTTTTTGCCAGATCCCGATATTGGCGACGGCTAAAACCGCGATCGCGGTCAGCGCAATGCCGATCCGGCCTGCGTGCGCCTCCTTCGGCGCAGGGGTAGCGCTGCCGCCACTGACCACCGGTACGCCGTCGCGAATGGCAAGCCAGGCGATCAGGGCGAACAGCGCGCCGGCGCCGATCAGGATAAGCGCCTTGGTCGCAAGCGGATACGCCAGCTGGTAATACAACGCGCCCATAATCCACGCGGCCGCCGCGCCCGCTAACGCCGCGATGCCCCAGCGCCCGCTGCTCGCGCACAATGCGAGAATCATCAGCACGGCGCCGAGCGACGGCATCAACACCGCCAGTCCCGTGAATACCGCGGCAGTGAGTGCGTACCACGGCTTGCGTAACGCCGGCCATCGCATGGCCGGCCAGGCTGCCCCGCCAAGCGTCAACGCCGCCGACGCAAACTGCGCAAAGGACGCCAGCGGCTGCGAGAGCGGATCCATCGTGCTGACCGAACCGCTGCTGATGGCGGCACCGACCAGAAAGGTCATTCCTGTCCACAGCGCAAGGCCCACGATGATAGTAAGCACCCACCCCGTCGCCAGTCTGTCCACCAGCACGCTACGAAGATGTTGTCGCTGGACGAAGTCGCTAATAAGCCAGATTGCCATCGCACCATGCACCACGATCCAGAATCCATCGCGATCGCGATAGGCGGCGAGGGCGACGATCGCCGCCATGATGAATGCACAGGAAATCGCGCCCAGCAGGACGCGCAGCCAGTTGCGTGGAATAACGGCAGCCAGGGCGATTGCCAACAGCGCGACACCGAAAGAGCCTTGGCCAATTGACATGTCCATGTAAAAAGCCGCACTCATGGCCGCCGCGCCGGCGAGCAATGCCGGAATGGCCAGCTGTTCGATAAACAAAGGGAGTGAAGCGCGGCGCAAAATGGCCACTGCGACGCCGCACATGATGAGCGAAAGCGGATACAGTGCGCTGGTGTCGCGGGTCAGATAATCGCCGCATAAAAGAAAGATGATTCCTATTAGTGGAATGGCCGCTAACCATGCTCCGAACGCCGTCAACAATACGACGGGCCAGGGACGATGCTCTTCGTGCGGGATAAAGGCGGCCGCTGAGGGCGGAAGAATGTCCGCCGCCATAGCCTCGGAGATAATCTCGTTGAGTGGACGCTTCATTGCACACCTCCATGCGGCGGGCCGCGTTTCGACAGCTTGAGAATGATGTGCACCGTCGCGGCAAGCAAGCCGGCGGCGACAAGGCCAAGCAACAGCAGCTCCGGAATGGACCAGCGCGCGTGATCGGCGAGCAGGAAGTGGGTCAATAATCCAATCAGCAGAACATTCAGGGCCAGCCCGATGCCGCACAGTGAAAACATATCGAACAAGCGACGCGACGAAAACGCGGCAGCGGTAATGGATAGCGTCATCAAGGCCAGCCAATATTGTGCGGTCACCGTACTGTTCGTCAGGCCGGCAATCCCGATCAGTGCGACGCTGATGACCGCCAGCGCGACGCTCACGCGCATGGACAGGAGACCTGCACCAGTCCATCGCGCGCACAGGGGGCTGAGCAACGCCGCCACGGTAAGTGCACCAAGGCATGCGGCCGCTTGATAGTTCAGATCGCTGGGTTGGAAGCGCCAACTGTGGCCCGTATTCGCATGCAGCCAAAGCGAGATGGCGCTCATGGCGATCAGCGCCCACGGCATCCACAGTGCGTCATGGCGTACCGAGAGGCATAGGGGGAGTCCCAGCGCTGCCCACAGCGCGAACAGTTGCCAGGGGTCTGCGCCCGTCTGATAGGTCTGTCCAAAGTAAGCGAACACCGCGCCGATGGCGAGCAGGGCCAGCAGGCCAAGCGGCACGCGCGCACGCGGTCGCGCATACGCGCCGATGCACATGACAGCCACCACGCCCTGCAGCAGAATGAAACGGCCCGTGCGGCCAAGCGAATTCCAGTTCGCGGCAATCCAGAAAATGATACCCAGGCCGATCAGCACCGCCGCGATGATCGCCAGTCCGGTGCGAAACAGTGACGCCAGGTTCGCTGGCTCATCGTCGAGGCCGGAGAGTTTGCGAAGCTGATTGTGCTGCTCATCGTTCAATGCATTTGTTGCGGACACTTCTAAAATCGCCAGGCCAATATCCATGATTTTCTTTCAACTTTGGAGTTGCGGCTGAGTTTACCCGGCTTTGCATCAAAAAGGCTTGCCAAGCGAACAGTGCTTTTGCTATAGTTCGCCTCCCCAATGAAAGGGTTAACGAAATCAAGTAGTTAGCAAGCAGTTGAGGCCGTCTCCAAGGAGACGCGGTGGT
>NZ_JAQOZV010000129.1:0-4015 GCF_030348125.1 Massilia sp. DJPM01
CCGTAATGGTCAGTCGCATGCAGTCGGCGAGCGTGCGCGCCTTGGTGGATTTTTTAGCCGCCCGCCTTTCACTGGAATGAATGAGGGCGCAACTGCTAGCCCGCAGCAAGCTGCAAGCTGCGGCACAACAGCCGTTGCGTGGACCACCAAGCTACCAAATGTCATCTGGTGGTAGCTTCGCTCCCACCAAGCCAACAATTGGCAGGATTTCGCTTTGGCCGGAAAAATCCGGGGTTCCGGCTTAGACCCCCGCAATGGTGGCCTTGGGGATACGGCGCAGTTCGCGCCACAGCGTGATGTTGCCCGCACCGAATGCCTGGAATTGGCGGATGCCGTGGGTCTTGGCCCAGGCCGTCACATGCAGGCTGGCCGTGATCGCCGGCTCGCCCGTCACGTCCAGCTCCAGCTTGTAGCCGTCAATGTTCTTGGCAATGTACTTGGCCACGTAGCCGGTGGCGCTGCCCTTGTCGGGGTCGATGGGGACGAAGTGGCAGCGGTTCTTGGCCGCGCCCACCTCGTCCGGGTGCGCCTCCAGCGCGTAATGACGGATGATCGCCTCCAGCCGCGCCGCGTGCTGCGGCAGCACGAACACGATCAGGTGCCAGTGCGGGCAGGCGTCATGGTGCGGCTCGGCCACGCGCAGGCCGTACAGCTCGATGCCTTCGCGCTCCAGCTTGGCCCGCACCCGGCCCCACAGCTTGCACAGGTAATCCTGCGCTTGGCGTGGCGTATAGCCCCGGTAGGCCGGGTTGCCCTGGCCGCTGCCGGCCAGCGTGGCGTGGTAGCACGAGGGGCAAGTGATCGTGGCGAACAACGCGCTGTAACCATGATCGCGGGCGTAGTCCTCCATGCCGCGTATGCGAGTCATCAGTTCGGCACGGCGAATCGCCTTGTTGCTGGTGCCGCGCTCGGACAGCTCTTGCAAGGTAAACCGGTCGCCGTTCTCGTTCTCCAGCACCGTCGATTCCATCCACAGCCGGTTACGCGTTTCCTCGCGCAAGCAGCGCAGCATCGCGTCACGGCTGGCGTAGGGATCGCGCTGGCGTTGAACCAGATGTAGGCGGATATTGCCATTTTCCAGCGTGCGGGCGTACTGGCGCCGCAATTGACGACGCCACCAGTGGCAGCACGACAGCCGCTTTACTTGCGCATCCAGGGTGTCGCCCTTCGGTACCGGCACGCGGGCGGTGCTGCATGTGTGCTCGATGATCGCCTGCTTCGCCTGCGCGTCGCTGGTGCCGGCCAGAATCAGCGCAGCAGCATCGGCGCGGCGGCGCGCATGCTCGACGATCTCGCCATCGGTAGCTGTCAGGTCTAGTCCGCCAGGAAGGTAGCTGGCGCGAAATGCGTTGATGCTGCGATCAACAATCGAATCGACCGTTTGCGGCAACAGGAAGTGTTGGCAGGCGTCGGTGACGCGCTTGGTGAGCTGGCTTTTCCAACGCGGCGGCAAGCCGTTCAGGCCAGGATGCGCGGCAATGCGCGCGTTACGTAGAGATAAAGCTAGGTCGGGGGTAGGTGTCATGCGGCCAAATATCAAATTCGAGATCATTCTCGAACGTGATATTAGAACTCATCACTCCCTACGTCAAATCAATTTCGAGATTTATCTCATTTTTGCTTTATTTTGGTTTGTTTGCCACTCACACCCATCGCCTTGTCCAACTCAACGGCCGACCGTTCTAGCTCGTCCAAATCCGCAGCCTGCTGCGTTGCCTTAGCCGCTCGCTCAGCAGGATCACGACTCGGCCGCAGTCGTTGCCGACGATGGTTGATATCGGCCATGCCAACCATCTTTTGGCTTTCCTTGTCCGATATCGACTGCCCCGCCACCAGCCCTTCTTCGATCAGGACATCTTTGATGATGTGGCGCAGGTAGTCGTCCAGGGACATATGCCAGCCGCTAAACGGGTCGGGCCGGTCACCATAGAAGAAATGGGTAATGGGTTCACCCAGGGCCTGCGCGATCAGCTTGATCTCACGGTAGCCGGGGTAGCTGTCCGCATTCTCGTAGCGAGAGATAGACACCTTGGACACGCCCGCCTGCTGCGGATCGACGTGCTTGGTGGCCTGACTCAGCTCGTCCAGCGTCCAGCGATGGCGCTCGCGGTGCTGTTTGATGCGCCGCCCCACCTCCAACTTGTCGGCATCGGGCAGGTCATCGGTGGAAGAGGTCTTAGGGGCTTTAGGTGGCTGGAGCATCACATTATCTATAGTGGCTGGGACAGGCGATGTTTTATCATGGATTTGAGAACTTATCACGAATTTGATGCTAATACGCCGACTTTATTTGCGCCCGGATACGGCACGCCACGTATCGCTCCGTAGGGCATGGCTACGGGTCCATAGGATACATGTAGCTGCCCCTAGCTCTAGACGCGCCTACTCCTAGGTAGAAATCCTTAGGCACCTGTCCTTAGGCACGTACCTATTGGCACGTATTTATAAGCACATATTGGCGGCCGGGCGGTGGGTCATGAGAGTTGCCGCAGAAACCGGAGGTTGCGTGACGTGTGAGACATCGGCAGGGGCTGCGGGGGACTCCCCGCGCCCCGCTGACCACTCTCTTCTTGCCGGGTTTTTCACACCAGGAGGATTTTTCCACCGCCGGATGGGATACAGCTAGGATACGAATAGCATACGCTAGGATACGCGGCAGATACGGACAGGATACGGCCAGCATTTCAAGTCGCCCTCGCCACCTTGGGCTAACTAATGTTCAGCCCGTGTCGGCTTGTCGGAACGAACCCCGTTCCTGCCGGTCAAAACTCATTTGCCACAATTTCAGCCAGAACGTTCCAGCCGTTTTCTAAACATTAATGATCGTTCGGGCCAATCCTCGCGGAGAAATTTCTTGGCTTTTTTTGACCCCGATCTGGCAGCACGCTCAAGCAACGCCGTCATTCCCTCGATATCTTCCAGAGTCCAGCTTTCATCGAACCGATAGATTCGCAGCATCGCTCCTTCGAACTCGTTTTCAGCGTCGCCACTCGCCAACAGTAGCGCTGACTCATCATCCATGCTCGCAGCGAAGCTCTTTCCTGCTTGCCGGTACCGATCAAGACCAAATAAATCTGATTCGTATTTTGCAGAGAGAAATGCCAAGACAGCCCTTCCAATATGCTCTTCGACAGTTTCCTCACTTAACATGTCTAAATCAGATAGCTCGTGGAAGAAACTTAACTCTCCTGCGCCGCCTCCTCTTTTTTGAGTGAACATTTGGAGCGATTGGTCTTGCTCATGCAACCTAATAATCAAATCCTGCAACGATAAATTGGCCATTTTATTCCTTCCCACAGTCTTGGTAACAAGCGCGGTGCGCAGCATCAGCTGCATCCATACATTGAGAATACGTCTGCTTATTACGACCCTTCATACCTGACATTGCCTGACAAAAAGCTACACGTGCGCGATCATCTTTGTCGCAGTCGGCTTCACAACGCTCACGGCTAGATGACATACAGACATTAGCAATCGCCGTGAAAATTCGTGGAATCAAAAGCGCTCTGTCTTTGGCGGCCTCAATTTCTGCCGTGAACCATGACGAATTTTGCGACGAAGGCAAGGGTTGCATCTCTGGATCAACAAGACCAGGCGGTGGCGTATTTTTACAAATTGTCACGAGGCCAGTTGTTGCGCATGAATATGCAAGCCCCAACGGATCTATTCTGCTGAGTGGGTTGCCCCCAACATAGCCGTAAGTGTTTATACCACCGTCGAGCCCAATGGGATCGCTTTGGATATAACGCCCACCCGACGCGCACTTCCCTAAATTTCGCCACTTTCCCTAGTCGAATCAACAGCTTGAAGCGGCTAAATCCAGATGCCGCCCCGGTATTGTTGCAAATTTCTCTAGACACGCATTTTGGCTTGCGCACGCGCGCGAGGCAAGACCTTTCGGTTAAGTTAATCAAGCTGGCATCGCGGCGGCGTGTGCGCAGTCAGGGGCGCGCAGCGGACCCTTGACGCAAACCGCAACCCCACGCACCAGCCGGGGTTAGGGGAGGCTTTTTTT
>NZ_JAQOZV010000013.1:0-137409 GCF_030348125.1 Massilia sp. DJPM01
TGCAATTGAAATGTCAAGCTATTTATCGCATTTTCAGCATATTTTCGAGGAAATTCCTTAACTTGGGAGGATTGGGACCGCACTGCCACTGCGCGCCACGACGGCACGCCTGATAGATGCCGCTGCGCGCGCTTGATTGACCGGGATTCGCGGTAATGCAGCCTTACCGTTGCCGCTCGCGCTCACTACTTTCAATACATACCCCAGCCGGAATCCGCTGATGAAATTACCTGAGTAATAGCAACTGAAGGCCGCACGCAACGCATCCTGCTCACTGCGCCCGGTCTTGCCGGCGCGCTGATAGCATTCCGCAAGGATTGCGCTTCCCGCACTCAGGTTTCGGCACGGATCAAAGGCGGTCGCCAGCGTCAGTCCGTACTTGGCCAGATTGCGCTTGTTCACCTGCGCCAGGCCCATGCTGAAGTTGTAGCCATTCTTCTCCAGCCACTCCGCAGTGGCCAGCGCCTCGCCGCTATTGCGCGGCTGGCGGTCGAGCCGCCCACCGACCACGCCAATAGCATAGGGATTAAACGAGGACTCGACACGAACAATCCGTTGCATCGTGTCAACATGGACACCCGGCGCACACTGTTGCGCGAGAAACACAAAATCGATCATTCGTCCATTTGCCTGTGTGACACCACTTGTTGTGATCCGCGTCATTCGACCCTACGGACAAACCTCAAATACTCTCCAAATCACTCACAGCAGCAAATTTTTACCTAGCAAGGTTTCTTCATGGGAATTATTTTGCAACAATGTCACAGATAATCATTTAGTGAGTGGGAAATACTTTATTTATCTTATTGTCAACTTACACATGCATACTGTCAACTCATATTGTGTAAAAATGTTGACTTCATGCAACATACCACCTTTTCGACGAGACTCACCTGCGCCCCGTCAAGGAAGCAACAACGCCCTGGGCTGGCGCCATGCCGGGCTACCTTTTACGCGAGCTTTACTGCTTCTATCACTGCGCCAAACACTATTCTACCTAGAAAAAATAGCTGCAAATAAATTTCACCAGAGAATCATTGGACTTGATTTCGCGGGACGACTGATGTGTTGTTTTCAACGCAAACTGATATTGCCATTTAACCAATTTTCTTGTCGGAAATTTTCTGCGGCGCGCGTATGTGCCGTGGTGAGTTCACCCTGCCGCACATGTTGCGCAAGCTGCTCCGCCACCCCGAAAATTTGCCGATCGTTTTTCTGTTTGTCGGCGCAGTGAGCCTGACCAAGCCACATCCCTGCCGAGTTTGTGCGCCCCACGCCAACATCTGGCGCGCTGCTGGCGCAATGCCGCATCAAAATGGCCGGATGCAGGCCGCAGCGGCACCCAAAAGTAAAAAACGCGCCAGCCTCATCGGGTGGCGCGTTTTTTGCTTGGCGCAGCCGGTACTAGTCGACTGCCTTGACCATCGCCTCGATCACCTTCTTGGCATCGCCGAACACCATCATGGTATTGGCCTGGTAAAACAGGTCATTATCCAGGCCCGCATAGCCGGACGCCATCGACCGCTTGTTGACGATGATGCTCTTGGCCTTGTACGCCTCCAGGATCGGCATTCCGGCGATCGGCGACTTGGGATCCTTGGCCGCCGGATTGACCACATCGTTCGCGCCCAGCACCAGCACCACGTCGGCCTGGCCGAATTCGCCGTTGATGTCCTCCATCTCGTACACCTGGTCGTACGGCACCTCGGCTTCGGCCAGCAGCACGTTCATGTGCCCCGGCATGCGCCCCGCCACCGGGTGGATCGCATACTTGACGATCACGCCCTTGTGGGTCAGCTTCTCGACCAGCTCCTTGAGCGAATGCTGGGCGCGCGCCACCGCCAGGCCATAGCCCGGCACGATGATCACGGTTTCGGCATTGCTCATGATGAAAGCCGCATCGTCGGCGGAACCCGACTTGACCGGACGCTGTTCCTGCGCGCCGCCAGTGGCCGCCGCCGCCGGGTCGCCGCCGAAGCCGCCCAGGATCACATTGAAGAACGAGCGGTTCATCGCCTTGCACATGATGTACGACAGGATCGCGCCGGACGAACCGACCAGCGACCCGGCGATGATCAGCATCGAGTTATTCAGCGAAAACCCGATGCCCGCCGCCGCCCAGCCGGAATAGCTGTTCAACATCGACACCACCACCGGCATGTCGGCCCCGCCGATCGGAATGATGATCAGCACGCCCAGGATGAAGGCCAGCACCGCCATGAGGATGAACGGCGTCCATGCCGGTTCCACGCCGGGCGCGAAGCAAAACACCAGGCCGAGCGCGATCAGGGCGATCGCGATCCCCAGGTTGAGCATATGCTGGCCGGGGAAGCTGACCGGCGCGCCCTGGAACAGGCGGAACTTGTATTTGCCCGACAGCTTGCCGAAGGCGATCACGGAACCTGAGAACGTCACCGCGCCCACGAAGGTCCCGATGAACAGCTCCAGGCGGTTCCCGAACGGCAGCGCCACGCCGGCGGTGGTGATCTGGAACACCCACGGTTCGGCCACCACGGCCACCGCGATGCACACTGCCGCCAGGCCGATCAGCGAGTGCATCGCCGCCACCAGTTCCGGCATCTTGGTCATCTCGACTTTTTTGGCCGCATACGCGCCAATCCCGCCGCCCACCACCACGCCCAGCAGCACCAGGCTGAAACCCAAGCCGCCGCTGCCGGCCGCCTGCGCCTGCAGCTTGAAGATCAGCGCCACGGTGGTAAGCGTGGCAATCGCCATGCCGCTCATGCCGAAGGCATTACCGGTGCGCGCCGTGGCCGGCGACGACAAGCCCTTGAGCGCCTGGATGAAGCACACCGACGCGATCAGGTAAAACATCGTTACCAGGTTCATGCTGATATAACTCATGCGTGATCCCCCGCCTTGGCCGCTGCCGCCTTGGGTTCCTTCTTGCGGAACATTTCGAGCATGCGCTGGGTGACCAGGAAGCCGCCGAACACATTGACCGCGGCCAGCGCCACCGCCACCGTGCCGGCCACCTGCCCGACAATCCCGGTAGTGAGGCCGGCAGCGAGCATGGCGCCCACGATGATGATCGCCGAAATGGCATTGGTGACCGCCATCAGCGGCGTGTGCAGTGCCGGGGTGACGGTCCAGACCACGTGGTAACCGACGTAAATCGCCAGTACGAAGATGATGAGATTAATGATGGTGTGACTGACTTCCATGCTGCCTCCTCTAAAGTTGATGTGATGTGGCGGCGCGCGCTAGGTGCGCAGCACCGTGCCGTCGGCGCACACCAGGGTGGCCTTGAGGATCTCGTCTTCGCGGTCGATCACCAGCTGTTCATCCTTGTCGATGACCAGCTTGAGGAAATCGAGCACATTGCGCGCATACAGGGCCGAGGCATCGGCCGCCACCAGGGTCGCCAGGTCAGGCTCGCCGATGATATGCACACCGTATTTGGTGACCGTCTTGTTCAGTTCCGACAGCGGGCAGTTACCGCCCTGCGACACGGCCAGGTCGACGATCACGGAACCGGGCTTCATGGCCTTGACCGTCTCTTCGGAAATGAGCACCGGCGCGGCGCGCCCCGGAATGAGCGCGGTGGTGATGATGATGTCGGCCAGCTTGGCGCGTTCGTGTACCAGTTCGCCCTGGCGCCGCATCCAGTCGGCCGGCATCGAGCGCGCATAGCCGCCCGAACCCTTGGCGATTTCCTTTTCCTCGTCGGTCAGGTAGGGCACGTCGATGAACTTGGCGCCGAGCGACTCGACCTGCTCCTTGACTGGCGGACGCACATCCGACGCCTCGATCACGGCGCCCAGGCGCTTGGCTGTGGCAATCGCCTGCAGGCCTGCCACGCCCACGCCCATGATCAGCACGCGCGCCGCTTTCACGGTGCCGGCCGCGGTCATCAGCATCGGCATGAAGCGCTGGTAGGTATTCGCCGCCATCATCACCGCCTTGTAGCCGGCGATGTTGGCCTGCGAGGACAGCACGTCCATCGACTGCGCGCGCGTAATGCGCGGCACCGCTTCGAGCGCAAAGGCGCGCAGGCGGGCGGCGGCCATGGCGGCGATATTGTCGGCATCGAAAGGATTGAGCATGCCGATCAACACGGCATCCGGTTTCATGAGGGGGCGTTCGGCGGCGTTCGGTGCGCGCACCTTGAGCACCACGTCGCAGCCGAAAGCATCAAGCGCGGTGCCGATGCTGGCGCCGGCCGCCGCATACGCTTCATCGGTGACGGATGCCATCAGGCCGGCGCCCGCCTGGACGACGATCTGGTGCTTGACGGCGAGCTTCTTGACCGTCTCGGGAGTTGCAGCAACACGTGTTTCACCCGACCGCGTTTCGGCCGGTATGCCTATTCTCATGACGCCTCCATAGAATTAATAAACTGCTCACGATAGTACACGCAAACTTCAAAATGGCACGACCATCCGTTTTTTCTAGATGAACTCTTCCACATCCAAACCGGTTGCACTGCGCGCTACGCAAAATCCCGCATTTTCTTGTATCAGATCAATACCGTGTTCCCCGATTCAGGCTTGTGTTCGGTGACGGATCGGCAAGCGATGCTGCATGAAGGTAAAATGACGGCTCATTTTGAAGGACACGCATGCCGCATATCTGGAAACCCTCCGTTACCGTTGCCGCCATCATCGAGCGTGATGGCAAGTTCCTCCTGATTGAAGAAGAGACCAGTGAAGGCATCCGCCTGAACCAGCCGGCGGGCCACCTCGACCCGCTCGAAACGCTGGCCCAGGCGGTGGTGCGCGAAGTGCTGGAAGAGACGGCGCATGACTTCACGCCGCAGGCGCTGGTGGGCGTGTACATGTCGCGCTACGCCTCCAGGCGGCGCGGCACCGACGTGACCTACCTGCGCTTCACCTTTTGCGGCGAGGCCGGCGCCGAACATGACCAGCCGCTCGACGATGGCATCATCCGCACCTTGTGGATGACGCGCGACGAAATGGCGGCCTGCCAGGAGCGCCACCGCAGCCCGCTGATGCTGCAGTGCGTGGACGACTACCTGGCCGGCCGGCGCGCGCCGCTGGACATGCTGCACACCCACGCCTCGGTGTTCGAGGGTGGATTAACCTAAGACGGATGTAATGCAATGACAAACGCAGGGAAAAAGCAGAAAGTCGTGATCGGCATGTCGGGCGGAGTCGACTCCTCGGTCGCGGCGTGGATGCTCAAGGAACAGGGCTACGACGTGGTCGGCCTGTTCATGAAAAACTGGGAAGACGACGACGATTCCGAATACTGCTCCACGCGCCAGGACTGGATCGACGCGGCCAGCGTGGCCGACGTGGTGGGCGTGGACATCGAAGCGGTCAATTTCGCGGCCGAATACAAGGACCGCGTGTTCGCCGACTTCCTGCGCGAGTACCAGGCCGGGCGCACTCCGAATCCGGATGTGCTGTGCAACGCCGAGATCAAGTTCAAGGCCTTCCTCGACCATGCGATGCACCTGGGCGCGGACCTGATCGCGACCGGGCACTATGCGCGTGTGCGCCAGAACGGCGCCAGCTTCGAGCTGCTCAAGGCCTTCGACCATACCAAGGACCAGAGCTACTTCCTGCACCGCCTGAACCAGGCGCAGTTGTCGCGCACCCTGTTCCCGCTGGGCGAAATCCCCAAGACCGAAGTGCGCAAGATCGCCGAAAAGCTGGCGCTGCCCAACGCCGCAAAAAAGGATTCGACCGGCATCTGCTTCATCGGCGAGCGTCCGTTCCGCGATTTCCTGAACCGCTACCTGTCGTACAAGCCGGGCCCGATGAAAACCGACGACGGCACGACGGTGGGCGAGCACGTGGGGCTGTCGTTCTACACGCTGGGCCAGCGCAAGGGTATCGGCGTGGGCGGCATGAAGGCATACAAGAACCCGGACGGCAGCAGCGACGCCTGGTATGTGGCGCGCAAGGATATCGCCACCAACACCCTGTACATCGTGCAGGGACACGACCATCCGTGGCTGTTGTCGAGCGCCCTGCGCGCCGACCAGGCCAGCTGGGTGGCGGGCGCGCCGCCCGCAGCGCGCGCCATGTCGGCCAAGACCCGCTACCGCCAGGCCGACGTGCCGTGCGTGGTCACGCCCGACGCCATGGGCAATTTCAGCTTGAGCTTCAGCGATCCCCAGTGGGCGGTCACGCCGGGGCAGTCGGCGGTGCTGTACGACGGCGACGTGTGCCTCGGTGGCGGCATGATCGATACGTCGACGGCGGCCTGAGTGGGCGCGCACGTCCGGATCTTCAAGTGGTTCTGGGCGGCCCGCGAGCACGAGCAGGAGCTGTGGCTGCGCCGGATGGCGCAGCAAGGCTTGCATCTGGCGGGCGTGAATGTGCTCTCGCTCTGGACGTTCAAGCAGGGCGCGCCGGCCGATGTGGTGTACCGGCTCGATTGCAGCGACAACGTGGACGAACCGGAGCAATACTGGGGACCGTTCGCGGCATTGGGCTGGGAACGCGCGGCCGATGCCGGCGGCTGGAAGTATTTTCGCCAGACCGCCGTCAACGGCAAGGTGCCGGCATTCCCGCCGGACCAGTATTCGAAGCGCGACAATCTCAGGGCCATGCTGTTCCTGCTGGCCGTCATCGGCGGCTGCCTCGGCCTGTCGGCCTGGCTCATGGTCGACTGGGACGAGCTGCGCACGCTGTCGGGAGATTACCTGCAGCTGGCGCTCGCCTTCGGCGCCGTGGCGGCGCTCGTGTACGGGTACGGCGTGTACCGGCTGGTCATGCGCATCCGCCAGTTGCGCTGAACCGGCGTTCGCCGCTTGCTATGCCGCTCATGCCGGCGCCAGCGATGCCGGGTCAATCTGGTCCCAGTCGACGCTGACCGGATTGAAACCCACGACGTAGGTGCTCGCCACGTCGTAGTACCCGTTCTGGAGCCAGTGCCGGGCCGCCTTGGCGTGGAAGGCGCGCGCCTGATCGTGCTCGCCGCGCCGGAAGCACAAGAAGCCCATCAGCCAGTTGGGCTGCGGCTGGTCCGCGTCAAAGCGCAGCGCCTGCGCCAGGTCACGCTCCGCGGCGGCGAAGTCGCCTTGCGCGATGCTGGCCTCGCCCCGGATCCAGTAAGCTTGCGTCAGCGGCTGATCGTTCCAGTGCGAGACCTGGGTAAAATCGATCGACTGTGTCGCCAGCTCGCGCGCCAGTTCCAGCCGGCCCAAGCGCAAGGCGAGGCGCGCGGCGGCGTTGAGGGCTTCGTTCACCAATCCGGTTTGCTCCGGCGGGAACAGCTTGCTCGCTTCCAGGTACAGATCGAACGCCTGGGCGTACGCCTGGCCCGCGCGCATGGCGTCGGCCATGCCCATGGTCGCGGGATAGTAAGCCGGCGCCATGGCCGCCGCCTGCTTGTACCGCACATGGCCCAGCCGGAAGTCAGCGCTTGCCATCGCCGCGCCGGCCGCGTCCATCGCTTGCTCGCAACGCAAGTCGACACCGGCGCGGTAGATGCTCTCGCCAGCGGCCAGGGCGTTGATGATGGCGCGGCTGTCCCAGATGTCTTCTTCCGTGTTGATGCAAGTGTAGGGCTTGAGGAAACGGCTGTCGATCACATGGATCATTTGCTGGTGAGCGTAGCAGCGGTTCGGCAGCGTGGAACCCCACCACTCGAAACCGAGGACGAACATGACGGCGTCCGGGTTCAGGTCGATGTTGTCGGGTTTGAAGTTCCATAAAAACAGCAAGGGCGTGTCGATGCGGGTGGCTGGCAAGTCGAGCATCCACCCCTCGTCGCTGGCGCTGACGAACACGCAATCGCTGGCGAACACGCGCCCGCACACCGAGAAGCTGGCCCAGGCCTTGTCGATCCCCAGCCAGTTGCAATACAGGTTGCCACTGACGGCAAACAAGGCGTCCGTTCCACCGTCGACGCGCACGCTGCCGTCGACGGCAATGCGCAGCGTCCAGTTCTCTTCGAGTTCCAGTGCCGCTTCCATTTCCCTGGCCTGCTCTTGCGAGATGCTGACGTCGCCGCTGATCACAATGAATTCGAGGTCGTCGATATCGCCGTCGGTCAGACCGGTCTCCCCGGCCTCGTAGGCCGCGTCGATCACGGGAAAACGCTCGAAAAATTTATCGACGTTCAGGCGCGGCAAATCGGACCACGCGGTCAGTGCCGGAAATGCGGGAGTCATCGCGTCCTAAGTGGCTTTCTGTTTTCTGATCACGGCGATCACCGTGTTGCGGATGGTGTTAAGCACCGCATCGGCCTTGAACGGCTTGACGATAAACCCGTGCACCCCGCGCGCCACCGCTGCCTGCACGGTGGGCGCGTCGAGCGTGCCGGAGACCATGAAGATCAGGGTCTTCGGAAAATGCGCGCGGATCTGTTCGACGATCTCGCCGCCATCCTCGACCTGTTCCAGCGCCACGCAGACAATCTGCGGGTGATGCTTCTGCACCATCAGATAGCCCTTGGCGCCCGTGTGCGTGTCGCCGAGGACGTTGTAGCCACCCTCGCTCAACACGCTGTTCAACAAGCCCCGCGAAATCGCATTTCCATCGACGATCACTGCTCTTAACATCGCGTCTTTTCCTTTTCGTCAGAACGTCTCGAATGCCAGCATGTTCCAGGTCACGCCCAGGCGCACATCGGTCTTGAGCTGCACCAGCTGGCGCGACAAATACAGGACCTCGCGCTCGGCGCGCAGGCGTTCGCCGACCGGGGTCTTGAGAATGCCGGCGCCGGCCATCACCGCATCGAGGTTGCCGTAGGCGTTGAGCAGCTTGGCCGCAGTCTTCATGCCGACCTTGGACACGCCCGGCACGCCGTCGGTCACGTCGCCCATCAGCGCCAGCAAATCGACCAGCAGCTCGGGCGCGACGCCGAATTTCTTGCGCACCCAGGCGTCATCGTGCCACTCGCCCTTGAAATGGTCCCACACCAGCGCCCCTTGCGCAATCAGGCCGTGCAAGTCCTTGTCGGTGCTGGCCACGATGGCGTCGCCGCGCCCTTCGGCCAGCCAGCGCAGCACCCCGGTGCCGATCACGTCATCGGCTTCGACCCCGGGCAGCGTTAGCACGTGCAGGCCTTCCCCCGCCAGCTTCGCATGAAACCCGGGAAGCGCGTCGCGCAGGAAGGTTGGCATCGGCGCGCGCTGCTCGCGGTAGCGCGGATACAGCGCGTGGCGCCACGTGGGCCCGCCAAAGTCGAACGCCGCCAGCACGTGGGTCGGCGCGTGCGTGGCCAGCAGCTTGCGGAACGACGAGAGCGCGTGGCGCAGCGCGATATCGGCCTTCTCGGCCGAATCGGGCTCCGGACTGGCCTCGTACACGCGCCGTACGATATTGAGCCCGTCGATCGCAAGCAGCTTGCCCACGGCCTTACCTGAGCAGTTCGTACAGGCCGCCGCGCTCCAGCGCGCGCTGGTAGGCGGCACGCGCATGGATGCGGTTCAAGAAGTCCATCAGCTTGGGGTACCTGTCGCCCAGGCCACCGCGTGCGGCCGCCGCCTCCAGCACGAAGCTGATCTGGATATCGGCGCCGCTGAACTCCGGGCCGGCGAACCAGCTTGACTTGGCCAGTTCGCCTTCAAGGTAGGCCAGGTGCTGCGCGATCTGCGGCAGGATGAAGGTGCTCCTGACCTTTTGCGCGATACCGCGCGCAATCGGCTTGGCGAAGAACGGCATCGGGCTCTTTTCAACGCGGTCGAACACGAGCTTCATCAGCAGTGGCGTCATGGCCGACCCTTCGGCGTAGTGCATGAAGTAGGTGTAGCGCAGCTTGTCCGGGGTACCGGCGGCGGGCACGAATTTGCCGTTGCCATGGCGTTCGAGCAGGTATTCGATGATGGCGCCCGATTCGGCCACCGTGTTCGCGCCATCGGTAATCACCGGCGACTTTCCCAGCGGGTGCACCGCGCGCAACTCGGGCGGGGCCAGCATGGTCTTGGCATCGCGCTGGTACTTCTTGATCTCGTACTCCAGTCCCAATTCTTCCAGCAGCCACAAAATACGCTGGGAGCGCGAATTATTCAAATGGTGGACAATGATCATCGGGTTCTTTCGCCGGTATGGAATCGGCGCTAGCTTAGCATTGTTGCTGCCTATTGACCATGGAGTCACCAATGAGTTTCGCCGCGCCGCGCTATCTGCCGTTCCTGATCTCGCTGATCGTCTTTGCCTGGTCGGGCGCCCTCGCGCTGCGCGGCGAAGGCCCCGGATGGTGGCTGGTGGTCCTGAGCGGGGCCCTGGGTGCGGTCGGCATCGCCGACCTGTCCCAGACCCGGCGCGCGCTGCGCCGCAACTACCCGATCCTGGCGCACTTCCGCTTTTTCTTCGAATCGATCCGGCCCGAGATCCGCCAGTACTTCCTCGAAGACGATACCGACGCCAAGCCGTTCTCGCGCAACCAGCGCAGCATCGTCTACCAGCGCGCCAAGATGGAAACCGACAAGCGCCCTTTCGGCACCCAGCTCGATGTCTACCAGCCGGGCTACGAGTGGATCAACCACTCCATGGCGCCGGCGCCCATGGGCGACTATAACTTTCGCATCGAGATCGGCAACCACCCGTCGTGCCCGCGCGCGCAGCCTTATAGCGCCAGCGTCTTCAATATCTCCGCGATGAGTTTCGGTTCGCTCTCGGCCAACGCCATCCTGGCGCTCAACGGCGGCGCGCGGCTGGGGGGCTTCATGCACGACACCGGCGAGGGCAGCATCAGCCGCTATCACCGCCAGAACGGCGGCGACCTGGTATGGGAGATCGGCTCCGGCTACTTCGGCTGCCGCAACCCGGACGGCAGCTTCTCGGAAGCGAACTTCGTCGCCAACGCCATTCAGCCGCAGGTGAAGATGATCGAACTCAAAATGTCGCAGGGCGCCAAGCCGGGCCAGGGCGGCATTCTGCCGGGCGCCAAGGTGACCATCGAAATCGCCGCCGCGCGCGGCGTCACGGTGGGCGTGGATTGCCTGTCGCCGGCCAGCCATTCGGCCTTCTCGACGCCGATCGAGATGCTGCACTTTATCGAGCGCCTGCGCACGCTCTCGGGCGGCAAGCCGACCGGCTTCAAGCTGGCCATCGGCCACCCGTGGGAATTTTTCGGCATCGTCAAGGCCATGCTGGCGACCGGCATCCTGCCCGACTTTATCGTGGTCGACGGCGGCGAAGGCGGCACCGGCGCCGCGCCCGTCGAATTTTCGGACCACGTCGGCACGCCGCTGCAGGAAGCGCTGCTGCTGGTGCATAACACGCTGGTCGGCGCACGCCTGCGCGAGAAGATCAAGATCGGCGCCTCGGGCAAGATCATCACCGCGTTCGACATCGCGCGCACCATCGCGCTGGGCGCCGACTGGTGCAATTCGGCGCGCGGCTTCATGTTCGCGCTGGGCTGCGTGCAGTCGCAAAGCTGCCACACCGACCGCTGTCCGACCGGCGTGGCGACCCAGGACGAGCAGCGCCAGAAGGCGCTCGACGTGCCCGACAAGACCGCGCGCGTGGCCAACTTCCACCAGAATACGATGAAGGCGCTGGCGCAGCTGATCGCCGCCGCCGGGCTGACCCACCCCAACCAGCTCAACCCGCATCACCTGGTGCGGCGCGTCTCGCCGAACCAGGTCAAGCAAGTCTCGACCCTGCTGCCTTACCTGAGCGAAGGCGAACTGCTCGACCCGGACCAGCTCGAACGCCTGCCGCCGGTCTTCGGGCTGTACTGGCCGATTGCGCAGGCCGAATCGTTTCATCCCCTGTCTTGAAGGATGGAGCGCTTGTCCGCGCGGGAAGCGCACGGCGGCGAGCATACACGGATTATCCGGCTGAAAAAGCGCGGTTTGTCACAACGGCACTGAATTTTCCATTCGCCGCAAATGTCGCCGCATGCGGATTGCATACGTGTGTTTGATTAGGTACTATCAAGCAATATTGCAATAAAGATCGCATTGACGATCAGTTCACCCTGGAGACATGAATGCCGCGCCAAAGCACCATCCGCCTGTCCGCCCTATCCCTGTTACTCCTTTCCGTGCCGCCGCTGGCCTCCGCCCAGACCGCGCCGATGGCGCCCGACATCGCCGCCACCGCGTTTGTCCAGCCCGATAACGGCGCCGATTACGTCAAGCGCATCGTGATGATTCAGATGCGCGACGGCGTCAAGCTGCACACCGTGATCGTGATCCCCAAGGCTGCCGCACGGGCGCCGCTGGTCCTCTCGCGCACGCCGTACAACGCGGCCAAGCGCACCGAGCGCAATGTCAGCCCGCACATGGCGTCGATGCTCTCCGAGGGCGACGACGGCTACGTCGCCAACGGCTACATCCGGGTGTACCAGGATGTGCGCGGCAAATACGGCTCGGAAGGCGACTACGTGATGACGCGCCCCCTGCGCGGCCCGCTCAACGACAGCGCGGTCGACCATGCGACCGACGCCTGGGACACGATCGACTGGCTGGTCAGGAATATCCCGGAAAGCAATGGCAAGGTCGGCATGGTCGGCTCGTCGTACGAAGGCTTCACGGTGCTCATGGCGCTGACCGATCCGCATCCGGCGCTCAAGGCCGCGGTGCCGATGAGCGCCATGGTCGATGGCTGGCGCGGCGACGACTGGTTCCACAACGGCGCCTTCCGCGTCACCAACCTGTCCTACATCGCCGGCCAGACGGCCACGCGCGGCAATGGGCCCGGCCTGGCCACGGGCGTCTACGACGACTACGAATACGCGCTGCGCGCCGGTTCCGCGTCCGACTACGCCAAACGCTTCGGCGTCGACCAGCTCACCTTCACCAAGAAACTCTTCGAGCACCCGGCCTACGACAGCTTCTGGCAGCACCAGGCGCTCGACCGCATCCTCGGCGCGCGCCCGCTCAAGGTGCCGACCATGCACGTGGTGGGGCGCTGGGACCAGGAAGATATCTACGGCCCGTACGCCGCCTACGCCGCCGCCGAAAAGCTCGACACAACCAACAGCATGAACCACCTGGTGGTCGGCCCGTGGCGCCACAGCGGCGTCAATTACGACGGCTCGAACCTGGGCGCGATCCGCTTCACCGGCGACACCGCCGCCGAATTCCGGCGCGAAGTGATGCTGCCTTTCTTTAACCAGTACCTGCGCGACGACGCCACTAGGGCCGACACGGCGCCGGTGCTGTCGTACCGCACCGGCACCAACAAATGGCAGCGCCTGGACAAGTGGCCGCTCACCGAGGCCATGAAACCGGTCTACCTGAAAGCCGGCGCGCGCCTGGACTTCGACAAGCCGGCCGCCGCTGCCAGCCTTGGCGCGGCCCAGGCCGACGACTACGTCTCCGATCCGGCCAAGCCGGTGCCCTTCATTGCGCGTCCGGTGCGCATGCACGATGGCGCGGTCTGGAAGCCATGGCTGGCCAGCGACCAGCGCTCGTTCTCGGACCGCCCCGACGTGCTCACCTACGTGTCGGACAAGCTCGATGCGCCGCTGCAGATTTCCGGCCAGCCGATGGTCAACCTGTTCGCCGCCACCACCGGCAGCGACGCCGACTGGGTCGTGAAACTGATCGACGTGTATCCGGACGAAGTGGCCTCGCAGCCGGAACTGGGCGGCTACCAGCTGGGCATTGCGATGGATATCTTCCGTGGCCGCTACCGCACGGGCCTGGACAAGCCGGCGGCGATCGCGCCCAACAAGGTGGAACGCTACCGCTTCGCCCTGCCCAACGCCGACCACGTGTTCCTCAAGGGGCACCGGATCATGGTGCAGGTGCAATCGAGCTGGTTCCCGCTGTACGACCGCAATCCGCAAACCTTCGTGCCGAATATTTTCTTCGCCAAACCGGGCGACTACCGCAAGGCCACGCACAAGGTGTTCCACGCGCCGGGCATGGAAAGCGCGGTCGAACTGCCGGTGGTGCCGGCGGCGAAGTAAAACTGGCCGCGGGCACGGGCTCTTGCGGGACAGCCTATAATCGTGCACAGGCAAGTTCCTTCGGCTTGCATTGTTTCTGAATAGGGGTCTCGTGCGAAATCGATCCGGCTTGGTGTTGGCACTTCTCTGTTTCTGCCTGAGCGCGTGCTCGCTGGTCAGGCTCAAGGAAGCATCGAAGAACTTTTATTCGTCCACGGTGCTGGCCGGCGACATCTCCAGCGCCGTTGCGTGGGACAAGCCGGTGGTGGTCGCCGCCTACACGCGGCGCAATGGCCAGATCGAGATCGCGCACTACACCATGCTGCATGAAGCCGGCGGCTACGAACTGATTGTGCAAAAGGGCGACTACGCCCTGTTTGCATTCGGCGACGCCAACGGCAACCTGACCCTGGACGCCGGCGAACCGGTCGGCGAATACGGCGTGGCGCCGGTGCGCGCCAGCGGCACCGGCTCGCTGGTCAATCTCGATCTGGTGATGTCCGACAAGGCGCAAAGCGCCATCCCGATTGGCACGGCGGTAGGCACGGCGGTAGGCACGGCGGTAGGCACGGCGGTCGGCACGGCGGTCGGCGCACGGCGGTCGGCGCACGGCCGTCCGGCAAAGCGCACAGTACCCAGGTCGGCGCCATCGCCACGCTCGACCATCCCTTGTTTTCGGCCGATGCCGGGCGCCGCGGCTACTGGGCGCCGGTCGATTTTTTCAAGGAAGTGGGCGGCAATATCTACTTCCTGGAAGAGTACGATCCGCGCAAGACGCCGGTGCTGTTCGTGCACGGCGCGGCCGGCTCGCCACAGGACTGGGCCTACTTCCTCCAGCACCTGGACCGCAGCCGCTACCAGCCATGGATTTTCTATTACCCGTCCGGCTCCTCGCTCGATTCCATGTCCTACCTGCTGTACTGGAAACTCGGCAATCTGCAGAGGCGCTACCATTTCGACCGGCTCTACCTGACCGCGCACAGCATGGGCAGCCTGGTGGTGCGCTCGTTCCTGGCCAATTATGGCGACCAGTTCCCGGGCGCGAAACTGTTCATCACCTTGTCGGCGCCGTGGGGCGGCGACGCGCTGGCCGACCAGGGCGTCGCGTACTCTCCCGCCGTCATCCCGTCGTGGAACGATGTGCGGGCTGGCGGGCGCTTCGTGCAAACGCTGTTTCAAAAACCGCTTCCGCGCGAGATCGATTATTACCTGTTCTTCGGCCACGGCGGACGTTACAGCATGCTGCGCCCTGCCAGCAGTGACGGCGTCATCACCCTGGCCAGCCAGTTGCGGGCGGACGCGCAATCGGAAGCGCGGCGCGTGTTCGGCTACGACGAAGACCATGTCGGCATCCTGTCGTCGCCGCAGGTGTTCGCGCAGTACGCGGCACTGCTCAAGGAGGCCGACCAGCGCGGGAGCGATGAGCATGCGGCGGGCAAGGGCAATCTGCGGGTGGCGTTCTCGTACGCGCGGCCGGACGAGACATCGGCCTCGACGCCGGTGCTGGTACTGACACCGCTCGATGCGGCGCGCGAGCGGATCGTGTGGCCGCTCAACGCGCTCGACAGCGGGCGCGAACTGGGCCCTTTCCCGCCCGGCACCTACAACGTGGGCCTGGTGACGCGCGCATTCAAGACCACGCCGGCCAGCACGCAGGTGACCATCGGCCCCGGCGGCATCCCCGACCTGGCCTTCCAGCTCACGCCGCAGGGCATCCTGTCCGGCTACATCGGCGCCGACGTCACGCCGGCCGACAACCCGGCCGGCAGCTTCCGCGCAGGCCGGCGCGACATCGAGATCGAGTCGATCGTACTTGCCAACGGCAGCGACCGGCGCGAGATCACGCCGAGCGCCGACACCAGGGACCGCACCCTCGAAGCCAACATGGCAGGCCAGGATTACATGTTCAAATCGTTTTTTTCGTTTGTCGGCTTGAACGAAGGCAGGTATGAATTGACGATCAAGGTAAGGGGTTACCCGCCGTACCGGCATACCTACGATGTGGTGCCGGGAAAATATGGCTATGTGACGCCGATCGATTTGAGTGCACCGGACTAAACGTCCAGGCGCGAAGAACCCGGCGGCGGGTCGCGCCGGCCAATGCGCGGAAGCACTGAGGGAAGCCGGTTTACTTCAGGTGAAGCTGGATCACCCGCCGTGATGGCGGCGCGCCCGCATCGATGCGCGGCGCCGCCGGCCCATCCTCGCACGTTCCGCAGCTGCTGCACCCGCTGCCGCAGCCGGCGGACGCTTTCTTCTTGCCGAACAGCTTGGCCCGCAAGGTGGCAGGCAGGTATTTCGACGCCGCATACCATGCGGCCACGGCGACGATCAATGCAACGATCAGGTTCTCCAGCATATCAGGCTCCCATCGCGATCGCGGCGCGGTAAGTGATGAACGAGGCGGCATACGCCAGCGCGAACATATAGCCGGCCATGATGAAGGCGTAACGCACGCTGCCCGTTTCGCGCCGCACCACCGACAGGGTGGCGATGCACTGCGGCGCGAACACATACCAGGCCAGCAGCGACAGCGCGGTCGGCAGCGACCACGATTGCGAAATGATGGGCGCGAGCGTGGTGGCCAGTTCGTCGCCGGTCTGCGACAGCGCATACACGGTGCCCAGTGCGCCCACGGCCACTTCGCGCGCGGCCATGCCCGGCACCAGCGCGATGCAGATTTGCCAGCCGAAGCCGATCGGCTCGAACAGCACGGCCAGCGCGCGGCCCAGCATGCCGGCGATGCTGTAATAGATCGGCGGCTGGGTGGCGCCTTCCGGCGCGCCGGGGAAGCTCGACAGGAACCACAGCAGCACCATCAACGCCAGGATCACGGTGCCGACGCGGACCAGGAAGATCTTGGCGCGCTCCCACAGGCCCAGCGCCAGGTTGCGCAGGTGCGGCCAGTGGTAGCTGGGCAGTTCCAGCATCAGCGGCTGGTGGCTGTTGGCGCCCATGAAGCGCTTGATCACCCAGGCCACCGCCATGGCGCTGAAGATGCCGGCAAAGTACAGGATGAACAGCACCAGCCCCTGCAGATTGATCCACCCGCCGCCCACGTCGCGGTTGGGAATGAAGGCGGCGATGATCAGCGCATACACCGGCAGGCGCGCGGAACACGTCATCAAAGGCGCGATCATGATCGTCACCAGGCGGTCGCGCGGATTCTGGATGGTGCGCGCGGCCATCACGCCCGGAATGGCGCAGGCAAAGCTCGACAGCAGCGGAATGAAGGCGCGTCCCGACAACCCGACGCCGCCCATGACGCGGTCGAGCAGGAAGGCGGCGCGCGGCAGGTAGCCGCAGTCTTCCAGCACCAGGATGAAAAAGAACAGGATCAGGATCTGCGGCAGGAATACCAGCACGCTGCCGACGCCGCCGAGGATGCCCTCGACCAGCAGGCTGCGCAGCAAGCCCTCGCTCATCATGCCGCCGACCCAGGCGCCGACCGCTTCGACCCCGCCGCTGATCATTTCCATCGGCACCGCGGCCCAGCTGAACACCGCCTGGAACACCAGGAACATCAGCACCGCCAGCAGGATCGGGCCGAACACGGGATGCAGCACCACGTCGTCGATTTTTTCGGACAGGTTGCCGGTATCGTTGGCGTAGCTCACGCACGCCTCCAATATGCGGCGCACTTCGCGCTGGGTTTCTTCGACCGGCACGGCATCGATGGCCGACAGCGGCGCGGCCTTCACGGTAGCCGCGTGCGGCATCAGGTCGAGCGCCTTGAGCAGCGCAATTTCGCCGCCGCTCTGCACGGCCACGGTTTCGACCACGGGCATGCCCAGTTCGCGCGCCAGCTTGGCGCTGTCGATCTTGATGCCGCGCTTGTTGGCCACGTCGACCATGTTCAGCGCCAGCACCATCGGCAAGCCGAGGCGCTTGATTTCGAGGACCAGGCGCAGGTTCAGGCGCAGGTTGGTGGCATTGACCACGCAGACGACGGCGTCGGGCGCCGGTTCGCCCGCACGCAGGCCGCCGACCACGTCGCGCGTGATGGCTTCGTCGGGGGTGGTGGCCGCCAGGCTGTACGCGCCCGGCAAGTCCAGTACTTTATAGGCGCGCCCCATGGGCGAAGTGAAACTGCCCTCCTTGCGCTCGATGGTCACGCCGGCGTAATTGGCGACCTTCTGGCGCGCGCCGGTGAGGCGGTTGAACAGGGCAGTCTTGCCGCAGTTCGGATTGCCCAACAGCGCAATGAGCGGCGTGCGCGTCACTGCCTGGACTTGTGGTTCTACAGCACCCATTGTCGTTTCCGTTGTTTCGGTTATTCCGGTTTGAGCGAGATCAGCGACGCCTCGAAGCGGCGCAGCGCGAAGGTGGAGTCGCCCACCTTGACCGCCACCGGATCGCCGCCCGGCAAGCGCTTGAGCATGCGGATCGACTCGCCCGGCACGAAGCCGAGCTCCATCAGGCGGCGCGCGACATCGACGCCGCCGCCCGCGTCCGCCGCACACGGCGCGATATGGATCACGGTGCCGCTCTGGCCGGGAACGAGGGCATCGAGCGTGATCAGGGTGGGGGCAAGAGTCATATTGTCACTTCACTAAGATAAGTGGAATTCGCGCTACATCGTGTTGGATACTAGCATCATAAACGTAAATGCGACTTATTTCTATTTGGAGTTGGCCCTTTTTTGAGAAAACCACTTGCAAACGATCTGGAGTTGCGACAGAATACAAATCTTAATGATAATGATTCTCATTATAGTGAAAGCGGCAAGATTGTCCGCTGAGCCAACGCAAAGCCAAGTCAAAGGAAGGTGCTTCGATGATCGTCTGTGTTTGCAATAACATTTCCGACCGCGAAATTCGTCAGGCGGTCGATCTGGGCCTGTCGTCGATGGCCGAGCTGCGCCGCGACCTGGGCGTGGCCACCTGCTGCGGCAAATGCGCCAGCTGCGCCAAACAAGTGCTGAACGAACACCTCGACAGCAAAATCCACGCCACCGAGCTGTCGTTCCGCTCGGCGCAAACCGCCTGAGTATCGCCATGAGCGCAATGACCTTTTCCACCGACGCCGGCATGGGCGATCCCACCGCCGTGGTGGCGAAGCTGCGCGCCAAGTTCGGCCCTTTCGCCGCCGTGCTTGCCATCCACGCGGTGCTGTTCTACCTGATTTCGAGCGGCCTGCTGCACCGCATGGTCGAGGTAGCGATCCCGCAAGCGGTGATGGTGACCTTTGTCGCCCCGCCGCCACCGCCACCCAGGCCGGCCGCCCCCGCCGCGCCGAAAACCGTCTCGATCGCCAGGCTGCGGCCACCGCCGCCGGTGATCGTGCCGCCGACGCAGATCGTGCAAACGCCGCTCCAGAATACGATTACCGCGTCGCCCGCGTCGGCCCCTGCCGTGACCGAGGCGCCAGCCGCGCCGGTGGCCGTGGCGGCGCCGCCGGCCCCGCCGGCGCCAGGTCCCAAAACGATCACCTCCGGCGTCGAATACATCCAGCCGCCGCAGCCGGTGTACCCGACCATGTCCAAGCGCATGGGCGAACAGGGCAAGGTCGTGCTGCTCATCCTGGTCAATGAAAAAGGCATGCCCGACCAGGTCAAGGTACAGAGCTCATCGGGCTCCTCGCGCCTCGACGAAGCGGGCCGCCAGGCCGCCTTGCGCGCCGTGTTCAAGCCGCACGTGGAAGATGGCCATCCGGTCTCGGTCTACGTGATTGTCCCGCTGACCTTCCAGCTCGCCAGCTGATCGGTTTGGGAGCAACAAACGATGGCCCCGCGAGGGGCTTTTCGTCATTCTGCCGCGTTTTTTGCTATGATGAACATACTCTCCATCATTAAAGAAAGCCTCCCATGAAGGGCGACAAGAACATCATCCGGCTGCTCAACGCACAGTTGACCAATGAGCTGTCCGCGATCAACCAGTACTTCCTGCATGCGCGCATGTACCGCCACTGGGGCCTGGAAAAACTGGCCAAGAAAGAATACGAAGAATCGATCGGCGAGATGAAGCACGCCGACAAGCTGATCGACCGCATCCTGATGCTCGACGGCTTGCCGAACCTGCAAGCGCTGCACAAGCTGCTGATCGGCGAATCGACCCAGGAAATGATCGAATGCGACCTGAAACTTGAGCAAGCCGCGCACGCCACGGTCAAGGAAGGCATCGCCGCGTCCGAAGTGGCCGGCGACTACGTCACGCGCGACCTGTTCCTGATGATCCTGGAAGACACCGAGGAACACATCGACTGGCTCGAAACGCAGCTGGACCTGATCGTCAAGGTCGGCATCCAGAACTACCTGCAAAGCCAGATGGGCGAGCACGCATAATTACCCGGCGCGCCAGCGCGCCACCCACTTGTCGTAAAAGGCGAGATTCCTCGGTACCGCACCGGGGATCGCGCACACCGCGCCGGCGAACTCGTTGGCGCGCGCCAGGGTCATGCCAAGTTCCCAACCGCGCATGCGGCCCAGCAAGAACATCGCCGAAAACGCATCGCCCGCCCCTACCGTATCGATCACGAACGGTGGCAGCGGATTGTCGCGATGGACCAGCACCGTGCCGTCGGCCCCGAAGTACACCGAACCGCGGTGGCCCAGGGTCACGATCAGCGCCTCGAGCCCGAACAACTGCACCAGCACCGCGCACGCGGCGCGCACCTCGTCGCCTTCCAGCGGCGGCGACGTTGGATGGATATCGACATACCACGCAAACAGCGATTGCAGTTCTTCCTCGTTGACCTTGGCGATATCGGCCGCGTGCAGCGAATGGAACACGCAGCGCTCGTCGAACTGGCCTTCGCGCAGGTTCAGGTCGAGGTAGCGCGTGGCATTGCTGGCGTCGAGCAGCGCGTACAGCGTGTCGCGCGAACGCGGACAGCGCTGCGCCAGGGTGCCGAAATAGATCGCCGACGCAGCCACCGACTCGATGGCGGCCAGCGCCTGCTCCGGATTGATGTAATCGTAGGCCTGGCCCGGCAAAATCACGAAGCGGTGGCCGCGCATATGGCGCCGGGCCGCGACGCGCCCGGTTTCTTCCATCTGGTCGAGCTGCAGGCCGGCGTCGGACATGGCGAAGCGCTCGAACTCGGCGCGCACGATGGCGCCGTTACGGTCGTTGCCGATGCGCGTGATCGCCAGCTGCGGCGACATGAATGCCGCCAGGTGGCGCGCCACGTTGAACGGCGCGCCGCCCACCACCTGCTCGCTGAGGAAGTCGTCGACCAGGGCCTCGCCATACACTACGGTTGTCATCTTCTGCGTTCCTTGCGCATTGCGGCGCCGGGAACGCCTATGGCTTGGCGCCGGCGAGCGCGGACGGCGCATCGGCGCGCCGCGGTTGATCGACCTTTACGCGCAGCACCGCCGCCGCCGCGCACAGCATGAGGGCGCCGGCCAGCATTATAACGTTCTCGGGATTGCCGCCAAGCCAGCTGCGGTAGTACAGCGGCAGCGTGACAATCTGGATGATCATCGGGATCACGATGAACATGTTAAAGATGCCCATGTAGACGCCGGTGCGCTCGGGCGGAATGCTCCCGGCCAGCATGATGTACGGGTTGCCCATGATGCTGGCCCAGGCCAGGCCGATGCCCACCATCGGTATCAACAGCAGCGCCGGCGACTGAATCTGGGGAATCGCCAGCATGCCGATCCCGGCCAGCGCCAGGCACACGCAATGCGTGGCCTTCGGTCCGTGGCGGCGCGTGTACGGCACCAGCGCGAAGGCGCCGATAAAGGCAACGAAGTTATAGAACGCCCCGACCTTGCCATTGAGTAGCCCGGCGTCGCGAAAGCCCTGCGAGGCCGGGTCGGTGGTGCCGTAGATGGTGGTGGCCAGCGACAGCGTGATGTATTGCCAGTAGCAAAACATGGCGTACCACTGGAACAGCTTGACCAGCGCCAGCTGCTTCATCGTCGGCGGCATCTCGCGCATCGCGCTGCCGATCTCGCGCAGGGTGTGCGTAAAGCCCTGCGGCTGGCTGCGGATCGCCGCCAGCTCGCGCGCGCTCAACGCATGCTCCTTGGTGGTCCTGAGTGTCCACAGCACCGACGCGATCGAAAACACCGCGCCGATCAAGAACGCGGCGATGACGATGTGCGGAATCTGGCTGGCGTTGACGGCATCCTTGTTCATCCCCGCCAGCACCAGCAGCGACGGCGTGAGGTAGGCCAGGGTCTGCCCCAGTCCCGTGAACGCGCTCTGGGTCATGAAGCCCAGCGAATGCTGCGCGGGATCGAGCTTGTCGCTCACAAAAGCGCGGTACGGCTCCATCGTCACATTGTTGGCCGCATCGAGAATCCACAGCAGGCTGGCGGCCATCCACAGGGTGGGACTGAACGGCATGACCAGCAGGCCAATGCTGCACAGGATCGCGCCGAGCAGGAAGTACGGCGTGCGCCGCCCCCAGCGCGTGACGGTGCGGTCGCTCAGGGCGCCCACGATGGGCTGGACGATCAGCCCCGTCACCGGGCCGGCCAGCCACAGGTAGGGCAGGCTGGCCTCGTCGGCGCCGAGGTAGTTGTAGATCGGGCTCATGCTGCTTTGCTGCAGGCCGAAGCTGAACTGGATGCCGAAGAATCCGACATTCATGTTCACGATCTGCCAGAACGACAAGGTGGGTTTGGTGGTCGACATGGTGCTCTTTCGTGGGGTCAGTCGGCGAGCCAGCGCGCGACATAGGGCGCGTAAAAGGCGCGTTCGGCCGGCACCGCGCCGGCAATGGCGCAGACGGCGCCGGCAAACTCGTTGGCGCGGGCCAGGGTGAGTTCGAGCGGCCAGCCGCGCTCGCGTCCCAGCAGGAAGAGCGCGGAAAAGGCGTCGCCGGCGCCGACCGTGTCGACCATGCGCGCCGGCTTGACGGTATCGGCATGGACCAGGGTGGCGCCGTCGGCGCCGAAGTACACCGAGCCGCGCGGCCCGAGCGTGACGATCAGGGCGTCGAGCGCGAAGATGCGGATCAGGGCCGTGCAGGCGCCGCGCACCCCGCTGCCGCCCATGTCGCCGGTGTCCTGGCGCGTGTGGGTGTACCAGCCGAACAGGTCCCGCAGTTCCTCTTCATTGACCTTGACGATGTCGGCTTCGTGCAGCGACTCGAACACGCAGCGCTCGCTGACCTGGCCTTCGCGCACATTCAGGTCCAGGTAGCGCACTGCGTCGCAGGAGCGCAACAGCGCGCGCAGCGCCGCGCGCGAGGTCGGGTGGCGCTGCGCCAGCGTGCCGAAATACACGGTCGATGGCGTGCATGCCGCGGCCGCGGCCAGCGCGGCGGCGCTGTCGATGTGGTCATAGGCCTGGTCGGGCAGGATGGTGAAGCGATGACCGTGCTCGCCGCGTTCGACCAGCACGCGTCCGGTCGGCTCGGTGGGATCGCGCTGCAAACCCTGCTGCGCCAGGCCGAAACATTCGAATTGCGCGCGCAGCAGCGCGCCGGCCTGGTCGTCGCCGATGCGCGTGATCATCAAGGGCGCGCTGCCGAATGCCGCCAGGTTGCGCGCCACGTTGAAGGGCGCGCCGCCCACCACCTGCTCGCTAACGAAATCGTCCACCAGCGCCTCCCCGAACACCACGATCGATCCTGTCGCCATCTCCATGTCTGCCGCCCTCATTAAACCTGATCCATCGTTAAAAATCATACTACGCCCGGCGTTCCAGCCACAGCATGTCCCAGGGCGCCAGCGTGATGGCGTCGCCCGCGCCCGGCCACTGCCCCGCGCCGATATCGGACAGGCGAAACGAGAGCGGCTGCGCCGAAAAATTCGACAGGCTCAAAAAACGCTCGCCGCGCGCCAGGGCCAGCAAGGCGGGGTATGGGGTGTCGAGCAGCGTGCGCGGCGCATCGGCGGCCAGCACCGGCAAGCTGCGCCGCCGTTCAAGCAGCGCGCGCAAGGCGCCAAACACACGCCCGGCCGGCGTCGATGGATCGTGGCGCTGCGCGTAACGCAACTGGTCGAACGGTGCGCGCTGCACCCAGCGCGTGTCGCGCGCACGCTCGGCATCGTCGAGATACGCGTGATCGTTTTGCATGCCCAGTTCATCGCCCATGTACAGCATCGGCATGCCGCCGAAGGCCAGCGCCAGGCCATGCAGCAGCATCAGGCGGCGCAGCGCGCATGCCTCCTGCTCCGGGCCGCGGGCCGTCTCCAGGCCCGCCAGCGCGGCGGCGCTGCCATTGGTGCCATGCACGGCGCGCCCGGCGCTGGTCTGGAACGCCACGCCGGCGGCGAAGCTGGCGCTGTCGCCGCCCCCGTAAAAATCGGCGATGGCGGCCAGCCGCTGCGGCGACCGGGCCTCCGCGCGCAGCACGTTCCAGCCGATGTCATCGTGGCAGCGCACATAGGTCAGCCAGTTGGCGGCCGGCGGCAGTGCCGGCGTGGCGGCGGCGACGGCGCGCAGCAGGCCGGCGTCCTGCTCGGCCAGCGCGGCCCAGCCGGCCGCCATCAGGGTGCTGTGGTAAGCCAGGTGGCATTCGCGCGCGCCGCCGCCGGCGTCGCCGAAGTAGGCGGGCAGTTCGCGCGTGGGCACGATGGCTTCGGCCTTGAGCAGCACCCCGGGCGCGGCGATCTCCACGATCGCGCGCAGCACCTGCAGCAGTTCGTGCGCCTCCGGCTGGTTCATGCAGTCGCTGCCCTCGCGCTTCCACAGGAAGGCGGTCGAATCGAGCCGGAACACCTCCACGCCGCGGTTGGCAAGGCCCAGCAGGCTGCGCACCATCGCCGCCAGCACGTGCGGATTGGCGTAGTTCAGGTCCCACTGGAAGGGATAGAAGGTGGTCCAGACCCACGCCTGCATCGGGTCGACCCAGGTGAAGTTGCCGGGCGCCGCCTCGGGGAAGATCTGGCCCACCGTCTGTTCGTAGCGATCCGGCTGTTCGCGCTCGGGGAAGACATGGAAGTAGTCGCGCAGCGCCGCGTCGCCATCCTTGGCGCCAAGCGCCCAGGCGTGATCGTCGGCCACGTGATTGAGCACCAGGTCGCAGCACAGGCTGATGCCGGCGCCGCGCAGCGCCGCCGTCAGGTCCAGCAGGTCGGCCGCGCTGCCGAGGGCCGGATCGACCTCGTCGAAGCTGGCCACGGCAAAGCCGCCGTCGCTATCGCCGGCGCGCGGGCGCAGGAACGGCAGCAGGTGCAGGTAAGTGACGCCCATCTCGCGCAAGTGGGGAATGCGCCCGATCACGCCGCGCAGGCTGCCGCCGAACTGCTGCACGTAGGCGCTGTAGCCGAGCATGTGCTCGCTGGTGAACCAGGCCGGATCGGCGGCGCGCCTGGCGTCCTGCGCCAGCAGCTCGGGCGAACGCGCGCCGTGCAGCGCGCCGACGGCGCCCATCAGGTCCGCGTACCACGCGTGAAAATCGGCGCGATGGCCGTACAGCCGCCGCAGGCGGTCCAGCAGCACCGGTTCGTGCCGGGTGTAGCGCTGCGCCGCCTGCTCGCGCAGGTGAAGCGGCAGCGGATCGAGCATGCGCTGGCGCGGAGAGAGTGTGGTCATGGTTGCCAAAAAAGAGAGGAGGCAGCGGCCGGCGCGCTGGGAATGCGCCGGCCGCGGCGGGACTTAAAACGCGTACTTGATGGTGGCCTTGATGGCACGGCCGCTGATCGAACGGGCGGCGTGGCCGTCGCCTTCGACTTCGGTGTAGCCGATCTTGTTGAACAGGTTGTTCGCGCTCAGCGCGAGCTGGGTACGCTCGCCCAACTGGTAATTGAAGAAGCCATGCACCACCGCGTAGGCCGGCATGATGATCGTGTGCGGGTCGTCGGCCCACGACTTGCCGGTGCCGATCACGCTCACGCCGAAGCTGGCGTCCCCGATCACGTAGCTCGGCGTGAGCTGGTACACCACCTTGGCCTGGCGCCGTGGCGTGTTGCCGATAATGGCCTCGGCGCCGGGCGCGGTGGCGGTGATTTTGGCATGCGTCCAGGTCAGGCCGCCGGCCACGCGCAGCGCGCCGCCGTTGTAGGCCGCTTCCAGCTCGACGCCCTTGGCGTCGTAGCTGTTGGCGGTGCTGCGCTGGGTGGTCGCCTCGTAATTCGATTCGCGCGTCTTGGCCTGGAACACCGTGGCGAAGGTGCTGATGCCGCCCTTGCGCCACTTGACGCCGCCTTCGAGCTGCTTGACCGTGTTGATGCTGACCGGCGCGCTGCCGTCCAGCGGAGCGCCGAACAGGATGCGGTCGGCATTGAAGGCGACGCCGTCGCTGGCGCGCGCGAACACCGCCAGGCCGGTGCCCAGCCTGTAGTTGCCGCCCACCGAATACGAGGTGCGCGCAAGGTCATAGTCGATCCGCTGCGCCGTCGCCGGATCGTAGCGCGTGGCGCCGGTGGCGATGTTGGCGCTGCCGCTGGCGCTTTGCATGTCGCGCCGCAGGCTGGCGTCGACATTCAATGCGCCGCGCTCGACACCCAGGTTCACGTACGGAGAGGTCAGCTTGTATTGCATGTCGACCGCGCGCGAACAGCAGGCGCTGAACGCCGGTCCGACCAGGCCCGGGGTGGCGCTGGCGGTGCGCAGCAGCGCCGGCTGGTCGCCGCTGGCCTGCATCAGGTACTCGTTGAAGTTCCAGGTCAGCCCGAGGTTTTGCACCGACAGGTACAGGCCGCCCGTGGCGGTCAGCCTGGTGCCCTGGTCCAGGGTAAAGGTCTTCGACAGGCGGGTGTCGTTGAACACCGCGCCGGCGTCGTCGATCGAGGTATTGAATACCACGGCGGAAAAGGCGCGGCCGCTGTAGGCCTTGCCGGCGTTCGGCCCGGTGGCGAAGGTGTACTCGCCCATGCTGCCGTTGTTGCCCGCGAAGACGCCGATAAAGCGGCCCGTGTTATCCGACCAGCGCAGGTTGTCGCTCAGGGTCCAGGCGTCGCCCAGGGTGAAGCGCGCTTCCAGGCCGATGGCGGTGCTCTTGACCGCCAGGCCATCGTTCACATCGCTAGCGACCTTGCCGTTATCCTTGGCGAGCGTGACGTCGCGCACCCAGTGCGGCGAATAGAAGCTCACCTCGCGCGGATCGATGCCGGGAATCTCGGAGATGACCTTGTTGTTCACCTGGACCGGCACCGGCATGCCGGCCGGCGTCCTGTCGTTGACGTGCTTGAACGACAGCCGGATGAAACCATTATCCAGTTCATGGGTGACATTGGCGCGGATCTGGCCGCCCTGCTCGGTGTTCATGCCAGTCTTGCGGATACCTTCGCCGTAGCGGTAAAAGCCGCCCACGAAGAAGCGCGTCTTGTCCGACAAGGGCGCGCCGTAGTCGAAGTCAACCCGCGTGGTGTCGTAATCGAGGCCCTTGGTCAGGCCGACGCTGCCGCCCTTCTCCACCCCGTTCTTGCTGATGAAGTTGATGATGCCGCCCGGCGCATTGCTGGCCAGGGTCGATGCGGAACCGCCGCGCACCACTTCCAGGTGATCGAGGCCGCCGTCGATCTTGACGTAGCTGTCGGGCGTGATGAAGTTGAAGTCGCCCGATTGCAGCACCGGCAGGCCGTCTTCCTGGATCTGCACGTAGCGCGCGCCGCCGGCCGACACCGGCACGCCGCGCACCGAGATGTTGGCATTGCCTTCGCCCCCGGATGACTCCGAGCGCACGCCAGGGATAGCGCGCAGCACGTCGGCCGCGCTGGTGGGCGCGGTCTTGAGGACGGCGTCGAGCTCCAGGGTGCTGAGCGAGACGCTCGACTTCATTTTTGACGAGCCGCCGCTGGTGCCGGTGACGACGACGCGCTCCATGTTCAGGCCATCGCTGGCGGGCGCCTCGGTGGACGGGGTTTGCTGGGCGGCGGCGCCGATGTGAAGCACCGCGATGGACACGGCCGCGGCCATGCGTGTGGTCTGGAATTTCATAGTCTCCTCCGGTAGGGGATGCGCCGTAGACCGGCGCTTATTGGTGTGTGCGAATAGATTATGACTCAGGCAAATTCTTAATGCAATCGATTGCATAACTGTTCAATACAACGAAATGAGGCATTTTTGCCGCAACATCGTGGATTAATGCAATCGATTACATTCTAGCCGAACAGGCGCTGGAAGGAAGATGCGAACGGAAGATCAGGCGGACGTGGCGCGCACGATCAGCTCGGTCGGCAATTGCAGGGAGCCGGCCGGCTTGCTGTCGATGATCGCCAGCAGCGCCCCCACCAGGGCCTGTCCGGCGGCGCGGATCGGCTGGCGGATCGTGCTCAGCGGTGGATGGAAGTAAGTGGCCAGTTCAATGTCGTCATACCCGACCACGGCGACATCATCAGGCACCTGCTTGCCGAGCGCGCGCAGGGTGTTAATCGCGGTCATCGCCAGCAAGTCGCTGCAGGCAAACGCCGCATCGTAGGGCACGGCGCGGCGCTCGATTTCGCGCACCGCCTGGTCGCCGCCCTCGGGCAGGAACGACACCGACACCCGCAGTTGCGGGTCGAGCGGCAAGCCATGCGCGGCCAGCGCGTTGCAATAGCCGCTGTAGCGCTGCGCGACTTCAGGCAGGTTGATATCGCCAAAAAACGCGATGCGCCTGCGCCCGGCCGCGATCAAGTGTTCGGTGGCCAGCATGCCGCCGCTGACGTTGTCGCCGCCGACGGTGGTATAGAGCTGCTGCGGCAGCTGCGCGCCCCACACGACGATCGGCACGTGGCGCGCCGCCAGCTGGTTGAGCTGGTCGTGATGGCGCCACTGGCCGATCAGGATCAGGCCGATCACGCGCCCGGTATCGAAAGGCATGGCGGCCGCGTCGAGCTGCTCGGCGTCCACGCGCGAGAGCAGCATGTCGAAACCGCGCTCGGTCAGCGCATCGGCCAGGCTGCCGAGCATGCTCAGGAAAAACGGATCGGACAAATGCTGGCGCGTCGCCGAATCGTAGGGAACCACCACGCCGATCGTGCGGTTCTGCTTGAGCCGCAGGTTTTGCGCGCCGATATTGATGGTGTACTTGAGGGAACTGGCCAGCTCCAGGATGCGGGTGCGGGTTTCCTCGTTGACCAGCGGGCTGCGGTTCAACGCGCGCGACACGGTCGCTTTCGACACGCCGGCAAGGCGCGCGATGTCGGCCATCTGCAAACGCTTTTGCGCGGCGCTGCCTGCAGCGTGATCCGGTGGAGAAGTACCCATTGCCCCGCAGTGCGCGTTTAGAACGGCACCGTGTCTTTGAACGACTGGCGCTCCGACAGCTTGTCGAACAGCTTGGCCAGGTTGGGGTAGTCGGTGCGCCAGTCGATCTCGGGGAAGCGGAAGGCGATCCAGCCGAGCGCGCAGCCGACGGCGACGTCGGCCAGGGTGTAATGGTTGCCCTTGCAGAAAGGCGACTCGCCCAGGTTGGCCGACATGATGGCCAGGCCCGCATGCACCTTGCCCATCTGGCGTTCGATCCAGGCGCCGCTCTGCTGCTCTTCCGGACGCAGGGTTTTTTCCAGGCGCACCAGCACCGCCGCGTCGAGCACGCCGTCGGCCAGCGCTTCCCAGACCTTGATGTCGGAGCGGTCGCGCCCGTTCGGCGGCAACAGCTTGCATACCGGCGTGAGCGTGTCGATGTACTCGACAATGACGCGCGAATCGTACATCGAGCTGCCGTCTTCCATGATCAGGCAGGGCACCTTGCCCAGCGGATTGGACAGATGAATTGTCGTTTCGGCGGTCCAGACGTTTTCGAGTTCGAGATCATAGTCGAGCTTTTTCTCGGCCATGACGACACGAACCTTGCGGACAAACGGACTGGCGGTGGAACCGATGAGTTTCATAGATGCTTAGAGTGGACGATTGACCGACAGTATAGCATCGCGTCCGGCGTGCGATGGCCCCCGACAAGCCGCCCGGACGCGCTTGCAACATGGGCTTGACAAGGCCGCCGGTGGTAAAATGTCGGTCTTTGCAGCCATGCACACAGTTCACCCACTCCTCCTTAAGCGCCCCCTCCCATGACCTCTACCGCTCCTTACTCCACGCTGTCGGCCCTGTCCCCGCTGGACGGCCGCTACGCCGCCAAGACCGACAAACTGCGTCCGATCCTGTCCGAAGCCGGCTTCATGCACCACCGCGTCAAGGTGGAAATTTCCTGGCTGCAGGCGCTGTCGCAAGCCGGCTTCGCCGAGATCAAGCCGTTCTCGGCCGAGGCGACGGCCCTGCTCGACAAGATGGCCAGCGATTTCACGGAAAACCATGCGGCGCGCATCAAGGCCATCGAAGCGGTCACCAACCACGACGTCAAGGCGGTTGAATACTGGCTCAAGGAACAGGTCAAGGATGTGCCGGAACTGGTCGCGGCAACCGAATTCATCCACTTCGCATGCACCTCGGAAGACATCAACAACACCTCGCACGGGATGATGCTCAAGGCCGCGCGCGATGGCGTGATGCTGCCGGCGCTGCAAGGCCTGGTCGCCAGGCTGACCGAGATCGCGCATGCCAATGCCGAACTGCCGATGCTTTCGCGCACGCACGGCCAGACGGCCAGCCCGACCACCCTGGGCAAGGAAATGGCGAACGTGGTTGCTCGCCTGAAACGCGCGATCAAGCGCATTGCCGACGTTGAAATCCTGGGCAAGATGAACGGCGCGGTCGGCAACTACAACGCCCACCTGTCGGCCTATCCAGATTTCGACTGGGAAACGTTCTCCAAGAACGTGATCGAACAGCGCCTCGGGCTGAGCTTCAATCCGTACACGATCCAGATCGAGCCGCACGATTACATGGCCGAGCTGTTCGACGCAATCGCGCGCACCAACACCATCTTGCTCGATCTGAACCGCGATATCTGGGCCTATATTTCGCTGGGCTACTTCAAGCAGACCACCAAGGCTGGCGAGATTGGTTCCTCGACCATGCCGCACAAGGTCAACCCGATCGACTTCGAAAATTCCGAGGGTAACCTGGGGCTGGCCAATGCCGTCCTCAAGCACATGGCGGAAAAGCTGCCGGTGTCGCGCATGCAGCGCGACCTGACCGACTCGACCGTGCTGCGCAATATCGGCGTCGGCTTCGGCTATGCGCTGCTGGCCTACGACAGCTGCCTGCGCGGCCTGAACAAGCTGGAAGTGAACGCGGCGCGCCTGGAGCAGGACCTGGACGCGAACTGGGAAGTGCTGGCCGAGCCGGTGCAGACCGTGATGCGGCGCTACGGGATTGCCAACCCGTACGAGCAGCTCAAGGAGCTGACGCGCGGCAAGGGCATTTCCAAGGATGCGCTGCGCGAGTTCGTGCTGACCCTGGCGATTCCGCAGGAAGCGAAAGACTTGCTGCTGGCGATGACGCCATCCAATTACGTGGGCATTGCGGCCAAGCTGGCCAAGGCTATTTGAGTTGGTGGACCGCGTGATGTGACGCACAACGTAAAAACGGGCCTGCGGGCCCGTTTTACATTCACTTACGACTGATACGGCTTTCGGGCTAGCTGCCGGGGGTATCCTCCGTTAATCTTTTACTCAAGATCAAACGAACAGGAGCACTACCATGGAACAGATCAACAAAGCCTCGCGGATTCACCCATTGATGGCGGCAGCGGCGCTGTCGGTCATCGCGCTCAGCGTGGCGGGCACGGCGGCCATCACTGGCCTGCTTCCAAGCTCCAAGGCCGACACCAGCGCGGCCGCCACGGCGCCGCAAGCACTGCTGGCGCCCCAGGCACTCGCGGCACAGCCAACCCCGACGGCCCAGCAACTGGCCGACGCACAGATGATGGTGGCAAAGTATTCGCCGCCAGCCGCGCAGCCGGCACCGGAAGTCGTGTACGACAAGCCGGTGGCAAAGAAAGCAGTTCATACGCAGCACCGTGCACCGCAGCACACCCGGGTTGCGCAACACCGGTCGGACAACTACCGCGCACTGCCGGTGCAGCAGCAGCAGCCGCAGCCGCAGCCGCAGGCCAGCCAGCCTAACTATGTGGGCATCGGTGCCGGCGCTGTCATCGGCGGCCTGATCGGTAACCAGATTGGCGGCGGCAAGGGCAAGAAGATTGCCACGGTGGCCGGTGTGATCGGTGGCGGCTTCCTGGGCAACGAAATCGCCAACCGCAACAAGTAAGACGGCGGCGCGCGAAGCACACTGACTCAAAAAAGATCGCTAAATGACGATCCCGTCGTTTCCGGCAGTGCCGGGAAGTCGTTTCCGGCAGTGCCGGAAAGTCGTTTCCGGCAGTGCCGGAAACGACGGATCATAAGTCAACGGCGCACAGGATCGGCGCCGCAGTAACCGGTAGCGCGACACCTGGCTACGTCAATTGAGCCACACCAGCTTGAGCGCGATCTCGCGCGGCACTTCGGAGCGCGTGGCCAGCGGCCCGTACTCGGCGTGCGCGCCATTGAGGTTATTCCCCGACACCGACAGCTCGACATTGCGGCGCAGGCGCCAGCCGAAGCGCGCATCGAGCGCATGGTAGCCGGGCACCTTGTCGCTTTCCAGGCGCGCCACCTTGCGCACGGCCAGCTCCAGTTCCTTGCCATCGGCCACGGTGAAGGTGGAACGCAGCTGCGCCGTGTGCGAGGGATCGCGTCCGCTGGTGCGCGGTCCGGCCGCGTCGTTGCTGCCTGGCTTGAGCCAGAAGCGCTGGTGCAGCACCATCCAGCCCGCGCTCAGGCGCCAGTACGGCGTGGCTTGATAGCTGCCCCACATCTCGATGCCGCTAGCCTTGCCTTCCATCTTGCTGTCGAAGGTCAAAAAGGTGCCGCTCACATCGACTTCCTGGGTGCGCAAGTAATCGTAGCGGTTGTGGAACACCGTGGCCGAGTACGACAGCTGCGGCAGCGGCCGGCCGCGATAACCGAGCTCGAACACCTGCGCCACTTCGGAGCGCACCTGCGGCCCGCCGCGCAGTATGAACGGGGCGTTGCCGGGAATAAAGGTGTCGGCGCCGAGGCGCGACGGCGCGCGCACCGTGCGCGAGGCGCCGCCCCACAGCGCATGGGTGGGCGTGAGCTGCCAGGCCAGGCGCATGCTGGGGAGGTATTCGGCGCCGGTGTAGTCGTTGCGCTCGACGCGCGCCCCGAGGATCAGGCGCAGGTCCTCGCGCACGGCCAGCTCGTCCTGCACGAACAGGCTGGCCCAGTCCTGATTCACCTTGGCGGGCAGGAAGGCGACCGTCTTGCTGTTGGTCACCGCATCCCAGGTGTGGCGCACATTGGCACCCCACACCAGTTGACCGATGCCGCTGGCCGGCAGGCTGTGCTGGAATTGCAGGTCGGCCACCTGGATCCGTTCGGCATACGTCGGCGGCACCTCGCGCTCGCTGTGGTCGATGTAGCCCTGCAGCATCACGCTGCCGCCGCCGGCCAGGGCGTGGGTCCAGCGCCCCGTCAGGCTGGCGCCGGACGAGCGGACCGTGCCCAGGTCGAGCTTGGTGCCGGTGGAGAGCGCGCCCGGCTCCGGCTGGTCGAGCGCGCCGCGATAGGCATTGCCGGCCACGCTGAACTGCTCGGCGCCGCTGCCCCAGTCGCGCCGCATCCCGGCCTGCCACTGGTGGCGCGCATCCCTGACCGGCGCGCCGCTGGCCAGTTCCGTGTGGCGCTCGTTGACATCGGTGGCGTGCAGGCGCCAGTCGCCGCCCCCGCCCTGGCGCAGCGCCACGCTATTGCCGCGCTGGCCGGCGCGCAGCGCCACCAGGCTGCCCTGGGTCGCGCTGGCGGCGCGCGTGCTGATATTGATGACGCCGTTGACGGCATTCACGCCCCACAAGGTGCCGCCGGGGCCGCTGATGACTTCGATCCGCTCTATGTCTTCGAGCATGACTTGCTGGGCATCCCAGCTCACCCCGGAAAAGAAGGGCGAATACACCGAGCGTCCGTCGATCAGCACCAGCAGTTTGTTGGGGACGGTATTGCGGCTGCCGTTAAAGCCGCGCGCGCTGATGGCGTAGCCGTAGCCGCTGGCCTGCGCCACCTGCAAATTGGGCGCCAGGCGCAGCGCCTCGGGCACCGTGGCCGCGCCCGAACGGCGGATGTCGTCGGCCGTGATCACGAACACCGAGGCGGCGGCGGCGGCCAGGCGCTCGGGCTTTTTCGACACCGACGTGACCTCGTTATTGGCCAGTTCCTCGATCGACATGTCGGCCACGGTGCCCGCCGCGAACGCCGATAGCTGCGCCGACACCGGCAGCGCCAGCAGCAGCGGCGCGAGTCCGATCCAGCGAGAAAAAGTCGTAGTCATGCCGCTCCAAGCTCAACGATGCAACCAGGATTCCCGGCATCGACGCCGAACCGGGCATCAGGCAATTTTACGATAGTCAACGCGCTGCACGGCGCCCACACTATGGTAATCTGCCCTTCGCAAGCGGCGATGCTGTTTATTTGGTATATTAGTCCTAATACGTACTATTTCCAGGAGCAGGTCCATGCAGGAACGCTACACGCTGACCGCGATTATTTTCCACTGGCTCATCGCCCTGCTGATCGTGGGCGCCTTCATCATGGGCCTGGTGATGACCGACATTCCCGGCCTCACGCCGACCAAGCTCAAATACTATTCCTGGCATAAATGGGCCGGCGTGACCGTGCTGGCGCTGGCCGCCCTGCGCCTGCTGTGGCGCCTGACCCACGCCGCGCCCGCCTATCCGGCCGCCATGCCCGCCTGGCAAAAAGGCGCCGCCCACGGCTTGCACGGCGTGCTCTACCTCCTGATGTTCGCGGTGCCGGTGTCGGGCTACCTGTACACCCTGTCGGCCGGCATTCCGGTGGTCTATTTCGGCCTGTTCCAGCTGCCCGTCATCATGGCTGCCGATCCGGACTTGAAACCGGTGCTCAAAGGCGTGCATTTCTGGCTCAACATGGGGCTGGCCAGCGCCGTCGCCATGCACCTGGCGGCCGCCCTGAAACACCAGTTCATCGACCGCGATGGCGTGCTCAAGCGCATGCTGCCGTAAGCCACCCTATTCATCCCAAGGAGATTGTATGAAGTTTACCAATGGCACTTTGCTTGCCTCCCTGCTCGCCGTGGCGCTGGTCGCCAACGCCGTGCCGCTCAAGACCGACCCGGCCAAAAGCATGGTGTCGGCCTCGTTCAAGCAAATGAACGTGCCGGTCGAAGCGACGTTCACCAAATTTACGGCCAGCATCGATTACGACGCGGCCAAGCCGGACGCCGCCAAAGCCAGTGTCGAGATCGACACGACCAGCCTGGACCTGGGCGATCCGCTGATGAACAAGGAAGTAGCCAAGAAAGACTGGTTCAACTCCGCACAGTTTCCTAAAGCGACGTTTGTCTCTTCGGGAATCAAGGCGGCCGGCCCGGGCAAGATGACGGTGACCGGCAAGCTGTCGATCAAGGGCAAGACGACCGATGTCAGCTTTCCGCTGACGGTGAAAACCGAGGCCGGCAAGCACACCTTCGACGGCACCCTGCCCATCAAGCGCCTTGCTTACAACATCGGCGACGGCGAGTGGAAAGACACCAGCATGGTGGCCGATGAAGTCGTCATCAAATTCCGCGTCAGCGCGGCGCAGTAAACGCACTAGCTTCTTCCTCACACACCAAACAGTTAACTCAAGGGACACCCATGAAACTCAAGCACCTGATCGTTGCCATGCTCGCCACCGCGACCGCGACCGCCGCCTTCGCCGCCGACACCTACAAGATCGACCCGACCCATACTTTCCCGAGCTTCGAAGCCGACCACATGGGCATTTCCATCCTGCGCGGCAAGTTCACCAAGACCGAAGGCAGCGTGACGCTCGACCGCGCCGGGAAAACCGGTGCGATCGATATCAAGATCGATGCCGATTCGCTCGATTTCGGTAACGAAAAACTGAACAAGCACGCCAAGAACGAAGACATGTTCGATGTCGCCAAGTTCAAGGACGTGACCTACACCTCGAAATCGATCACCTTCAAGGGCGACGTCCCGGTATCGGTCGACGGCACCCTGACCTTGCACGGCATCAGCAAGCCGGTGACCCTGACGATCAACAAGTTCAAGTGCATCATCCACCCGATGCACAAGAAGGAAGTCTGCGGCGCCGATGCGTCGGCTGAATTCAAGCGCACCGATTTCGGCATCAGCTACGCCGTGCCGCCATTCGCACCGGAAGTCAAATTGATGATCCAGGTCGAAGCGGTCAAGAACTAAGCAATCCTTCGCGCCAGATGTAAAAAAGCCTCGCTTCCCTGACGGGAAGCGAGGCTTTTTTACGTGCCGCCTGGACTAGTCAGTCCGGCTTAGCGGCCATCGCGGTCGAAGTCGCCCGGAATGGCGCGCTCGACTTTATCCCATGCCGCGCGGGTGGCCGACTTGGCTTGCTGCCAGTTCAGGCGCGATTTGCCCTTGACGGTTTCCCACTCGTCCGACAGGTTGTTCTCCACCGAATCGAAGCTGGTACCGGCATAACGGCCGCGGCTGTTGTAGCCGAGTTCGTAGGCAGGACCGTAATCGTCATAGGTGTAGCCTGGCGAATAGTACGGCGCGCTCTGGTACGAGCTGCGCCAGTAAGCCGACTCTTCTTCCGGATTGACCAGCTGGCCAGCCGCTTTACCGGCCATGCCGCCCGCCATTGCACCGATTGCCGCGCCTGCCGCCATGCCGACCGGACCACCGACCGCACCGGCGGCCGCGCCCATCGCCGCGCCGCTACCGGCGCCCATGCCCTTGGCAAAATGATGCTCGTGCAGGTCGTCGCCCAGTTTCGGGTTGATGACTTCGGCAGCGCCCTTGCCTGCCAGGCCGCCGGCGATGCCGCCGATGGCCGCACCGGCCGCCATGCCGATCGGGCCGGCAGCGGCGCCGATACCGGCCCCGGTCAGTGCGCCAGCGCCGGCGCCGACGCCGGTACCAATGATGTGCTCGCCTTTGTTTTCAGTCCAGCTGCGCTCGATGTGGGTGGCGTCCTCGTCGTTGCGTGGATTCACGCCCATCAGGATGCCGCCGCTCTTGATGCCTTCTTCGTAATGCACGACGCGCTCTTCAGGGATGCCGGCGCCGATCAGTGCGCCAACCAGGCCGCCGGCGATGCCGCCAGCGCCAGCACCGGCCAGTGCCGCTGCGATCGGACCGGCCACCACCAGGCCAATGCCAGGCAGGACCAGGGTGGTGCCGACGGCGGCGATGCCAGCCAGGACAGCGCCGATGGTGCCGCCGATGCCGGCGCCAACGCCAGCGCCTTCAGCCGCTTTGCTGCCGAGTTCAGTATCGGTATCGTTGAAATAGGTTTTCCGGGTATCGTCCGACATCATCAAGGTGACGTCGTCCTTGCTGTAGCCGCGGTCGGAGAGGGAGGTGTAAGCCCGCTCCGCACTGTCGCGATCACGGAACAGGCCGGTGACCATGCGGGAATCTTTTTGGGTCGTGCTGTCGTCATTGCTCATTTCAATTTCCTTTCGAATTTTTGATGTGCGGGGCTCGCATGCAAACCTGGAAATCAATGCCAGTGACGAAACGATAATGCCGGCGGAACAATGCTTCCGTACGTTGCCGCACTCAAAAACAGTGTTTCCAAATGGCATAAAAATTGGTGCGGCGCAGCGTGCGACGCTCGCTGGCCTATATCAACGATGCGCGTGGCGGCAGCGGCACAGTGGGAATGGATAGGGCTGGGTTCGCCTTATCGGCGGCTGCACCGTAGCGTGCACGCCCGCTGCCGGCGGCGCGCCGCCCCGCACGGGATGATGGCCGGCGTAGCGGCGACGAATCATCGGAAAGATGTTGATTCGTCCATTACGTTCGTTGCCGCACCGACCGTGCAAAACGGGCGAATTATTCTTTTCCCATGGCCCGGCGATTGCATGGGGCCGGGGGTAAATCACTTAACCAACTGGAGGAATCATTATGTTATTCATCATCTGGATCATCGTCGGCGGCATCTTGGGTTGGCTGGCTAGCATGGTCATGAAAACGGATGCCCAACAAGGCATGATCCTGAACGTGGTGGTCGGCATTGTCGGCGCCTTCCTGGGCGGCTGGCTGCTCTCTCCCCTGTTCGGCACCGGCACCATCAATGCCGATGACTTCAGCATGTCGTCGCTGCTGGTCTCCTTCCTGGGCGCCGTCATCCTGCTGGCCATCGTCAACCTGCTGCGTCGCGGCAAAGTACGCTGAATGCCGCTCTCCCCATGACCAACGCACACGTGCGTTGGTTTTTTTTTGCCTGGAATATCGATGACCAAGAAACCGCTCTACGTCGCACTGATCAGCTGCGCGCTTACCTTGCTGGGCGTGTTTTTGGTTTTCAACTTCATGCCAAGCGAAAAGAAAATCGAGCGCCAGCTGCACCGTCTGTACAACACGGACGACCCGCAATTCCGGCGCTCCATGGGCGTGCTGCTGGGTCCGCCAATTCTGGAAGGAAACCAGGTCCAGGTCTTGTTGAATGGCGACCAGATCTTCCCGTCCATGCTCAAGGCCATCCGCGAAGCCAGGCACACGATCACGCTGGAAACCTATATCTACTGGTCCGAATCGATCGGCCAGGAATTCACCGAAGCGCTGAGCGAACGCGCGCGCGCCGGCGTCAAGGTCCACGTCATGCTCGACTTTATCGGCAGCATAAAAATGGATAACGCCGCGATGGAGCAGATGAAGCAGGCCGGGGTCCAGCTGCAGCGCTACCACAAGCCGGTCTGGTGGAAATTCACGCGCCTGAACAACCGCACCCACCGCAAGCTGCTGGTGGTGGATGGCAACATCGGCTTTACCGGCGGGGTCGGCATCGCCGACCAGTGGCGCGGTGCCGGCCAGGACAAGCAGCACTGGCGCGACACCCACTTCCGCGTCGAAGGCCCGGTGGTCGGCCAGATGCAAGCCGTGTTCGCCGATAACTGGACCAAGGCCACCGGCGCCGTCCTCGACGGCCCGCATTACTTTCCTCCACTCAAGCCGCTGGGCGGCCACGCGGCCCAGATGTTCAGCAGCTCGCCCAGCGGCGGCAGCGAAAGCATGCTGCTGATGTACCTGATGGCCATCACCGCGGCGCGCGACACCATCCACCTGTCGAGTTCCTACTTCGTGCCGGACCAGCTGACCATCCACGCGCTGGTGGCTGCTGCCAAACGCGGGGTCAAGGTCAAGATCATCACCCCGGGCGAAGACATCGATTCGGACCTGGTGCGCATCGCCTCGCGCGAGCGCTGGGGCGACGTGCTCGCGGCGGGCGTCGAGATTGCCGAATACCAGCCCACCATGTTCCACGTCAAGGCGCTGGTGGTCGACTCGCTGATGGTCTCGGTCGGCTCCACCAACTTCGACAACCGCTCCTTCAGCCTCAACGACGAAGCCAACCTGAACGTCATCGACCGCGCCTTTGCCAGCGAGCAGGTCGCCATCTTCGACCAGGACTGGCGCCAGGCGCGCCAGATCACCCTGCAGGCATGGCAGCAGCGGCCATGGACCGAGAAAGTGGCGGGCCAGCTGGCCTCGCTGGTGGGCGACCAGCTGTAAAGAAGGAGCGAAGAAGGAGCGCGCAGGCGGCGCATGTCCCGGCGCGCGCGGCCGGCAGTCCATCAAAATTTGATTGACTATTATTTGGGCGATACGGATACTCTAGGGCGCTCAGCGAGCCAAGACAGTTCCGATTGACCAAAACGAGACGAAATTCGAATGAAAAAGACCTTCCTAACGCTAGCCATCCTCAGTACCGTCGCACACGCCGACGAAGGCATGTGGATGCCGCAGCAGCTGCCACAAGTAGCCAAGCAACTCAAGGCCGCCGGGCTCAAGCTCGATCCGGCCAGCCTGACCAAGCTCACCGAATTCCCGATGAATGCGATCGTCAGCCTGGGCGGCTGCTCCGCATCGTTCGTCTCGCCGCTGGGTCTGGTAGCGACCAACCACCACTGCGTGTACAACAGCGTGGCCGTCAACTCGACGCCGGAGCGCGACCTGCTGGCCAACGGCTTCCTGGCCAAGACCCATGCGCAAGAACTGCCGGCCGCGCCGGGCAGCCGCATCTACGTCACCAAGGACGTCGCCAACGTCAGCGACAAGATCATCAGCCCTGACGTTGCCAAGCTGGCCGGCAAAGCCCGCGTCGACGCGATGGAAAAGAACATGAAGTCAATGGTAGCCGAGTGCGAAAAAGACGCCGGCCACCGCTGCACCGTGGCCAGCTACTACGGCGGGCTCGAGTTTTACCTGATCAAGCAGCTGGAAATCCGCGACGTGCGCCTGGTGCACGCGCCACCGTCGGGCGTGGGCAAGTTCGGTGGCGACACCGACAACTGGATGTGGCCGCGCCACACCGGCGACTACGGTTTTTATCGCGCCTACGTGAGCAAGGATGGCAAGGCTGCCGACTTCTCCAAGGACAATGTGCCGTACGTACCGAAAACCCACCTCAAGATCGCCAGGGAAGGCGTGAAAGAAGGCGACTTCATCATGGCGCTGGGCTATCCCGGCCGCACCAACCGTCACCGCCTGCCGTCGGAAGTGGCGTTCACCTTCGACTGGAGCTACCCGGCCTTCGTGAAAGCCTCGGCTGAAACGCTGGCCATTATCGAACGCGAAACCAAGACCAACGAAGATGCCAAGTTGAAATACGCGGGCCAGGTCGCCAACGTCAACAACTACTACAAGAACCGCAAGGGCATGCTGACCAGCTACGAAGGCAGCGACTTCCTGGCACGCAAGACCCGCGAACATGCGGACATGAAAGCCTGGGTCAACGCCAACCCGGCGCGCCAGAAAGAATACGCGGCCGACATCGAGCAGGTCGAGAAACTGATTGCCCAGCGCGATGCCGAAACCAAGCGCGACTTCTTCCTGAACGCGTCCGCACCGCGCCTGCTGACGGTGGCACGGCGCCTGTACCGCCTGTCGAACGAAAGCACCAAGCCGAACGTCGAGCGCAAGTCGGGCTACCAGGAACGCGACCTGCCGGCCCTGAAATCGGCCGTGGCCGCGATCGAGCGCACCTACGATGAAAAAGTCGACAAGGCGCTGGTCCTGAACAGCCTGAAGAAATACGCAGCCCAGCCAAAAGCCGAGCGCAACGCCAGCTTCGACGCTGCGGTCGGCATTGCCGACGGCATGAGCGAAGCGCAGCTCAAGAGCGTGCTCGACACCATGTACGCCGGCTCCAAGCTCGGCACCGCGGCTGAGCGCGCGGCATGGATCGGCAAGACCCCGGCCGACTTCAAGGCCAGCGGCGACAGCTTCATCAAGGCTGCCGTGGCCATGTACGACGCCGGCATGAAAAGCGAAGCCGAGGAAGAAGAGCTGGCAGGCAAGATCCAGCAAGCCTACGCCAACTACATGAAGGCCAAGATCGCCTACATGACCGGCAAGGGCCAGGCGGTCTACCCTGACGCCAACAGCACCCTGCGCGTCACCTTCGGCAAGATTGCCGGACGCGATCATGGCGCCGACGGTACCGGTTCCTGGACGGCGTTCACGACGGTCAAGGGCGTGGTAGCGAAAGCGACGGGCGAAGGCGAGTTCAACGCCCCGGCGGCGCAACTGGCGGCGATCAAGGCCAAGGACTTCGGCAAGTATGTCGATCCGAAGCTCAAGACCGTGCCGGTGAACTACCTGGCGACCTTGGACATCACTGGCGGCAACTCCGGTTCGGCTGCACTGAACAGCAAGGCCGAGTTCATCGGTTTGGCGTTCGACGGCACCCTGGACTCGATCATCTCCGACTGGGACTTCAACAAAGCCAACACGCGCGACATCCAGGTCGACGTGCGTTACATGCTGTGGAACATGAAGCATGTCGACAAAGCCGACAACCTGCTGAAAGAAATGAACGTGGAATAAGCCGACGCCGGGCGCCGCCCGGGAGGCGGCGCCAGCCCAGCGTCCACCAAGAATGCCTGCCTCCTCCGGGACGCGGGCATTTTTTTCGTCCGTACGGCCCGTGGCCGGGCGGCAAGCTCGGTCCCAATGACAAATTTCTACAATTTATTAATACCAATCTACGACCAGTCGAGTTACTATACATTCCAATCTAAGACCACATTCCCAAACCGGGGTCTGACCTCTGATTTGAAACATTTGCCAAACCGACTCGTTTCCTAACCGGGGTCTGACCCCGGTTAGACCCCGGTTAGGAAACTATTGGGATGGATGTCGCCGAAAGTGACGGTTTTTAGCAACCAGGCAGGTCGAGCCGCCGGTTTGGCATCAGTTTGTTGCTAATCAGAGGTCAGACCCCGGTTGTAGGAGTTCGGGATCTCAGCCATAGGACTTTTAGAAGATTTTTCAGGTGGAAAACATGTTCGAAAAACGCCCGCAGTTGCTCTACTTTTCCCTGTTTTTCATCCTCTACGAGCTGACCGTTTACTTGTCGAACGATATGATCATGCCGGCCATGCCGCAGGTCGTGCGCGAGTTCCAGGCGTCGAACCGCACGATCGGCCTGTCATTGAGCCTGTTCATTCTCGGCGGCAGCATGCTGCAGATCTTCCTCGGCCCCATCGCCGACCGCATCGGCAAGCGCAAGGTCATGCTGGCCGGCGTCGCCCTGTATCTGGTGGCGACCTTGTTCGTGCCCTTTTCCGCCACCATCGCCCAGTTCCTCACCGCCCGCTTCTTCCAGGGCATGGGCTCGTGCTTCATCTTCATCGGTTACGCCGCCATCCACGAATTGTTCGACGATGCCGATGCCGTCAAGCTGACCGCCATGCTGTCCAATACCACCGTGTTCGCCCCCCTGATCGGCCCCGTGGTCGGCAGCGCCGTCATCAGCATCGCTCCGTGGGAATCGATCTTCGGCATCGGCTTCGTACTCGGCAGCATCGCCTGGCTCGGCCTGTTCGCCTTCATGCCGCGCGCCGACACCGTCAAACCCCGGGCCGACCTGGCGTCGATCCGCGCCAGCTACCTGACCATCGTGCGCAACAAGAAATTCATGTCCGGAATCCTGATCGCGGCAATGGCCATCACACCGCTGACGGCGTGGATCGGCCTGTCGCCCGTGATCATCATGGAACACATGGGCAAGTCGTACGGCACCTATATCCTGTACCAGCTGGTGATTTTCTCGGGATTCATCCTCAGCACCATGGCGATTCAAAAACTGGGCGACGGCTTTTCGCTCACGCGCCTGATTCGCCAGGGCGCGGGACTGGCCGTGATCGGCATGCTGGGCGCGGGACTGGTGCATCAGCACGGGCATCTGTTCATCGTCTGCATGTTCATTTTCTCGGCCGGCTTCGGCCTGTTCAACGGCGCCCTGATCCGCCTGTCGCTGACCGCCACCGGCGTGTCGATGAACCTGACCTCGTCCGCAATGAGCCTGCTGTATTGCGTGTATATCGCCGCCGGGGTCCAGATCTATAACCTGGTGTGCGCCCAATTCAATTATTCGCTCGCGTCGTACGCGCTATTCAACGTGCCGCTGGGTCTGGCGCTTGGCGCCTGCCTGATGCGCTTCGCGAAAAACCACGATCAACAGGAACCAGCCCTGGCGCAATCGCCCCAGGCCGAGTAAGCAATCGGACAGGAGGCAGCATGCATGTCGATCTGGAATATGAAGTGCTGATCAAGGATCTGAAGGCCGAATTCCTTGCGTACAAACAGTGGGAAGCGTTCTGCCGGCAGGATGCGCATGGCGGCGCCGATGCCCAGGCCCGCCTGCAGGCATCGGCATCGGCCTACTACGGCCATCTGCGCGAATTGCGCCACTTCGTGCGCCGCCACGCCAGCGGCTTCGATGCGCGCAAGATGTCGTCGCTGCTCGCGCTCCCCACCCAGCCGCTGGGCGCCGACGAAATGATCATGCACCGGATCTGGCTCGGCGGCCCGCTGCCGGCCATGGCGCGCGAATCAATCCGCCAGTGGGATTGCGCCCTCGACGATATCGGCCCGCTCGACGCCGGCCCTTATCGCCTGATGCTGTGGGTCTGGAATGGCGAGCAATTGCGCGGCGACCCGTGCTTTCATCCCGCGCCAGCCGCGCAGCATGTCATCGGCACCTATCTGTGCGGGGCGCGCCTGTTGACGGTGCATTCGCTGCAGGCGCTGGCGCGCGAGCATGGCGCCGATAGCGCGCCGCTGCTGGCGCAATTGCACTGCAAGCGCTATTTCGTCAATCTGGCCGATTATTTCCGGCTGCTGATCCTGCACCGCTGCGGCGGCATCTATCTCGATGCGGACACCCTGCCCTACCGCGCCGCCACGCTGTTCCTGTGCAAGCCCGAAGTCCCCGATTACGTCAGCTTCACGGTGAACCGCGACAGTGGCCGCATCGACGCCAGTTTTGTCTGCTGGATGAATCTGTACAACGATGAAAATGGCGTACTGGTGGCCCGCAAAGCCAATCCGGCGATAGCGCAGCTGATCGCGCGGATCGACGCGAACCTGGCCGCCATGGGCCACGACGTGCCCGCTAAAGCCGCTGGCGGCGGCGCCTGGACCGCCGCCCTGCACGACGCCACCTACGGCGCCTGGCACGCCACGATCGGCCGCTCGCTGACGGCCTACCACGACCTCGCCGCGCGCCACGGCGTGCTGCATGACGACACCACCGAACACATCGTCAGCGGCCTGCACGGCATGCGCCTGCGCATGGACGCGCTCACGCACACCCCGGTGCCGCTCACCAGCGCCGAACAGCACAGCTACGAGCGCTGCATCGCCGGCCTGGAACAGCGCGGCTGGTCCCTGCCCGAGATCCGCGAACTGGCCAGCGTGGCCCAGGTCCTGAGCACCACGGAACTGCCGCGCATGGCCTACGCCGCACAGTTGCGCGCAACGCCCGAGGGCTGCCATTACTATTCCTTCCTGTCGCAGGACCCCAGGCTGGACCGGGTCAACGATTTATTCGGCGTCTATCTGATGGCGATCAATGCCGACCGCATCCTGCGCGGAAACTTCTGGCGCAAGACGCACGGCCCCGACGCGCCGCGCGAGCGCAGGTATGCCAGTGTCCACGCCGCCACCGCAACACGCATCCATAACGCCCATGCAAACGAACGCTGACACGCAGGTCTTCGTGCCTGGCCCCTTGCTTCCCGATGCCTGCCGCGAGCGCATGGCGGCGCTGCTGTTTGCCACCAGCTATCTCGAATACTGCTCGTTCGGCAATCGCCTGCGGCTGCCGCTGGTGGCTTTGCAGCGGCGCCAGAATATCGATCCATTCATCGCTCATTCGGTCGGCCTGTTCGACGCCGCCGGCCAGTTCAACGGTTTTTACACGGCCGCCACCATCGGCGAATTCGGAAAAATCAAGACGGTATCGTATTACCGCGACGAAATGCACGCGATGGATGCCGCCTACGACGCCTTTATCGCCCTTCACGCGCGCGAAAACGATCTGTTCGTGGCTAACCTCGCGGTCGAGGAATGCTATCGCGGGGGTGGCCTGTTCAATGTCATGCTGGCCCATATCGGCACACTGGCGCGCAGCAAAGGCAGCCCGCGCATCGTGCTGACGGTGTGGGAAAACAGCGCCGCCATGGGCATTTACCTGAACAAGGGCTTCCGCTCGCGCGCGGTGTTCGATTACGCCGCCGAGCTGTTTTTCGACCGCCTGCATTTCATGGAACTGGCGCTACCTGGAGGATCGCAATGAACGGCAATATCGAGGCAATCGGCAAGCACAGCGTCGACACGCGCAATCAGTCGACCGTGACGCAGGCGGCGGCACGCCTGAACGACCGTTCCAATGGCGCGCCTCTGCGCGTGCTGTCGGAACAGGACTGGGATTTCTGGATGAAGAATGGCTATATCGTCATTCCCAAGGCGGTCGATGGCGCCGCGCTCGAGCGGCTGGAGCAATTGATCTGGGAATTCGAGGAACTCGACCCGGATCATCCCGGCAGCTGGTATCCGCCCGAAAAATCGCGCCTGCGAAAAACAGAGCTGAGCTTCAATGCGGGGATGATAGAGTTATACAACCACCAGTATCTGTGGGATACGCGCCAGATGCAGCGGGTGTATGACGCCTTTGTCGATATCTGGGGCACGCACAAACTGTGGGTATCGATCGACCGGATCAACCTGAACCTGCCGCCCGAGCCGGGATTCGAATTCAAGAGCTTCATGCACTGGGATTACGACCCTGAAAGTGCGTCGCAAAATGTGCAGGGCGTACTATCGATCAGCGACCAGACGGATATTGAAGTAGGCGGCTTTGTCTGCGTACCGTCGCTGTTCCAGGATTTCGAGGCCTGGCGCCGCACCCAGCCGGCCGATTGGGACTGGTACCGGCCGGACGTATCCAGCCTGCCGCACGTGCCGGTGCTGCTGAAAAAGGGCGATCTGCTCATTTTCAACAGCCGCCTGTGCCACGGCATCCGCCAGAATGTCTCGGCGGATAAGGTCAGGATGGCGCAATATATCTCGATGATGCCGGCGCAGGAGCACGACGAGGCATTGAAACAATGGCGCATCCGCTCCTGGCGCGAGCGGGAAGCGCCGGCCGGATACAGCCTGCACGGCGATCCGCGCCAATGGGAACAGACCAGATACGCGCGCGCGCAATTGAGTGCGCTGGGCGAACAACTGCTGGGCCTGCGCCCATGGCAGGACACGGAATAACGTTTTTACGGATAGCGAGGAAATTCAAGATGCAATCGGATATGCAGCACAAGATCGGACAGTTATTCATGGTGGGCTTCGACGCCCTGGAACCGAACGACCATATTATCGGCCTGATCCGCGAGCGCCGCATCGGCGGCGTGATCCTGTTCCGGCGCAATGTCCACACGCCGGCGCAAGTGTCCGCGCTGTGCCAGAAGCTGCAGGAAATCAACGCCGAGGTCAGCGACGAGCCCCTGCTGATCGCGCTCGACCAGGAGGGCGGCATGGTGATGCGCATCGAACAGGGCGTCACGCCGATTCCCGCAGCCATGGCCTTCCAGGCGGCCGGTTCGGTGGACGAGTGCCGCCAGATCAATTTCATCAATGGCGACGAAATGCGCCAGATCGGCATCAACATGATGCTGGCCCCGGTTCTTGACGTAAACAACAACCGCCTGAACCCGATCATCGGCGTGCGTGCCTATGGCGAAGATGCCGACACCGTGGTGCGCTACGGCATGGCGGCCCTGCGCGGCCAGCAAGAAGCCGGCGTGATCGTCACCGCCAAGCATTTCCCCGGCCATGGCGACACCGCCGTGGACTCGCATTATTCGATGGCGCTGGTGCCGCACGACCTGGAGCGCCTGCGCGCGGTCGAGCTGGTGCCGTTCCGGGCGGCCATTGCCGGCGGCGTGGACGCGATCATGACGGCGCACGTGGCCTTTCCCGCCATCGAAGCGGACCCGTCGGTGCCGGCCACGCTGTCCAGGGCCGTGCTGACCGGGCTGCTGCGCGAAGAGATGGGTTATGAAGGCGTGATCATCTCCGACTGCCTGGAAATGGGCGCGATTGCCGATGGCGTGGGCGTGGCGGCGGGCGCGGTGGCGACCCTGCAGGCGGGCGTCGACATCGTGCTGATCTCGCACCGCGAAGACCAGCAGCGCGCGGCGCTGGCGGCGGTGTCCGACGCCGTGACGCAGGGCGCAATCGGGGCGCAGCGCATCGACGACGCGCTGGCGCGCGTGCGGCGCGTGAAACAGGCGCGCGCGGTGGGCGGCTGGCGCGAGCGCACGGCCACCCCAAGCGGCCTGATGACGGCCGCATCGATTGCGCTGGCAAAAAAAGTGCAAAAAGCGGCGCTGCGCGTGCAGGGCGAATTCCGCCCGCTCGACCGAACACTGCCGGTGAGCCTGATCACGGTCGAGGTGCGTTCGCGCAGCGAAGTCGACGAAGTGGCCAACGGGCGCAACAACGAAGCGCGCAGCTCGATGCTGCCGGCGCTGAAGCAAGCCGGGTTCGACGTGCGCGAGTACGCGATGTCGGCCGACGCGCTCGATGCCGAAGTGGCCGCAGCGATTGCCTTTGCCGCCGGCGCGCCGCAGATCGTGGTGCAGACCTACAACGCCATGCTGGTCGAGGGCCAGCGCCGCCTGCTGGCCGCCATGCCGTCCGACAAACTGTGGGTGGTCGCGGGCCGCCTGCCGTACGACCTCGACCTGGCGCCGCAAGCGCAAGGCCGCTTGGCCGCGTTCGGCTGCCGTCCGGCCGCGCTCGAACCGGTGGTCGAACGCCTCGCCGGCGCCGCCTGAGCCGATCCGACTGGCGATAACGGATCGCTTACCGATGGCGGTTTTGGCGTAACTCCACCATTGCCTGTCGCATTCGGACAAGACGCTGTACATATGCTCCTTTACATTGGCTGCTCCATCGCACGGAGGAGCCACCATGTCGGACAGCATCAAGCGGCGTCATTTTATGGCAGCACTGGGCAGCCTGGTCGCAGGCGCCAGCCTGGCCCCATCCCCGGCCCGGGCCGCCACGCCCCCTCCCCGCATCCCGCTCAGCCGCGCGCCGGGCCAATTGGCGAGCGTCTACGATGTGCTGGTGGTCGGCTCCGGCTACGGCGGCGCGGTGATGGCGGCGCGCCTGGCGCCGGGCCGCTCGCTGGCCGTGCTCGAACGCGGCAAGGAATGGTCGCCGGACGCCTTTGCCACCGGCCTGGTTGATACCCTGGCGCAATTTCGCACCGCGTCCTCACCGCTCGGCCTGTTCGATTACCGGGCCGGCGGCAGCATCGATGTTCTCAGCGGCAATGGTGTCGGCGGCACCTCGCTGATCAATTCGAGCGTGGTGCTGGCCCCCGACCGGGATATTTTCGGACGCTGGCCGCAGGCCATCCGGGACGCCTACGCCAGCGGCGCCATGGATGGCTACGAAGCCCGCGTGCACAGCATGCTGGGGGCCGACACCGTCACCGAGGCGGACGCCCTGCGCAAGAGCTGGTTCCACCTGTCCACCACGGCCGCGCGCAAGCGCCAGGGCGCGCCGGTGCAGCCGCGCGCGCTGCCAATCGCGGTCAACCTGCGCCGCTACCAGGGCCAGCCGAATGCCCAGGGCGTGTTTCAAGCGGCCTGCACCCATTGCGGCGATTGCGTCACCGGTTGCCGCATCGGCGCCAAGAACAGCCTCGACGTCAACTACCTGCCGCTGGCGCGCAGCGGCGGCGCCCAGATTGTCGCGCGCATCGAGGTCGACTGGATCGAACGCCTGCCTGACAACCGCTGGCGCGTGCATTACCTGGCGCGGCCCGACAGCGGCCCCGCCGTGGCCGGTTCGGTGGTGGCCGCCAGCGTGATCCTGGCCGCCGGCTCTCTCGGCAGCACCCAGATCCTGCTGCGCTCGCAGGCGCGCGGCCTGGCCCTGTCGCCCGCGCTCGGTACGCGCTTTTCGACCAATGGCGACCTGCTGGGGCTGGCCTACAACACGCGCGTGCAGACCAATGTGATGGGTTTCGGTGCCGCGCCCGCGCCGTTCGGCCTCAAGCGCGTGGGACCGACCATCACCGCCATGGCCGACTACCGCGCTGCCGGCACCCCGGTGGCGCAGCGCTACCTGATCCAGGATGCGGCCATCCCCAGCGCCCTGGTCGACGCCCTGCGCCTGGCCATGCCGCTGGCCGCGCCCGGCGGCAGCGATTTTCCGGCGCTGCAGCGGATCGCGCGCGATGTTGCCAAACGCGGCACCGATGGCGCCCTCAACCACAGCATGGTGTACCTCGGCATCGGCCACGACAGCGCCTCCGGCAAGGTCGAGCTCGACGCCAGCGGCAACGCGCGCGTGCTGTGGCCCGGCATCATGAAGGAACCCTTCGGCCAGCGCATGCGGGCCGAAATGGCGCTGCACGCGCAAGCCTTCGGCGGGCGCTACGCCGACGGTCCGCGCAGCAGCCCGCTGTTCGGCGGTGCCATGACCACCGTACACCCCTTGGGCGGCTGCCCGATGGCCGACCGGGTCGAGGATGGCGTGGTCGACGCCGACGGCCGCGTATTCAATCCGCATGGGGCGCCGCAAGCGGTGTACCCGGGCCTGCGCGTGATCGACGGCGCCATCGCGCCGGCCTCGCTCGGGGCCAATCCCCTGCTCACCATCGCCGCGCTGGCCGAGCGCGCCGCCGACCGCTATCGTCTCTGAGGACCGACCATGACCACGTTCCTGCACAAACTGTTGCTGCTGACCGGTCTCGCGCTGCTGCCCGTCCTGGGCTGGGCGCGGGGCATCGCATTTTCCGAGGAAATGCATGGCTACGCCTATCACCAGGGCGAGTACCGCTACGTAAGCGTGTATTTCAAGGTCGTCATCGACGATATCGATGCCTGGCGCGCCAATCCCCAGCATCTCGCCAAGCTTAGTGGCGAACTGGTGCTCGACCGTGTGCCGGCCGGCAGCGTCAGCGGCAGCTTGCAGATCCTGGCGCCGGCGCCGGGCGCGGACGGACGGGTGCTGACTTACCGCTTCCAGGGCGCGGCGCTGCAGTTCGTCGGCATCAAGCACGTCTACAACAATGCCGGCCCCGACATGCTGGACGACATGAGCACCCTGCGCGGCGTGTTCCAGACGCAGGGCCAGGCCCAGCCGAGCGTGCCGGATTTGCTCAAGGGCGATGCCTGGACCTCGGAACTGCACTTCGAGTGGTGGCAGCCGGCCACCTTGTGGAATTTTTCATGGTCGTTCAGCACCATCGCCACGCCGTGGTACGAGGAACTGGCGGTGAAGATCCTGTTCCTCAAGACGATCTTCGGCAACCTGGCCAAGGTGCTGTTCCCATGGGCGGTCTGAAGCGATGCTGACGCGCGCCGCGCCCAGCGTATCGACCCTGTACGCCGATGCGCTGGGCGCGTTCCTGGCCGAGCAGGGCTTGCCGCGCGACGCAGGCCCGGCACCGCTTGGGCCGCGCCTGTGCGGCAGTGCCTTTGCCGGACTGATGACGGGCGGCGCGCGCGAGCTGGGCGACCCGGCGCTGGGCCTGCGTTTCGGCACCCGGGTGGGCGCGGCGGGCTTTGGCATGCTGGGCATCGCCGCAGCCAGCGCGCCCACCCTGCGCGACGCCATCGGCCACCTGACCGAACTCGAATCGATCACCAGCACGCTGGGACGCGCGCGCGTGCTGCGCCGGGGCCAGCGCGTGCATCTGGTGTGGCAGCCGGCGCAGACGGTGGCGCCGGCCGTGATCGAGGGCATCCTGGCCGGCTGGGTCTCGTTCGGCCGCTATCTGCTGGGCGGGCAGGCCGACGTGGCGCACGTGTCGCTGCGCCACAGCCGCATCGCGCAGCTAGCAGAGTACGAGGACGCCTTCGCCTGCCCGCTGCGTTTCGGCACCTGCTGCTACGGCGTGACGATCGCCACGGAGCTGCTCGACGCCACCCCGCGCTTTGCCGACGCTGCGCTCAATGCGGCGCTCGGCACCTGGCTGGGGCATTGCGCCCGCACCAGCGCGCGTGACGGGGCGGTCGTGACGCGCGCGGTGGGGGTGCTGTTCGCGTCCAGCGTGCCGCTGGCGGAGGCCGACGAAGCGCGCACTGCCGCCGCCCTCGGCCTGGCGCCGCGCGCATTGCAACGGGCGCTGCGGCGCGAGGGAGCCAGCTTTCGCCAACTGCTGGGCGCGGCGCGCGCGCAGCAGGCGCTGATCGGCGTGCTGCGCGGCGACGCGCCGCTGGCGCAGCTGGGCGCGGCGGTCGGCTTCGAGGAGCAATCGTCGCTGTGCCGTGCCTTTCGCGGCTGGACTGGCTATCCGCCGCTGGTGTTCCGGCAACGCATGGCGCAGGTATTTCGTCCGCTGCGGCTGGCGCAAGAGCCGTTCGGCGCAGGGCCGCACGCGTGATGACACTGGCCGACGCCAACCGCTGCCGCTTCGTGCCGGGCAGCCGCGCCGGCCATTACGAGAGCTATTTCCTCAGGGCCAACGAAGCTGGCCGCGTGCGCGCGTTCTGGATCCGCTACACCTTTTTCAGCCCGGCGGGACAGCCGCGGGAGGCCGTGGGCGAAGTCTGGGCCGTGTTCTTCGATGGCGAACGGCGCCGCATCGTGGCGGCGAAGAACCAGTTTGCGCTGGACGACTGCGCAATCGGCCCGGACGCGCCGGACTTGCTGATCGGCCAGTCGCAGCTCAGCGCCAGCTGCCTGATGGGCAGCGCCGCCACGCCCGCGCATCGGATCGCATGGGCGCTCGGCTACGACGCGCAGCAAGCACCGCTGCTGCTGATGCCGGCCTCGATGTACGCGGGCCGCTTTCCGCAATCGAAGGTGCTGGTCGGAGCACCGGGCGCGCTGTTTGCGGGTGAGCTGGAGGTCGATGGCGAAACGGTCGCCGTGCAGCAATGGCGCGGCAGCCAGAACCACAACTGGGGCAACCGCCATACCGATACCTATGCCTGGGGCCAGGTGGCCGGCTTCGACGATGCGCCCGAGGTGTTCCTCGAATGCTCGACGGCGCGCCTGAAATTCGGCCCGGTCTGGTCTCCGCAGATGAGCCTGGTAGTACTGCGCATCGGCGCGCTGGAATTCTCGCTCAACAGCATCACGCAAGCCTTGCGCACGCGCGCGCGGATCGACGGTTTCAGCTGGGACATCGACGCCCTCGCCGCCGGCGTGCGCGTGCAGATCCGCATCGACGCGCCGCGCGCAGCCTTTGCCGGCTTGCATTATCCGAATCCTCCGGGCGGCGTCAAAACCTGCCTGAACTCCAAACTGGCGTCGTGCACGCTGACCGTGACCCTGCGCGGGCAACCGCCGCGCATGTTCGTCTCGCGTCACGGCGCCGCCTTTGAAATCCTCACCGACCGCACCGACCACGGCGTGGCCATTCTCGCTTGAAAACAATGACAACCGACATGACACTGATCACTCCCACCCCACGCCTTCTGGCCGCGCTGCTCGTGCTGGCAAGCACCCTTGGTCCTGCACATGCCGCGCATGCCACGCCCGACGATGCCACCGTTGCCGCGCACATCAACGGTGCCCCCGTGCATGCGCTCACCTTGCGCGCGCTGCAACACCAGGCGCGCGACCAGCCCGGCCACCCGTCCGCCGATGCGGTACTGGCCGACATCGTGGCCGACCGCCTGCAAGCGGACTGGTCGCGTGCGCGTTTCAGCGCCGCCCAGTTGTATCCCGCCAGCACGGTCGGCTTCGCACCCGAGGTGGGGGTGGACGACCGCCTGGTCGGCCTGCTGCGCAGCATGTACGCCAAGGAACTGGAAGCGGCCCTGCGCGCCCTGCCCGGCGCCACCCTGGCCGGCGTGATCGAGGCCACTTTCCCCTTGGCGCCGGCGCAGCTCGAGCGCCTGTTCGGCGCACCGCGCGCGCTGCGCCTGGGCTACGACTTCAATCCGGAGCAGGCCGCGCTGGCCGCGCAAACGCCGCTGCTGCGTTTTCGCCTGGGCAGCGCGGCGCCGGTCACGCTGACGCTGCGCGATGTGTACCAGCGCCAGAATGTGCAGGGCCGCATGGACTTCTTCAACCGCAAGCTCGACTTCATCTATCAACAGGCGCGCCTGCGCGTGGCCAGTCTGTTCGTGCTGGACTGGGCGGAGCGCAAGTTCGGCGCGCAGGCGCTGACCGACCTGCGCCAGGCGCTGGGCGAGCAGGAAGCGGTGCGCGGCGCCATGCGCCAGTACGGACTGGCCGACGGCGCTGAAGCGCACAGCCCGCTGCAAACGGCGCTGGCGCGCCAGGTGACGCAGGCCGAGATCGGTGCGTTCTACACCGCGCACAAGGACCAGTTCCGGCGCACCGAGAAGGTCCGGGCGCGCCACATCCGCGTCGACAGCGAAGCGCTGGCGCAGCGGCTTGCGGCCGAGGCGGCGGCCGGCAAGGACTTCGGCCTGCTGGCGCGGCGCCATTCGGCGGCGCCAAACGCGGCCCGTGGCGGCGACCTGGGCTGGGTGATGCAAACCGAGGCGCCGGACTGGCTGTCGGCGCTGGCGCTGTTGCAGCCCGAAGGCAAGGTGTCGAGCCCGTTCCGCGCGCCGGTGGGACCGGGCGCGCAGGCGACCTGGGACATTGTGCTGGTCGAAAAGCGGGTCGAGGGCTATCACCCGCCCGACTCGGAAACGGTGCGCTACATGGCGCGCAAGGCCATCGCCCACGAGCGTGCGCGGGCGGAATTCGCCGCCGCGCGTAGCAAGCTGGTGCGCGCGGCCACGGTCGCGCTCAACCGCAAGCTGATCGATGAACCGGCGCGCGGCACCGGGGGCGCGCCATGAAGCCGGTGCTGCTGGCGCTGGCCGGCGCGGCGCTGGTCGGCGGCGCGCTCTGGCTGGTATGGCCGCAGGATGACTTGCCGCCCGATGCAGGCGCGGCCCAGGCCAGCGCCGGCACGCCAGCGCCGCCTGCCGCAAGGCCGTGGCTGGATGCCTGGCCTGCGCCCACCCAGGCCGCGCCGGCCGGCGAGGCAGCGCTGCCAGCGGCGCAAAGCCTGGCGCAGACGCGCCTGCACGGCGACCCGCAAGCGCCGCCGATTGCGCTCGACGTGCCGGCGCGGGCTCGCCCCACGGCCGAAGAACTGGCGGACCCGAAGGCTTACCAGGCATTTGAAGCGCGCCAGAACGCGCAGGTCATGGCCGCTTACGTCAAGGCGGTGGACGAGGAACTGCCGCGCCTGCGCGACGACATCGCGCGCGGGCGTGCCATGGGCATCGCCGCCGACAAGATCGCCAAGGCGGAAGACAAGGCCCGCGGGCTGGAGAGCATGCGCGCGCAGCTGTTGAAAGATCATCCCGCTAGCGGGAAATGAGGCCGCACACGCGGTCGTGACAATGCAGCAAGCCAGTCGGGCATCGCCTTCGCGCTGTCCGTACACATAATGAAAATAAAAGGAGAACTGATGAAAGCAGTATTCAAGCTCGCCCCCGTCGCATTCGCCCTGCTCGCCTGCCTGCCGGCCAAGGCATGGAATACCGAAACGCACCGCCGCATCGTGCTCGACGCCGTCGAATTCATGAAAGCGCATCCAGACCAGACCCGCTACGCGACGCTGGTGGCGGGCGTGACGCGGGCGGGCTACACGATCGAGCAGTTCGCCGCCGCCATTGGCCAGGGCGCGCACGATGTCGACTATTTCGAGGATACCTACATCTGCGGCGCGACCACCGGCAACTGCCAGGGTTCGCCGCTGTGGGGCTTGGGTTCCGGGCTGGCGCGCTACACCTCGTTCTGGCACTTCCAGAACCACACGGCCGGCGCCGACGTGCACGGCAACGACTTCGGCGGCTACCACTACGCCAAGCTGGGCAATCCGGGCGACATCGACAAGCTGGCGGCGGTGTGGCTGGTCAACGATTACCTGGATGACGGGGCCGGCGGGATGGGCGGCTGGTTCGGCGACGCCAGCAAGTACAACAGCTTCGGCGTCACGGAAGCGCGCTACCGCCAGGGCGGCTATTCGACCGCCAGCATGTACCAGGATTACCAGCAGTTCCCGTTCCAGCCGCTCGACAACCTGGCGCAGCATTTCTGGACCCGTTTCCTGCAAGCGCCGTCGGCGCAATCGCTGGGATTCACCCTGCACTCGACCGATTTGCTGCAGCCGCACCACACTTTCAACGTGCTCGGCCACAACCATTCCGGCTGGGAAGGCTGGATCGGCGACTATTACGATACCGAAAAGCTGAACGACCCGGCGCTGGTGCTGGCAGCGCTGAACGATTTCACGCCGCTGGCCAATACCGCGACCGATATCCGGCCGCTGCTGACGCAAGGCGGCACGTATTCGTATAAATATGGAGGCGCGGTGATGTCGTCGACCGATCACGCGGTGCGGCGTGGCGTGGCCAAGAAAATGGTGCCGCACGCGATTGCCATGGTGGTGCGCGTGCTGGACCGGGCGGCCGTGCGGCTGGCGCTCTAACAGCCAACAAGCGCTGTCGCTCTGGCGTCAGCGCTTCTGCTCTTCCAGCAACTGCAACATGCTTTCGGTGGGGACTGTCACGATATTCGACTCGACATAGGAGCCGGTCCACATCGCACCGCCAGTGATGCGCCAGCACAGATCGGTCCTGGCTGTTTGAGGATCAAACACGCGTCTCGTGTTCCGGTCTGGAATCACGCTTTTTTGACGCCAACGCAGCACGTCGCCATCCAGCGGAATCAGTGCGGTGTAGGCGATACGGCCATTGCTTTCGCGCAGATGCTCAAGATTCGCAAATTTCTCGAAGTAGACAGCAGTCTCCAGCGACATATTGTCGGCACGCAGATACGGGATCGCAAATACCTCCGTTCCCAACGCTTCCCCTGGCTTGCAAAGGAAGGCTTGATGGGAAAAGTGAAGCGCATGTTTTTTCGCGGATTTTACAATATCCAATGTCGTGGAAACGGTCAGTTTTACCAGCGCGATGTCGCTCCTTGCCGCCCCGCTTTCGTCCCTGACTGAACGCCAGGCATCCGGCACATCGGAGAGCTTTATGAGCTCAACCTTCTCCAGCCGCAAGTCCAGCGGCGCCGTTCCACATCCTGCCAACATCAGGCACGCAATGAAGAGGACGTATCGCAAAGGCGGCCCTCTTCTTATCGGTGCCGGACCTGGCAAACGGGCAAGCCCCAGCCGTCAGGCCGCGCTATCGTTCAGCCGCGAATGGCGGATGCTGTACGCGAAATACGCCAGCACCGCCACGCTCATCCAGATCGCGAAGACGGTGAACGTGGTCTTGGACAAGTCTTTCATGATGTACAGGCAGGCACAGATACTCAGGCCCGGCACCACGTACGGGCCGAACGGCACGCGGAAGCCCTTGACCAGCGATTCGCCCATCTTCTTGCGCATCACCGGCACCGCCACCGACACCACGATGAACGCCGTCAAGGTGCCCATGCTGACCATGTCCCACAAATAGGTCGAGTCGACAAATCCCGCCACCAGCCCCACCACCAGGCACACGATCAGGGTATTGCTGACCGGCGACTGGGTACGCGGGCTGACTTTCTGGAACGTTTGCGGAATCAAACCATCCTTGCTGATCGCATACAAGATCCGGGTCTGCCCATAAATCGTCACCAGCGTCACGCTGAACACGGAAATGACGGCGCCGGCCGACAGGATCAGCGCCGGCCAGGTCTTGCCCGTCACATTTTGCAGAATCACCGCCAGGCCGGCTTCCTGGCCTTCGAACATCTTGGCCGGCTGGGCGCCCAAAGCGGCGACCGCCACCAGCATATAGAACACGGTGACGATGCCGAGTGCCGCCAGAATGCCGATCGGCACGTTGCGGGTCGGATTGCGCACTTCTTCGCCAGCCGTGGCCACTGTATCGAGGCCGATGAACGAGAAGAACACCGTGCCGGCGGCGGCCGTCACCCCGGCCATGCCGGCAAAGCCCTTGCTATTGTCAGTGTTAAAGAACGGCTTGAAGTTATTGATGTCGAAGCCGGAAAACGCGATCACCACGAAGAACACCAGGATCGCCAGCTTGACCAGCACCATGATGGCATTGGTGGTGGCCGATTCCTTGGTGCCGCGAATCAGCAGCACGCAGCACATGATCACCAGCAAAATCGGCGGCAGGTTGATGTGCCCCGCCCGGATTTCCATGCCGTGCTCCCCGGAGACGAACATCGGCGTTCGCAGCAGCTCCGGTATCTGCCAGCCGAAGGCGTTGGTGAGGAAGTTGTTCAGGTAGGCCGACCAGCCGATGGCGGTGGCGCTCGCCGCCAGCCCGTATTCGAGCAGCAGGCAGGCAGCCATGATGAAGGCGGCGAATTCGCCCACGGTGGCATACGCAAACGAGTAGGACGAGCCGGACGCCGGAATGCGGAACGACAGTTCGGCGTAGCACAGTGCGGTCAGACCGGCGGTGAGCGCAGCCAGCAGGAACGACAGCACGACCGAGGGGCCGGCCTTGGGCACCGCCTCGACCATGGTGAAGAAAATGCCGGTGCCGATGGTGGCGCCCACGCCGATCATGGTCAGCGGGAACAATCCCATGGTGCGCGCCAGGCCCGTTCCTGCGTGCCCGGGTGGGGGGTTGGTCGTGCTACCGGCAGGTTTGATGCGGAACAGCTTCTGGCCCAGAGTTTGATTCACGGATTCGTCCCTTTTGTCGCGCTAGATGAATGGCAGCAGCGATTATAGGGGCTATTGCCATTTACTTATACACATCTTTTGCACGCGAAAAACGGGCTGGGTCAGACTGACAACGGCCCTTCCAGGCCGGGGCGCGAACAGGCCGCCATATCACTTGCCGAGATCGACTTTGTCGCCGCGCTTGCCCCGGAAAAAGTTGACAATCGCCACGCCAGCGCCGCCGACGGCGATGATGATCAGCTTCTTGAAGGCGAGCAGAAAAACCAGCAGTTTGCCGAACAGGCCGAGCTTGGAGGCCACGCCACCGGCGACCAGGGCCGCCAAGCCGTATTCGGCCATCTTGTCAGTGGCCGGGTTGTAGTCGGCGTAGCGGTTGCCCGGCGTGAAGTCGCTGAAGGCTGTCACTTTGCTCATTTCCTGGCGGATGCTGGCGATCTGGTCCATGCTGGCGACCGCGTTGAGCACCAGCACGCCCTGGCGGCCGAGCACACGGATGTTGTAGTTCAGGCTATGTTCCGCCTCGCCCGCGATCGACAATTCCTTGGCCCAGAACATCTTGTGCGTGGTTTTTTCGTAGCTGGGCTTCTCGGCCCAGCCGACCAGCTGCATCGCCGCGTAGCCCTGGGTCTTGCGCTCCTTGTTTTCCTCCAGCACCGCTTCCTGCATGTCCTTGAGCAGCTCGTCGTACTTGATGGTATCGGCTTCATTGTCCGCGACGTGGCCGTCGCCTTCATAGGTGATGATCACGCCCCAGCCATCCTTGCCCATCACGCCGCTGGCCGGCACGATCATGCCCAGGCTTTTGTGGCCGGGTGGATTGCCCCAGGCCTGCACCAGCACGCGCTCGGCGTCGGCCGGCGCGAGGTAACGGAAGCTGTCGGGCAGGTTCAGGGTGGCCAGTCCGCCGGGCAGGTCGATCTTGCCGCTTTGCGGCTTGAGCGAGGCGACGAATTGCTCGACGCTGACGGCCTTGTCGTCACCAGGCGCCTGGGCGTGGGCGCCGGTCATGCAGCCGAGCGCCAGCAGGAACAGGGCCAGGGAAAGGTGTTTGAACATGGCATTCTCATCTGTACATATAGGCCGGACATTTTACGGCTGAATCATTGCGTATAGAATAATTATTTCGCTGAAACAACATCCTGTCGTATTTTAAACATGCATTTCCAATGCACCTTTGCTAGAATGCATGTGTTCATCCCGGGAGTTCCCATGCGCCTCACCCGTTTTACCGATATCGGCCTGCGCGTCCTGATTTACCTGGCGCGTGCGGGGGAGCGGCGCGTGCCGGTGACGGTGGCCGAAGTCGCCGCCCAGTTCGAATTGCCGGTCAACCATCTGGTCAAGGTGGTGGGCCATCTGGCGCGCGCCGGCTGGGTCAGCGCCATTCGCGGACGCAACGGCGGCCTGCGCCTGGCCGCCAATAGCGCCACCCTGTCCATCGGCACGGTATTGCGGGCGCTGGAAGGCGACAGCGAACTGGTCGACTGCGAAGGCAGCGGTTGCCGCCTGAGCGGCGACTGCCAGCTGCGCGCCGCCCTCAAGACCGGCATGGATGCGTTTTATGGCGCCATGGACAAGGTCACCCTGGCCCATATCACCCACGGCAACACGGGTGAGAAAATCGTGCTCATGCACAGGATGTTCCTCGACCAGGGCAAGGGCATCGCTGCCTGACACCGCTGGTTGGCACGGACGCGTCGATATGCGTCTTTTTTACGACATTAAAGTTGCATCTTATATGCAACATATTGAAAGGTTACCATGATTTCTGCCGCATCCCGTCCCTACATCGACGCCAGCGTTCCCGTGCTGCGCCAGCATGGCGTGGCCATCACCACCACGTTCTATCGCAATATGTTCGCCGAGCATCCTGAGCTGAGCAATCTGTTCAATATGGGCAACCAGGCGACTGGCGTGCAGCAGCAATCGCTCGCGTCTGCCGTGTTCGCCTACGCCGCCAACATCGGCGACCCGGGCGCACTGGCGCCGGTGATCGAGCGCATCGTCCACAAGCATGTGTCGATCGGCATTCGCGCCGACCATTATCCGATCGTGGGGCGGCACCTGCTCGGCGCCATCGCCAGCACCTTGGGCGAGGCCGCCACGCCGCCGCTGCTGGCGGCCTGGGACGAGGCTTATCACGCGCTGGCCACGCTGTTCATCGAGGCCGAGCGCGCCATGTACGCCAACGCCGGCATCACCCCGGGCCAGCGGCGCGCCATGCGCGTGACCGAGGTGACGCAGGAAAGCGCGGACGTGGTGTCGATCCGCATGGCGGCGGACGATGGTGCACCGGTGGCCATGGGCAAACCCGGGCAGTACCTGAGCGTGGAGGTCGACTTTGTCGACGGACATCGCCAGATTCGCCAGTACAGCCTGTCCGACACCACCCAGCCGGGCAGCCTGCGCATCTCGGTCAAGCGCGAAGCGGCCGGGGATGGCACGCCGGCGGGGGAGGTGTCGAACTGGATTCACGACAATGTGCGCGTGGGCAGCGTGTTGCAGGTGTCGCCGCCGTTCGGCGACTTCGCCCCCGAGTCCGAATCGGACGAGCCGCTGGTGCTGCTGTCGGCCGGGGTCGGCATTACGCCGATGATCGCGGCACTGAAACGCATTGCCCAGGTCAATCCGCAGCGCCGCGTGATCTTTGCGCACGCCGCCCGCAATGCCGCGCATCACGCGCACCGGCTTGACATGTCCGCTGCGCAAAGCGTCATGCCGCACTTGCAGCTGGTCACGTTCTACGAGGAAGTAAGCGCTCACGACGGCGGTGTCTTGCCCGGATGGATGGAGGTGGCGCGCCTGCCGGCCTGGCCGCGTACGGAAGTCAATGTCTATATGTGCGGCCCGCTGCCATTCATGCAGGCCCAGTGGCTGGCGCTGGTCGGCGCAGGGGTGCCGGTGACGCGTCTGCACCGCGAAGTGTTCGGGCCGGACATGCTCGATCATTTGTTGTAAGCCGCGCGGAGCCGCAGACCTGACAAAAAAAGGTACTGCCCTCAACGCAATATAGGAATTATGATAAGGGAGCACGCCGGAGGAGTTGCTGGCGTGTCCGCGTCGTCCCTCCCTATACGAAAGAAATTGATGGCACAACAATACCGGCCGGCGGCCGGCGCCGCCGCCCTGGCGCTCGTCCTGGCAGCCTTGCCCGGGCTTGCCGGCGCCGCGCCGCGCTTCGGGGATTACCCGGCCGCCGCCATCTATCAGGGCCCCAGCGCCAGGCCGCTGCTGGCCAACGCACAGAGCCGCAACTACGCGACCCGTCTGCGTGCCGCCGCCAGCGGCAAGCCCGACTTCGCCGGCCGCTACGTGCTGGCCACTTGGGGCTGCGGCGCATCCTGCACGATGTCGGCCGCCATCGATGCCAGGACGGGGGCGGTCACCTGGCTGCCCTTCACCGTGTGCTGCTGGGATGCGGACGTCGAAGACCATCTGGAATACAAACTCGACAGCCGCCTGCTCATCGTGCACGGGGCCCGTAACGAACAAAGGCGGCGGAACCCACTACTACCAGTTCAACGGTAAACGTTTTACAGAGATCCGCCAACCGCCACGCCGTGCCCCTCACCCATCCGTAGAACACCGGTGACACGCCTTCAGCGCATGAGCAAGGATACGTACCGCCCTGCTCAGGTTAACGCTGCCCGGGCGCGGGCAACATGCTTGCAAAAGATAGCTATCAATTTTGCAATGTGGGATTTATGATAAGCCGCTTCACGCAAAACCTTGCCGCGTGACAGCTATTATCCCTACAAGAAAGAAATTGATGACAAAGACATACCGCCTGACCAGCATAACGGCCGCCCTGTTCGGTTTTTCCCTGGCGCTGGCCGGGCACGCCGCGCAAGCGGCGCCCGGCATCAGCGTCGGGGCCTCGATCAGCAAACCTGCATTCACCGTGATCGATCTGACGCCGAATGACGACTACAGCGCAGCTTATACGCTGATGCCGAACTTCTCCATGGCGCGCTCCGACATCATTACCCCTGCCATATCCGTGGGGAAAGAATTGAACGCGAAACACGGCGAATTCGAGCCGATTACCGCCACCACAACCCACGGCACATCGACTTCGGCCAGCAGCGCGGATCAGGCGGGCGAACTAAGCTCACGGATTGAAGTACTGGACGCCGGCACGAAAGCCTACGGCTACGTTCTGCAATCGATAGAAGTGCAGATCGCTGCCCACACGCAGCTTGTTTTTACGGGATACAGCACGCTGTCGATCAGCGACCCCAGGCAGCATGGCGCCCTAAACTTTGCAGGCGAAGTGTCCACGTTTCTGTCCTTCTCCGAACAACCCGCCATATTGGGGTTTCTCATGAGGCAACGCTTGGGGGAGTCCGGCGATCGCGGCGTTCGTACCGATCCGTTTTCATTAACCGTCGACAATAATAGCGATCAAGACATGTCGACGACCTTGGTCATGACCGTGCTCGCCAGCGCAGTCTACCAAGCACCGTCCCCGGTGCCGGAACCGGCTACCTACGCCATGTTCGGCCTGGGCGCGCTGATGGTCGGCGCCATGGCACGCCGCCAGCGCCGCCGCGCGCAAGCCTGACGGGCGAGCGCTGACGGGCCCCGCCAGCGAGCCTAGCGCTGGCCCAGCATGGTCGCGCCGAACAAGTCCTTGTACTCGCGCGGCTGCGAGCGCCAGTACTGGGGCGGCGCTTCCACCTGCGCGCCCAGCTGCGCCGCCGCATGCCACGGCCAGCGCGGATCGAACAGCATCGCGCGCGCCAGCGCCACCACGTCGGCGTCGCCGCGCGCGACGATGTCTTCGGCCTGCTGCGCCTCGGTGATCATGCCCACGCCGATGGTCGGCACGCCGGTCTCCTCGCGGATGCGGGCGGCAAAACCGATCTGATACGACGGCCCCACCGGAATTTTCTGCAGCGGCGAAATGCCTCCGCTCGACACGTGAATGAAGTCGGCGCCGGCGGCGCTGAGCTCCTGCGAAAAACGCACGCTCTGTTCCAGGTCCCAGCCGCCGTCGACCCAGTCGGTGGCCGAGATGCGCACGCCCACCGCCATCGATGCCGGCACCGCCGCGCGCACCGCCGCGAATACTTCCAGCGGAAAGCGCATGCGGTTTTCCAGCGCCCCGCCGTACTGGTCGCCGCGCTGGTTCGACAGCGGCGACAAAAATTGATGCAGCAGATAGCCGTGCGCCGCATGCAGTTCGATCGCGTCCAGGCCCAGTGCATGGCTGCGCTGCGCCGCCGCGACAAACGCGTCGCGCACGCGCGCCAGGCCGTCGTCGTCGAGTTCGAGCGGCACCGTCTCGCCGTCCGCATGCGGCAGTGGCGAGGGCGCCACCGTTTGCCAGCCACCATCGCCGATGGCGATATTCGCGCCGCCTTCCCACGGCACCATGGAAGACGCCTTGCGCCCCGCATGCGCGAGCTGGATCGCCAGGCGGATCGGCGCGTAGCGGCGCATGGCGGCCACGATGGGGGCCAGCGCGGCGGCATGGTCGTCCGACCAGATGCCAAGGTCTTTGGGAGAAATGCGTCCTTCGGGCGACACGGCGGTCGCCTCCAGGAACAGCAGGGCCGCCCCGGACAATGCCAGGTGGCCCAGATGGATCATGTGCCAGTCGCTGGCCATGCCTTCGTCGGCGGAATACTGGCACATCGGCGCGATCGCGATGCGGTTGGCCAGCGTGAGCGGACCCATACTGAAAGGTGTGAACAAGGTACTCATGGACTGCCCTGTGAATCATCCGAAAAACGATACGGGGCAAGCCAGGCCGGCTAACGCGTCCGCACCACCATCAATCCGGCGCGCAGACCGACGCGCACATCCGGGTTCGGGAATACTACCAGCTCCTCCGGATGTTTGACGGCGTACACGATGTCGCCATCGGTGGCGATCACCTGCCCCTGCCCGAGCGCGGTGAAGTTCTGCGTGCCGCGGTCGAACGCCATCGTGAAAGCGTCGCTATGCTTGATGATCTCTTGCGCCACATCGAACACGTGCGGTTCGACTTTCGGCCCGGCCGGCTTGGCACCGCGCAGCAGGTCGTCGAGCGCGGTGCCGACGTCGGCGAACAGGCTCAGATCGTTCTGCCCCAGGGTACCGACCCGGCCCAGTTCCACGGTGCTTGCCGCCGCGCCGTGAAACTCGGCCGAATAATAACTGTACGTTCCGGCCGACTGCGGATTCATGACAATGGCGCCGATGGCGGCCTGGCCCAGCCAGGCGATCAGCGCACACTTGCCCTCTTCCGCGATCAGGTCCGGCACGATCGCAAACGTCGGGTACACCGACGGCCGGATCGCCGTATGCAGGTCAAGGTGCCAGCGATCCGGCCCGGCACCGTCGAAGAACGCCACCGTGGCGGCGATCATGGTGTCTGCGCGGGCCGCTTCCGCCGCGCTGGCGAGCGAGCCGCGAACAGGACGGAACATCCGGTTCAGGTCCGCATCGATGAAGCGCTTGCCGGCGGCGATGGCGTCGATATTGCCGACGCAGACCATCAAGTCCACCGCCAGCGCGTCCGGTCCCTGCGACAGCGCATCGAGCACGTACGCCAGCACTTCGATCGGACCGGTTTCATCGCCATGCACGCCGACCGACACGATCACGCTGGCGCAGGCGGGCGCCTTGCCGGACTTGATCGTCACGATGCCGGGCGCCGGTTGCAGCACGCTGAAACCGGCATCAAGGAAGCGCTTGGCCAGCACGCCGAAATCGGCGCCGGCCAGCGCCCGCACGGCGGCGGGAAGCGCCTGCGCGCCCCCTTCCGCTGCCGTTGGTGGAACGTAGGCGGTCATTTACGCCGCCACCGGCGCCGCGTTGGTCGCCTCGGACAAGGCCCACACGTCCAGCATCGCCTGTTCCAGGTCGACCGCCGGCGCGTAGCCCGACAAGCCCATGGTGTTGGTCACCACTTCAACCGCTTCCAGGGTGTCGCTGCCATCGCTGGAACGGGCCAGCACTTGCTGCAACAGGCGTTGCTGGGTGCGGCGCAGTGCCTGCATCGCGTAGTTGCGCAACTGCTCCTGCGACTTGCTGTGCGGCGCGAGCTTGAGGCCGCGTTCCAGCGTATCGATGCCGGCCTGGCCGCGCAGCGCCATCCCCACCTGCAGGAATTGCGCCAGACTCATGCCCGCCGGACGGTTGACCGACACCGCCGCGAACAGGAAGGTGGCCACCGCTTCGATCGCGTCGACCGCTTTCCAGGCATGCGTGAACGATGCAGGCAGGGACACGAAAGCATCGGCATCGGCAGTTGCCGGCAGCAGCTGCTTGAGCATTTCCGGCTGGGCGAACAGGCGCGACAATTCTTGCATGCCGCCCGTGGCGCTTGGTGCCGACAGCACGCCTTCGACGATCGCCTTGAACAGCACGCGGGTGCGCGCATCGACCTTGACCGACACAGCGCGCGGCACGCTCAAGGCATCCGCATCCAGGGCGGCGAAGATCGGCGCCAGGTGCAGCGCGGACCACGACTGGCCCCAGGCCTTGACCACCTCGGTCTCGTCGACCTGGTGGGCGCTAGCGAGGTCGCGGATCATCAGCGGACCGCAGCGGTTGACCGATTCATTGGCCAGCACGGTCGCCAGGATCGCATTGGCCAGCGGGTGCGCCAGCGCGTTACGGGTAGCGACCAGCTGCGCCGGGAAGTAAGGCTTGAGCACCGACTCGGCCCAGCTCAGTTCCGTCAGCGGCAGCGCGGCCAGCAGGCGCTTGAAGCGGTTCTTGACGTTGGCAATCACCACCGCCAGTTCCGGCGCCGTGAGGCCGGCGCCCAGCGTCTTGCGGCGCTGCAGTTCGGCGTCGGTCGGCAGCTGTTCCAGTTCGCGCGAAAGCGCACCTTCCGCTTCCAGGCTGGTGATCAGCGCCGCGTAACCGTCGACCACCGCAGGGTCCACCTGGGCCTGCACTTCGCGCACCAGCAGGTGGGTTTGCAGGGTGTTGTCGCGCAGGACCAGGTCTTCGATGTCCAGGGTCATCTCGTTGAGGATGCGGTTGCGGTCAGCTTCCGGCAGTTCACCGGCATTGACTTCCGTGTCGAGCCAGATCTTGACGTTCACTTCATGGTCCGAGCAATCCACGCCGGCCGAGTTGTCGATCGCATCGGTGAAGATGCGGCCACCGGCAAGGGCGAATTCGATACGGCCGTTCTGGGTCGCGCCCAGGTTACCGCCTTCGGACACCACCTTGCAGCGCAGCTGGTTGCCGTCGACGCGGATATTGTCGTTGGCACGGTCCTTGACCTGCGCGTGGGTTTCGGTCGATGCCTTGATGTAGGTACCGATGCCGCCGTTGTAGAACAGGTCCACTGGCGCGAGCAGGATGCGGTGCATCAGTTCTTCAGGCGGCAGCACGGTTTCGGTGATGTCGAGCGCGGCGCGCACTTGCGGCGACAGTTCGATCGAACGGGCGCTGCGCGGGAACACGCCGCCGCCCGCCGAAATCAGGTCCTTGTTGTAGTCTTCCCACGACGAGCGTGGCAGCGCGAACATGCGCTCGCGCTCGGCGAACGAGGTAACGACGTCCGGAGTCGGGTCGAGGAAGATGTGGCGGTGGTCGAACGCGGCCAGCACTTTCAGTTGGCGCGACAGCAGCACGCCGTTACCGAACACGTCGCCCGACATGTCGCCCACGCCGACCATGGTGATCGGGGTGGTGTTCATATCGTGGTCCATCTCGTAGAAGTGGCGCTTGACCGCTTCGAACGCGCCCTTGGCGGTGATGCCCATTTTCTTGTGGTCGTAACCGTTCGAGCCGCCCGACGCAAACGCGTCGCCCAGCCAGAAGCCGCGCTTGACCGCGATGCTGTTGGCGATGTCCGAAAAAGTTGCGGTGCCCTTGTCGGCGGCGACCACCAGGTACGGATCGTCCTGGTCGTAGCGTACCGTGTCCGCTGGCGGCACGATGGCGCCGCGCACGCGGTTGTCGGTCACTTCCAGCAGGCTGGCAATGAACAGGCGGTAGACTGCTTCGCCTTCAGCGGCGATGGTTTCGCGCACGGCGTCCTTCGGCATCTGCTTGCAGACAAAACCGCCTTTGGATCCGGCCGGCACGATGACCGCGTTCTTGACCATCTGCGCCTTGACCAGGCCCAGCACTTCGGTGCGGTAGTCTTCCATGCGGTCCGACCAGCGCAGACCGCCACGGGCGACCGGGCCGCCGCGCAGGTGCACGCCTTCGAAGCGGCGCGAGAACACGTAGATCTCGCGGTACGGACGCGGTTCCGGCACCAGGGCCAGGTTGCTGGTGTCGAACTTGAAGATGATCTTGTCGCCTTGCTGCTCGTTCTGGAAGTAGTTGGTACGCACGGTGGCCAGGATCAGGTCGACCAGGGCGGCGACGATTTCCTCGGTGTCGGCATGGTTGACGGTGGCAAGGCTGGTCTTGATGGCGGCGATGCGCTCGGCCGCGGCCAGGCGCTGCTCTTCCGGCACGGATGGATCGAAACGCTGGCGGAAGCCTTCGACCAGTTCCTTGACCAGCACCGGCTGGCGGCGCAGGGTGTCGGCCATGTAGCGCACCGAGAATTTGCTGCCGGTCTGGCGCCAGTAGCTGATGTAGGCGCGGATCAGCTGCACTTCGCGCATGCGCAAGCCGCCTTCGATCACCAGCCCGTTCATGCGGCCATCTTCGGCTTCATTGTTGAACAGCGAGGCAAACAGTTCCTGCGCCACGGTCACCACGTTCGGCTTGGCCAGCTTGGCCGCGCTTTCGGCGTCGACCGCCAGGCTGGTAACAAAATGGCGGCTGCCGTCGGCCACGGCAATCGCGTACGTCTGTTCGCGGTCGATGGCAACGCCGGCATTATGCAGCGCCGGCAGGATGCGCGACAGCGACGGCACGCCGTCCACCGAGTACAGGCGGATGGTGGCGCTGCCGGCGTCGTCGGACTCCACACGCACCGATACGCGGCCGGCGTGGCCGTTGTGCAGGATGGCATTGAGGTCGCGGAAGGCGACCGCCGGCGCGGTGGCGCTGACGTAGTTGACCGGCAGGGTCGAGCAGAGCTTGCGCAGGGTGCTGCGGGTCGGTACATCGAACACGTTATCGGTCAGGGCGGCGAACTTGTCGTGCCAGCCGTCGAGCACCGACAGGAGCGGCTGCTGGATATCGGTTTCGAGGTCGAGCGGATTGCGCGCGGCGTGGGCGATCAGGTACACGCGGGCCAGCGGGCCGTCGGCCACCAGGGTTTGCGAACGCACGTCGGTCGCGCCCGAGCTTTCTTTCAGCGCGTGGGCCAGGCTGGCGGCAACGCTGGCGCTGTAACGCTCGCGCGGCATGTAGACCAGCACATTGAGGTGGCGCGCGTAGACGTCGCGGCGCGCGAACACTTTGGCGCGCGGCTGCTTGTACAGCGACACGACCGAGCTGCACACCTGCGACAGCCATTCCGGATCGGCTTCCAGCGCTTCGGTGCGCGGCAGCGATTCGAGGATTTCGAGGAATTTCTCGGCACGGAAGCCTTCCTGGCGCACGCCGGCCAGGCTCAGGACCTTGGCCACGCGGCCGCGCGCGAACGGCAGGCGCGCCAGCGGGGTGGCGGTGGCGGCGCGGGTGAACAGGCCGACGAAGCAATGCTCGCCGCGGATATTGCCCTGGGCGTCGGTGTCGCGCACGCCGATGAAGTCGAGCGGCTGGTCGCGGTGCAGCGTGCCTTCGACGTCGGCCTTGACGATCGACAGCGCATCGAGGCGCTTGGAGAGGGTATCGAAGTCGCCCGGAATATTGGCCAGGCAAGTGCCGTAGACCGGGTGCGAGGTATCCTGCAGCACGCCGATGCGGCTCGGGATATCGCGTTCCAGTTCACGCTCGCCGGCCTTGACGACGTAGTAGGCGTAACCGAACGGCTCGAAGCCTTCGTTCTTGGCCCACTCCAGGAAGGCAGCGGCTTCCTGGCCTTCGGTGCCGTTGGCGGCGGCAGCAGCGGCCACCGCGGTCAGGCGGTCGCCCATCGCGACGGAATCGCGGCGCACCACGGCGGCGTCGCGCGCCACCATGTGCAGCTTGGCGACCAGCGCGGCCAGTTCGTCGGCGCCCAGGTCTTCGGCCAGCAGGCACAGGACCACGGATTCGAGCGGTGCGCCGGCTTCGCCGACGGCGACGGCGGTGCCGCTGGCGTCACGGCGCACGGCCAGCACGGAATTCATCACGCCATTGACGGCCACGCGCTGCTTGCGCATCGCCATGACGATCGAATCGACCAGGTACGGCATGTCATCGTTGAGGACCAGCAGGGCCGTGGCTTGTCCGCCGCGGCCATCGGAGTAGCGCAGCTGCGCGATCTGGCAGCCGGCGGCGGTGCGCCGGGCTGCTTGCGTAAAGCCGTCGCGCAGGACCGGCGCCAGATTGCCCGGCGACGTGCCCGCGAGATCTTCGTCGTCGAGCGAACCGAGCCAGGCGGTGATCAGGGCCGGCACCTGGCCGCCATCGGCGGCAGGCTGGCTCGCATTGATCAGGTCCAGCGTCTGTTTACGCAAATCTTGTGGCATCTGTTTCATCGTTGCTTCTCCGTTGCTTGGTTTGTATTCCATCGGTCCGGCGCCTGCTTGTGGCGGCGCGTTCGCGATTTGCAGGTAGGCGGGTTTACCCGCCCAAATAGGGGGCACCGTCCGGCTGGCGGTATTCTACGTCAGGTCGTACAGGCCGGGCAGTCCCAGGATGCGGCTCAACTCCTCCAGTGCGGCGCTGCATTCAAGCGCCAGCTGGGGGTCGGCCAGGTCTTTCGGTTCGAGGTGGTCGCGGTAGTATTTACCTACCCACGCGACCAGGGTGTCGTACAGCGCCTCGGTCATGATCACGCCCTGGTGCATGGCCGCGCTTTCCGCCCCGGTGAGCGCCACGCGCAGGCGCAGGCAGGCAGGCCCGCCGCCGTTGCGCATGCTCTGGCGCAGGTCGAAGTGAATCAGTTCGTCGACCGGGCCGCCGCTGGCGACCAGTTCTTCGAGGTAGCGCGCCACGGCGCGGTTTTCCTGGCATTCCTGGGGAATCACCAGCGCCATGGTGCCGTCAGGCTTGGTGAGCAGCTGGCTGTTGAACAGGTAGCTGGCCACCGCGTCGCCCACCGCCACCACCTGGCTGGCCACGCGGATCGCCGTCAGTTCGGTCTCGACGCCGGCCAGCGCATTCCTGAGCGAATTCAATACCGCGCCTTCGTCGTGGAAGGCTTGCTCGTGATAGAACAGCACATTGCCGTTACCGACCGCGATGACGTCGTTGTGGAACACGCCCTGGTCGATCACGTCCGGGTTTTGCGCGGCGAACACGGTGCGTGCCGAGTCCAGCCCGTGCAGGCGCGCGATGGCTTGCGACGCTTCCAGGGTCTGGCGTGCCGGGTATTTTTTAGGGGCCGGCGCGGACGGATCGAACTCCACCCGGCCATAGGTGAAGAACTCGACGCCCTTGCCGCCGTGGGAGGCGCTAAAACGCGTATGGTTGGCAGCGCCTTCGTCGCCGAAGGCCGACGTTGGCGGCAGCGCTTCGTGCACCGCAAAATGGCGCTCGTCGGCGAACAGCGCGCGCAGCGTGCGGGTCGATTGCAGATGCTCTTCCGAGCGGTGCAGCTTGTTATTCAGGTTGGCGGCCGTGAAGTGCGCGCGGCCGTCGAAGGTGTCCGCCGACGGGCTGACCGTGGCCGCGTTGGCGGTCCACATGGATGAAGCCGAATAGGCGCACGCCAGGATCACGGGCGCCTCGCGGTAGGCACGCGCCAGCACGTCGGCGTCGGTGCCGGTGAAGCCGATGCGGCGCAGCAGGCGGAAGTTGGGACGCGCCTGCGGCGGCATGACCGCCTGCGCAAAGCCGCGCGCGGCCAGTTCGCGCATCTTGGCCAGGCCCTGCAAGGCCGCCTCGCGCGGGTTCGACGCGCTCTTCACATTGCTGAAAGAGGCGACGTTGCCGAACGAAAGGCCGGCGTAGTTATGGCTCGGCCCGACCAGGCCATCGAAGTTGAATTCGCGTGCGCTTTGCATGGTGGATCCTAGAAAGTGAGACCGGGCGACAGCTTGGCCGGCATGTCAAGTTCGCTCGTTTCGATCGAAGCGACCGGATAAGCGCAATAGTCGGCCGCGTAGTAGGCGCTCGGGCGGTGGTTGCCCGACTTGCCCACGCCGCCGAACGGCGCGCTGCTTGCCGCGCCCGTGGTGGGGCGGTTCCAGTTGACGATGCCGGCGCGTGCCTGCACCGAGAACTGCTTCCACAGCGCTTCATCGTTCGACAGCAGCGCGGCGGCCAGGCCGAATTCGGTGGCGTTGGCGACCTTCACGGCGCTGGCGAAATCCTTGACGCGGATGATTTGCAGCAGCGGTCCGAACCACTCTTCGTCCGGGATGCCGGTGGCGTTGGTAACATCGACGATGCCGGCCGTGACAAAACCGGCGTTCGGGTCGAGCTGCTTCATTTGCAGCAGCACGGTGCCGCCCTTGGCTGCCATGTCGGCCTGCGCCTGCACCAGGCGCGCCGCCACGGCGCTCGATACCACGGGGCCCATGAACGGTTGCGGTTCGGCGTTGGACGCGCCCACGGTCAGGGTGGATGCGACTTCGACCAGGCGTTTCACGAAAGCTTCGCCGGCCGGGCTGTCCTGCACCACCAGGCGGCGCGCGCAGGTGCAGCGCTGGCCGGCCGAGATAAACGCCGACATCACGGCGTGATGCACGGCGGCGTCGACATCTTTGACGTCCCACACCACCAGCGGATTATTCCCGCCCATTTCCAGCGCCAGCATCTTGCCCGGCTGGCCGCCGAACTGCTTGTGCAGCGCGACGCCGGTCTGGCAGCTGCCGGTAAACAGCACGCCGTCGAGGCCCGCATCCTGGCCCAGCGCGACGCCGGTATTGCGCCCGCCGTTGACCAGGTTGATCACGCCGGCCGGCACGCCGGCCTGCTGCCACAGCTGCACGGTCTTGATGGCCGTGCGCGGTGCGTACTCGCTCGGCTTGAACACCACCGTGTTGCCGGCGATGAGGGCCGGGACGATATGGCCGTTGGGCAGGTGGCCGGGGAAGTTATACGGGCCAAACACGCCGAACACGCCATGCGGGCGGTGACGCAGCACGGCATCGCCGTCGGCGACCTTGGCCGCCACTTCGCCAGTGCGCGCGCCGTAAGCCTGCACCGAAATATCCACCTTGTTGGCCATGGTGGCCACTTCGGTGCGGGCTTCCCACAATGGTTTACCGACTTCTTCGGAAATGGTTTGCGCCAGGTCCTCGGCGTTGGCCTTGAGCAGGTCGCGGAAGCGGCCGCACAGGGCGATGCGTTCGTAGAGCGGGGTCAAGGCCCAGGCGTCGAAGGCGGTGCGCGCGGACTGCACGGCGCGCGCCACATCGTCGGCGGTCGACTCCAGGCTGCTCCAGGTCTGCTTGCCGGTGGAGGGATCGATGGTGACAAGTTCAGCGCCGCTGCCGGCCAGCCACTCGCCGTTGACGAAGTTACTTACTACGTTACTCGAATCAGACATGGACATTTTTCCTTACATTGAGTGACAGCGTGCGAACCGTGTCGCCGCCTTGGCAATGCAGCAGCGCCTGTTCGTCCGGGGTCAGGGCAAGCTTGCCCGAGACCGGATTGGCGTGTGCGACGATCATGCGAAAATCATTGAGCTTGGTGTTCGATACCAGCAGCGGATCGGTATCAAGCGGCGTGGCGCCGGCATCGACCGTGGCCACCGTGCTGTCGCGCATGGCGCGCAGTTCCGACACGCGCGCCTGCAGCACCGGGCCGGCGTCGAAAATGTCGACGTAGCCTTCGAAGTGCATGCCTTCCTGCTCCAGCAGGCGGCGCGCGGGGGCGGTCGACAGGTGCACCTTGCCGATCACTTCCTGCGCCGATTCGGGCAGGTAGGCCACGTACAGCGGCTGGCGCGGCATCAGTTCGGCGATGAAGGACTTCTTGCCCATCGCCGTCAGGTGATCGACGTGGTTGAAATCCATCTTGAAGAAGTGGCGTCCCAGGCCTTCGTAAAACGGCGAGCTGCCGTCGTCAAGCTGGTAGCCGCGCATTTCGGCGATCAGCTTGGCCGTGAACAGGTGCGGGAACTGGGCGATGAACAGGAAGCGGCTTTTCGAGAGCCACTTGCCGTTGTTCCCGCTGCGGTAATCCGGATGCAGGAACAGCGAGCACAGTTCGGTGGCGCCGGTCAGGTCGTTCGACAGGTACAGCGTGTCCATGCGCGTGAACACATCGAGTTCGCGGCTGGAGTGGACCAGGGTGCCGATGCGGTAGTTATAGAACGGCTCGTCCAGGCCGACCGCGCCCTTGATCGCGCACACGCCGGCCAGGCGTCCGCTGGTGGTGTCTTCCATCACGAACATGTAGTCGCGCTGTTCGGGCGGGATGGTCTCGGCAAAGGAAGCCACGGCCACCGAGACACGGTCGCCCAGCATCTTGCGGTCCGGTTTGAGCGTGGTCATGCCGCTGCCGACCTGGCGCGCCAGTTCGATCAGGGCATCCAGATCGGACGCGTGAATTGCGCGTACAACTAGCATAGGGTTCTCTTTCAGATTCTGACGCAAATGACGTTATCGCCCGGGGCCACCATCAGCGCGTCCTGCGCGTCCTGCGGCAGGAAGACGGTGTCGCTGCCTTCGGCGGACGGGCACGAGACGGTGATGGCGCGGAAATTCTGCTCGTTGCTGGCGGCGACCGCGTACATCACCGGCAGCTCGGACGACATGCCCGCATCGAGCGGCGCCACGCGGCGCGGCATCGAGCCGGCGAAGGTGCGCAGCGCGTTCTTGTGGGCTTGCAGGATCGGGCCGCCGTCGAAGATATCGACGTAATCGTCGGCCTCGAAGCCTTCCTCGGTCAGCAGGTTGAAAGCGAGTTCGCCGTCGCCGTGGATCTGGCCCATGGCCGCCTGGGCGTCGCCCGGCAGCAGCGGCACGTAGACTGGATAGTGCGGCATCAGTTCGACGATCAGGGTGCGGTTGCGCGCGCCGCCGATGACCCGTTCGGCCTCGAGGAAATCCATCTTGAAGAATTTGCGGCCCAGCGCTTCCCAGAACGGCGACTGGCCGTTCTTGTCAGTGACGCCGGCCAGAGGGACGAAGAAGCGGTCGCCGAAACGGTGCGGCGCGAGTACCGCGAACAGCAGGCGTGCGCGCGACAGCAGGGCCGCTTCCAGGCCCGCCGAACTGCGGTTGGTGACGTAAAAGCCGGACAGCTGGGAGTACGCGGTCAATTCCGAGCAGAGCGTCAGCGCATGCACGCTGTGGCTGATATTGAGGTCGCGCGAGACCTGCTGGATGACGTCGTTACGGAACGAAAAATAGGTGCCGTTGGAACCGGCCGACGCGAAGATGGCGGCGGTGCCGACAATGGCGCGGGTGGCCTGCTGTTCGAGCACGAAGAGGTACGACTCTTCGCTCGGAATGTCGACATGGGCGGCGAAGGAAGCGATCGAACGTTCGACCGAGGCGGCGATTTTCTCGCGCGTCTTCGGCAAGGTATGCACGCCCGGCATCGTCACTGCTGCCAACGTTTCGAGGGCGTCGATATCCGACAGTTCAACCGGACGGACAACAAACATGTGATTTCCCTTTATAGGCAAAGCGTGCCGCGGCCGGCCGCGGCGAGTGCCGCGCCGGCCGTGTCCAACTGATTACTTGGCGGGAGCCGCGTTGAGCATGCCGTCGACGGCGGCGCGCAGGATGCGGTCGGCCTCGGCGATCTGTTCGTCGCTGACGATCAGGGCGGGCGCGAAGCGCACCACGTCGGTGCCGGCGATGAGCAGCATCAGGCCGAGCGCTTCACAGGCCTTGGTGATGTCTTTCGCACGGCCCTTGAACGCTTCCGCGACCGGCAAGCCAATCAGCAAGCCGCTGCCGCGCACTTCGCCGAACACTTGCGGGTAGTCGGCGGCCAGTTTGCGCAGGTTGGCGAAGATATTGTCCGACGCTTCCTTGACGCGTGCCAGGAAGGCTGGCTGGTTGATCGTTTCGATCACGTTCAGCGCCACGGTGGCGGCCAGCGGATTGCCGCCGTAGGTGGTGCCGTGCGAGCCGACGCCGAAGTGGGCTGCGATCTCGTGCGTGGTCAGCATGGCGCCGATCGGGTAGCCGTTGCCGAGTGCCTTGGCGCTGGTCAGGATGTCGGGCGTGACGCCCTTGTCCATGTAGGCGTACAGGGCGCCAGTGCGGCCCACGCCGGACTGCACTTCGTCGAAAATGAGCAGGGCGCCGGTTTTGTCGCACAGTTCGCGCAGCACTTTCAGGTAGGCCGGATCGCCTGGAATGACGCCGCCTTCGCCCTGGATCGGCTCGACGATGACCGCGCACACGTCGTCGCCGATGGCGGCGCGGGCCGCTTCGATATCGTTGTACGGAATGTGGTGGATCTCTTGCGGCAGTGGCTCGAAGCCTTCGGTGTATTTCGGCTGGCCGCCGACCGACACGGTGAACAGGGTACGGCCGTGGAACGACGACAGGCAGGAAATGATGCGCGACTTGTGCGGGCCGAATTTGGTGTGGGCGTACTTACGCGCCAGCTTGAGGGCGCCTTCGTTCGCTTCGGCGCCGGAGCTGCAGAAGAACGCGCGGTCGGCGAAGGTCGCTTCGGTCAGGGCCAGGGCCAGGCGCAGGACCGGCTCGTTGGTGTAGCCATTGCCGAGGTGCCAGACGTTGTTGAGCTGAGCGGTCAGGGCGGCGACCAGGGTCGGATTGCAATGGCCGAGGCTGGAAACGGCGATGCCGGAGGTGAAATCGAGGTAATGCTTGCCGTTCTGGTCCCACAGATCGAGGCCGGCGGCGCGCACGGGCACCATCGCGGCGGGCGCGTAGGTTGGGACGAGGACGTCGTCGAAGGTTTGTCTGGTCACCGGCCGCGTGGTTGCACCCGTTTCAAGCTTTGCGTTCATGGCATTCCTCATCCAATGTTAGTAGGGCGTACCAGGGGGAAACCGCTGGGCACGTCGGACCATTATAAGAACAGCAGCCCCAAACATCTTTTGAATACGCGACAAGCATTTTCATTTTTGCTCGCCGCCAAAACTTCCCCAACCGGGGTCTGACCCCGGTGAAGCACGCCCACAACCGGGGTCTGACCTCTGATTAGAAATTAATTGCCGAAAAGCTGACAAAAGTGGCGTCCGGCGCACCCGGCGACCGTGCCGGCACGAAAACGTGCGCCCAACGTTGCCGATTCAGAGGCATGATCCGTGGACGATGCGCAATTATTGCTAATCAGAGGTCAGACCCCGGTGTGGACTTCCAATTATTGCTAATCAGAGGTCAGACCCCGGTGTGGAGTTGAGGTGGGTGGGGCGGCGAGTTTGCGCTGGCGTTCTTCGCGCGGGGTGTTGCCGAACAGGGCGCCGAAGGCGGTCGAGAAGTGCGAGCCGCTCGAAAAGCCACACATCAGCCCGACCTGGACGATCGAGTAATGGGTGTCGAGCAGTAATTGGCGCGCGCGCTGCAGCCTCAGCTCCAGGTAGTAGCGCGATGGCAGGCTACCCAGGTATTGCTTGAACAGCCGCTCCAGCTGGCGCCGCGATATCCCCACCAGATTGGCAATGTCGTCCGTCGACAGCGGTTCTTCGATGTTCGCTTCCATTAAGGTCACCGCTTCGGTCAGCTTGGGCTGCAGCGCGCCGAAACGCGCCTGAAGCGCCACCCGCTGCCGCTCTTCCTTGCCGCGCACGCGGTCGATGCACAGCGTTTCCTTGATGCGCGCCTGGACCCCCGCCCCGAAAATGATCTCGACCAGGTTCAGCGCAAAGTCGATGCTGGCCGCGCCGCCACAGCAGGTGAGCCGGTTGTCGTCGATCTCGAACAGGTTCGGGGTGAACACGGCACGGTCGGCCACCGTGTCGACCTCGGCGTACAGCGCCCACGGCAGCGCCGTGCGCACGCCGTTCAGCACGCCCGCGTCGGCCAGCCACAGCACCCCCGCCCCAACCCCGCCCCAGAACGGCGCGGCGCGGCAGCGCTCGATCAAAACGCGGCTGTTGGCCGGTTTCAGCGAGGCTTGCGCTTCGTCCGCCACCAGCAGCACCAGATGCCAGTGGCGCTGGGCGTCGGCGGCAAACTTGTCGGGACTGCGCACGTCCACGTGCAAGCGCTCGGGACCGAGGATCTTGGCAGCCAGGCGCAGCGGCTGGAACAGGCCGGCCCAGGTCAGCGCGTCAGGTTCGCCGGCGTTGATGAGGAGCACGCGCAGCGGTGTTTCTTGCGCCAGGCGGGCGAGTTTGGCTAGTGGCATTGGACGGGCATGGGTGCGTCTGCAAAGTGCGTCATGACAAAAGGACCAGCGCCAGCAAGGCGCCGCGGATTTCCATTGGCCGACTATCATACCGGAGATCAACGAACCTGCCCGGAGCCGGCCGCGCCGCGCCAGGCCGGGCCACGCCAAGCCACCCCCCCGCCTGCGCGCTGTATCAAATCAGCATCAGTGCGAGGGATACCGGGGCCGCACAGCCCGCATAAGCCCGCGTGCCGCCGTCAAACCGGGCGCAGCCAGCTATAATCACGGCCTATGGGGGAACGTTATTTAAGGAGTGTGCGCTTGCTGGCCGAGTGCCTGCAGAGCTTCGAGCGCTTTTCGGGCGAATCGGTGCGCCAGTGCGGCTTGACGCATGCCCAGTTCGATATCATCGCCACGCTCGGCAATACACAGGGCATGACGTACAAGGAACTGGGCGAGAAAACCTTGATCACCAAGGGCACGCTGACCGGCGTGATCGACCGCCTGGAACAGAAAGGCCTGGTTGCGCGCGAACGCAACTGCGACGACAAGCGCTCGTTTTACGTGCGCCTGACGGCCTGCGGCGAGGCGGTGTTCCAGGATGTCTTTCCCAAGGTGGTCGAGCACGGCAGGCAATTGTTTTCGTCGCTCTCGGACACCGATTTCGATGCCATCGATGCCAGCTTGCACCAACTGAAGCAAGTGATCGCCCAGCATGCCGTTTGCCCCACATCACAACAACACAAGGAAGAAGATTGAAAACGACTCTGCTCGAAGGCAAAAAGCCCGCCCATTTTGACAAGCACATCATCGGCAACCTCCTGCTCAACGTGGCCACGCCGGACGAAGTGCGCCAGGAAAAAATGCTGATCGGCGTGCGCAACGAAGCCGGCGACATCTATCGCCTGATCGGTGCAACCAAGCTGAACAGTTTCATGAATGCAGTCGAGGAATTGTTCGACCTGGGCCTGATCGATGAGTTGCAGGATACCGAAGCGACCCAGGATGGCTGCGACGCGATCTTCAGCGAGCCCTGATCGCCAGGCCGTGTCCACCGGCCAGCCCCGTGAGCGGGGTGTCCGGGTGGCGCGTAGATTAATGCTTTAAAGCACGTTTTTACGACAAACACGGCTGGGTTATCGGAGTATAATTTTTTCATGGACAGACTCGAAGCGTACAAGAGCATCGCTGCTCAAGCAAGCCGGGGGGAACTGAGTTTTCCGACCAACGTCGACGCCACGCTCAAGCTGCAGCGCGCGCTGAACGATCCCGACTGTCATGCCGATACGGCGGCCCGCCTGGTACAGGCCGAGCCGCTGCTGGCGGCGCGCACCGTGGCGATCGCCAATTCGGTCGCCTACAACCGTTCCGGCAATGAAGTGACGAATGTGCGCACGGCCGTGCAGCGGGTGGGATTTCGCACCCTCAACGCGCTGGGCGCGGCGGTCATCGTGCGCCAGCTCGACAGCAAAATCACCGAACCTTCCCTGCGCGCCAAGGCCAACCAGTTGTGGCAGCACTCTGCCCACGTGGCGGCGCTGTCGCAGGTGATCGCGCGGCGGGTGGCCAATCTCGACCCGGAGACGGCGATGTTCGCCGGCATCGTACACGAGGTGGGCGGCTTTTACATGCTCTCGCGCGCAGATGAGTTCCCTGGCCTGTTCGAAGGCGAACCGGACGACTGGATCGAACATGGCGAACAGATCATCGGCCGCTGCGTCCTGCAACGCCTGGGCGTGCCGGCACCGGTCATGGCGGCCATCGAGGCCCTGTGGGTGGGCATGCGCGCGCTGCCGCCCGAAACCCTGGGCGACACCCTGTTGCTGGCCAACGACCTGGCGCCCGTCCCCTCGCCCCTGTACGAGCGCGCCGCTGCGACCTCGCGCCAGGCGGCCGCCACCATCGACTTCGTCATCGGCGATGGCACGCTCAACAGCATCCTGGAAGAATCGGCCGCCGAAGTGAGCAGCCTGACCTCGGCCCTGATATAAGCTGGCGGCGCGGCGTCCTGCCGCGCCCCGTTTTTCCCCGTGTAGCGATCCTAACGCTTTTCGTCCAGGCAAAAAAATGCCCGCTGTATCAGAGCGGGCGAAGTCCAAAACTAGGGATGTCCTGAAAGAGACAGTTCCACTATAGTCCGCCGTATGCCCCACTTCTGTGCGTGAACACACACAAGTAGAAAATTCCCCATGGAAACTTCTCTTGTTTTGACAGAAAGCATGCCCATTGGGGATGAAATCCGACAAAACTTTTCATAATGTTATCGCGACCAGTGACTTCATGAGCAAAACGAGCAGCAACAAGAGTCGGGCCAGCGGTAAAACCACGCTCGCTGCGGTGGCCGCGCATGCCGGGGTATCGGCCATGACTGCCTCGCGCGCACTGAACCAGCCGGCGCTGGTATCGGCGCCCGTGCGCGAGCGGGTCGAACTCGCTGTTGCCGAACTCGGCTACGTGCCGAACCGCGCCGCGCGCGCGCTGGCCTCGGCGCAGTCGAATGTGATCGTGGTGCTGGTGCCGTCGCTGTCGAATGCCGTGTTCACCGCCGTGCTGGAGGGCATCCAGGATGCGGTGGGGGCCAGCAACTACCAGCTATTGATCGGCAACACCCGCTATTCCGATGCCGAGGAAGAAAAGCTGCTGGGTATTTATCTGCAATCGAACCCGGACGGGATTTTGCTCTCCAGCCTGAGCCACAGTGCGCGGGTGACGCAGATGCTGGCCACCTGTGGCGTGCCGGTGGTGTCGATGATGGACCTGGGAAGCGCGCCAGGGCAGGTGTCGGTCGGGTTTTCGCAGTTCGACGCGGGATATGCGATGGCGCGCCATCTGATCGGGAAGGGCTACACCCGCATCGGCTTCATCGGCGCCCAGCTCGACGAACGCACCCTGCGCCGCGCCGACGGCTACCGCAAGGCGATGAGCGACGCGGGCCTGCTTGATGCGCGCCTGGAGCTGATGGTGGGCGAACCGTCAACCATCGCGCTGGGGGCCGAGCTGCTGGGGCGGATGCTGGACCAGGCGCCGGACTGCGACGCGGTTTTCTGCTGCAATGACGACCTGGCGCATGGCGCGATTTACCAGTGCCAGCGGCGCGGGATCGCGGTGCCGGGGCAGCTGGCGGTGTGCGGGTTTAACGATTTGCCGGCGTCGGCATGGATGACGCCCTCGGTGACCACGATCGGTACGCCACGCTACCAGATCGGGTTCGAGGCGGCCAGCCTGCTGCGCGCGCTGATCAAAGGCGAGACGCCGCCGCTGACGCGGATCGACCTGGGGTTTACGCTGATGGCGCGCGAGAGCGCGTAGCTCTGTTGGCGCACCCGTCGTGCCCATTAACGCCGCCGTACCCATTAACGCCGTCGTACCCATTAACCCCGTCGTACCCGCGCAGGCGGGTATCCAAGTTCCATGCGGACCAACGAAAACTTGGGTACCCGCCGAGTGCCGCCTTGGCGCGGGTACGACGGGTTATCGGGTGATCGGGTAATCGGGCAATCACGAACCACGCGCTCAGGGCACAAATACATCCAGCCGGTACTCCGCCCCCGCCACGACCCCGGTCATGCGCGCCTCCGGTAAAAATTTACCCTCATGCCTGACCATCACCCCCTCCACCTCCGCGCGCTCGACATGCACGTGAAAGCGCGCCCCGCGAAAATCGCGCTCCACATCCATGCGCTGCCACCCGGCCGGCATCTGCGGATTGATCGTCAGCCCGTCCACATCGCCTTTCAGCCCGCACAAGCCCTCGACAATGCAGCGGTACACCCACGACACGGTCCCCGTATTGAACAACTGGCTCGACCTGCCCGCCGTGCGCGGATACTCGCGGTGTGCGCCCCGGTAGTAATTGGGAATGAACACCGGCAGCTGCCCGCGCTGCCGATAGTCGGCATCGTCCGGCCCCGGAATCATTTGCCGCAGCAGCATGTGCGCGCGCTCGGACTGGCCGATGCCGTACAAGCTGAAAATGTAAAAAACCGCCGCGTGGTTGTACACCGCGCCATTTTCCGCCGACCCGGGGTGCTTCTGCGTCACCCGCCCGACATCGTCGCGCATCGCGCTGTACGGCGGCGCGAACATCGTCACGCCATACGGCGAATACAGCTGGCGCTCGACTTCGGCCAGCATGCTGGCCGTCTGCGCGCCATCGGCGGCCCCGCTCAGGATCGCCCACGCCTGCGGATTGAGGTAGATGCGCCCTTCCGCATCCGTGCTCACGCCGAACTTCACATCGTCATCCGTAATGCCGCGCGCGAACCAGGCGCCATCCCACAGATGCGCATTGGCCGCCGCATTCATCGCCGCCGCGCCGACGCGGAAGTGGCGCGCCTTTCCGGCCTCGCCGCATTGCTCGCACACGCCAGCCCACAGCGTGAGCGCGTACGCCGCCGCCAATGTCAGCCAGCCGGACACGCCGCGCCCCTTGTAGCCCACCATGTTCATCGGATCGCACCAGTCGCCCTGAGCGATGAACGACAGGCCGCGATGATCGCGTTCGGCCAGCAGCCAGTCCATGGCGCGCCCGACGCGCGCAAACGCGCTCTCGCCACGCCCCTGCGCATCGGCCACGGTTTCATCGAGCATGGCGTAATCGGCCGTCTCGTCGAGGTAAGCCTGCAAGCATACGGGCAGCCACACGCAATGGTCGGTGTGCGGCACCTGGTTGATGTACTTGAGCTGCGCGCCGGCCACCAGCAGGATCCCGTCGGGCATGGCGCCGGAAGCTTCCTGCTGGCTGAGCGCATGCAGGAAGGCGGCCCGCATCACGGATGGACGCACGAAGCTCATGCCCATATTGTCCTGCAGGTAGTTGCGCGTCTGCGGGTCGGTCGTGAGGCGGTTCACGTCGCCGTGGTAGAACACCTGGCGCGGCAGCCAGTGGTTGACGAAGTTATCCAGTTCCTTGTCGGGCGTGGAGATGCGCGCGCAACCGCGTCCGCCGGCCACGTAAGCCTGCGCCTGCGCGGCGGCACGGGCGAAGCCTTCTTCGCTCAGCCAGGTGCTGCGCAGGGCCGCGATCTCGGCGTCGTCGAAGGCGGGGCCGAACAGGAAACGGTACGTGCTGGCCGCGCCATCCGCCAGCGCCAGCCGGTATTGCACCACCGCGGCCGGCGTCTCGTAGCGCGCGTCGCCATTGGCCAGCGCACCGCGCTGCAAGGCTGACGGATCATGCAGGCCGCCCTCCCCTTCAAAGGCGGCCTGGTTGGCCTCCCACGAATCGGGCGCCTGCTCGCACAGGAAGAAGGTCTTGTCCTTGAAGTCCTTGTTCTTGAAGTAGTCGGCCACTTTCTGGTACGGCGTAACGCTGCTGGCGACGATGCCGCCCAGGTCGGCGCGGTACTCGGCCGACTGGTTCATCCACGACATGTACCCGATCGGGAAATACGGCGTCACGCTGATCCTGCGCGGGCGGGCGGACAGGTTGGTGACCTGCAGCGACCACAGTTCGGCCACTGCGTCCGGCGCCAGGCAAAGGCGCAGGTCGATACCGATGCCGAGATGTTCGACGTGCCACGCCAGGTCGCTCTGGCCGACCGAGAAGCTGAAGCGGTCGACCGCCGCGCGTACCGGCTCGTAGGGGGCCGAAAACAGCTCGCCCGTGTCTTCATCCTTCACGTAAAAGAAGCGGCCCGGATGGTGCGCAAAATAGGCCTGCTCCGGCTGCATGAAGGACTTCGCTTCCATGTTCGGCGCGTGCGCATACTTGGCCGGCTCCGGCTGCATGAACTGGGCCACCGCGTAACCGCGGCAGGTCACCTGGATCATCATCGTGCGGTTCCACAGGAAGCCGGCGGCGTGCGGCATCGCGGTCGGGCTGCTCAATTCGTAGCGGGCACCGTCGTCGGTGGGGCGTAACATAAAACGTCTCCGGAAATGGGTTACAGCGGCGCCTTGCGCGCCATCAGGTCGGCCTGGATGCGCCGCAGTTGGTGGCTGTCGAGGTGATAGAAAAACATGACCGCCACCGCCAGCAGCGCGAACAAGGCGGGAATGACGGACATCAGCCAGACGATGCCCGCTTGCGAGCCGCTCGACTGGGCCGCATTGGGCACGTAGCCGAGCGCCGTGAAGACGGCGCCGATCACGCCCAGCGCCAGCGCCGTGCCCAGTTTTTGCGAAAACGTGGCGGCGGCGAAGGTCATCGCGGTGGCGCGCCGGCCATTGCGCCACTCGTTGTAGTCGGCCGTGTCGGCGTACATCGAAAACGCCAGCGGCGACTTCGGTCCCAGCACCAGGCCAAGCGCGATCTGGAGCGCGTACATCGCGCCGATCTGGGTAGCGTCGACGAAGAAAAAGGCCGCGGAGAGCAGCGCGGTCAGTGACATCAGCACCATCATCAGCGTTTTCTTGTCGACCAGGCGCGTGATGACCGGCGTGAGGGCGGCACCGGCGGCAGCGGCGGCCATGTAGGCGGGCAGGAAGGACTTGAGCAGCTCGGGCCGTCCCACCACGTACTTGAAGTAGTAGGCGGCGGTGGTGGTGCGCAGGGTGATCGACACCATGATGATCAGCGCCAGGAAAAACAGCACCATCCACGGACGGTTGCCGGCCAGGTCGCGCAGGTCGTCGCGCACACGCGTTTTTTGCCGGGGCGGCGGCGCGATGCGTTCGCGCGTGTTGAAAAAGGTGAGCGCGAACAGCAGCGAGGCGAGCACGCCCCAGGCCAGCATGGTCAGCTGCCAGCCGCGCCGGGTCGCGTCCATGCCCTCGCCGGCGCCGAAAAAGCTCACCATGCCCGGCGTGGCGGCCGTGACCAGCATGCTGCCCGCGAAGGCGAAGATGAAGCGCAGGCCATTGATGGTGGAACGCTCCTGCGGCTCGGCCGACATCACGCCGGACAAGGCGTTGTAGGGGATGTTGATGCAGGTGTAGCAGACCATCATGAGCAGATAGGTGGCATAGGCCCAGGCCAGCTTGCCGTCGCCGCCGAGGGCGGGCGTGGTGTAAGTGAGCACGCCGGCGCCGGCCAGCGGCAGCGCCATCCAGACCAGATAGGGGCGGAACTTGCCGAAGCGGGTGCTGGTGCGGTCGGCCACGGCGCCGATCAGGGGATCGGTGAAGGCGTTGATGATCTTCACGACGAACATCATCGACGCGGCGGCGGCGGCCGAGATGCCGTACACGTCGGTGTAGAACATCATCAGGAAGGTCGCGATATTGGCCCAATAAAAATTGAAGCCCATGTCGGCGACGCCATAACTGATCTTTTCGCGCCACGGCAGCGGTGTTGCAATCAACGCAGACTCTCCTCGGTCGCCGGGGACCAGGGCGATGGCACCCGCACCCGATGGTAGCGCTAACATGCGAGCATCAAGTATGCCCACGCCCGGCATGAGTGTCAATGGAGAAATTGCCTAACCGGGGTCAGCGCTCTGACTAGAAAGATTTCTAATGAGAGCTCTGACTCCGGATGTAGGGCGATTCGCTGCCGGCTGAGGCGTTATCCGGCTTCGGTGTTTTTCCAGAGGTCGAGCTGGCGGATGCGGTCGAACCAGCGCATCAGGTTGGGAAAGTCGCCCAGCGGCAGGCGGGCTTGTTCCAGGTACATCAGCGGCGCGACGACGGCAATGTCGGCCAGGCTCACGGCCTCGCCCACCAGCCAGTCGCGCTGCGCCAGGTGAGCGTCGAGCACGGCGCCAAGCTTGCGCAGTTCGCCCTCGGCACGTGCCACCTCGGCCGGGTCGGCCTCGCCCATGCCGATCATGCCCTTCCACAGGTTCTCGAACGACAGGATGCTGACCGTCTCGGCGAAATGCTGGCTGCCCCAGAACAGCCAGCGGTTGACGTCGGCCCGCACCCGCGCGTCCTGCGGATACAACTGCTGGCGCGGCGTGATGTCGCACAGGTATTGCATGATGGCGCACGATTCCCACAGCAGGAAGCCGCCATCGTCCAGCACCGGCAGCTTGCCGTTCGGGTTGATTTCGTGCAGGCGCGTGCGGTCGCCTTCGCTCATCAGGTCGACATTGACGATGTCCAGCGGCAGGCCAAGCTGCTCGGCGACCATCAGCACGCGGCGCGCATTCGATGACAGGGAATGATGAAACAGGCGCATGATGCAGCTCCGTGAAAAGTTGTTGGAGCGGCCATGATAGAAGCGAATCCCGTCAGTTTCTGTCAGGAGTCGTCACTCATGCACATCTCGGCGCGCCAGCGCTTGATGAGCGCGCGCCGGTGTTCCGGATAGCGCTCGCCGTCCGAGGCGGCACTGGCGATGCGGTCGATGCGAAAGTGGCGGTTGGCGCCGCGCAGCTCGCACCAGGCGGCCAGCACCCGCGCGCCCTCGAAAAAGGCCAGCGCGAACGGCCACACGGTGCGCTCGGTCGCCACGCCGCCGGCGTCGCGGTAGCCGATGCGCAGCTTGTGCTGGTCGCGGATCGCTTCAGATGGCCGCCGCAGGCCCGGACGATGTTGCCGCTCGCGCCCACGTCGGGCGTGATGCAGGGGAGCACGCCGGCACGCCATCCAGATCGGAGATGGGCGGAATTTGCCGAAGCGGGTGATGTCGCGCGGGAAGAAAGCCTCGTCTGGTGTTACAGCGCCCAGTCGTTTGCCATCAGACGGCCGCGCACGTCCGGCAAATTGCTGTGCTCGATGACGGACGGCCGAGCCAGCAACTCCAGCAAATCGGCTTCGGTGACCCGGGTAGGGATCACAGCGTGGCTGAGCTCGGCCCCACTGTAGCTCATCAGCAGCGGCAAGCTGTCCGGGATGAAGTTGTCGAGGAAGTCGGCGTGATCTTCGAGGTCAAGCCAGAGCCAGGTATCGTCTTGCTTGCTACTCTGCTGCGCCAGCGTGTCGAAAACGGGGCCCAGGGCGCGGCAGGTTTCGCACCAGCTTTCGGCCCCGATGATCAGCACCAGCCGCGCGGATCTGGATTTCAATCGCGCCGCGATGACAGCGGCATCGTTCCATGGGTCCAAACGGGCAGATGTCATTTTTCCGTACCTCGGGAAATGATCTCATCAAGGGCATCCATCGCAATTATCTGCTCAGCGGTACTGGCGCGTACATTGAAAATCAACCACGATTGGGATAAGTTGAGCGTGTGGGCAGCAAGGGCGCGGATGCACTGCGGCGCGTCCTTGAGTAATGCCAGCGCGCTGGCAAGATCGCGCTGCTGGCCAAGCAGGACGCGCACCCCCCGCAATCGGGAAAACGGCTGCGTTGCCATGTAGGCGGCAAGCGCAGCGTGGTTCGGCTCGGGCAGGCCGTTGTCGGCATCGAGACGGGCTTGCGTTACCGGCCCGCTTGGGGCGAGCGAGACACTGTCATCGTCACTGACTGTCCAACCCATCCTGGCCAGTTCCATTCCAGTCAGTGTCTGCCATACCCAACCGGCGTACCGGCTGACACTTGGGTCCCGTATTTTATCGAGTGCGAACGGCAGGTAGGCCAGGTCGCCATGCGCAAGCACCATGGTGAGTGCAATGCGCGTGGGCAGGAGATTAAGCAGATCCGGGAGCTGGGGGGCGCCAATAGGCAAGACATGCGCGAGATACCTGGCCCAACGCTCAAGACGCCGGGATGCCTGCTGGCGAAACCATCCGCTTGATTTATCAAATTCAGCAGTTTGTTCAAGCAAACATGCCGCCAGGACAGCGACTGCCTGCGCTTTCAGATCGGTGTTCAGGCAAGCAATGCTCGCCTCTGCCCGAACCTGGAGGTCGTCGTCCAGCATGGCGATGCCCAGCAAATCAAGCGCGACAGCGTGGTCCTCATGCGTGAGCGCGGCCCGACAGGCTGCGGCACGAATGTGGGTGTTGGCATCCTCGAAGTAGGCGCTCAGTTTGCACGCGAGCGCGGAATGCGATCCGGCGCCACGCAAGGCGATCGCACGCAAGGCCGCCACTTTTTGCACTGGCTTTGCTGGCCGGGCAGACCATTTGGATATCAGGCCGATCGCTTGATCTTCGGGCAGGTGAAGCAAAGCTGAAACGAGGCCACGAACCATCCCGTCAGGCTGGTTCTGGACGCGCTCAACCAGCGTGTCGAGCGGATCGGTGAGGCCTAACTTACTGGCAAGGAGGACGCATGTGAATAAGTTTCCGCTCTTTTTCCAGCGATCAAACATGGATACGCAATGTTGAAATCCCGGCAGGCCAGCTATGGCAAGGCCATCCAGATGCGCGGCGAGCAGGTTTTCCGTGCGGATCTGGTCATCGAAGCGCCAATGATAGGAGCGTGACGCGCTGTCCAGCTGGGACCAGTAAAAAGCTGCATCGTCGGCATGGCGAACCAGTATGGGACCGATCACCGGAAATTCTCTATCGTGCATTTTCAAATGAATTGATTTCTAATTAAAAATTGAAAAATATGTATTTTGCGATTTCCCGAAAATGAGCGCGCACTTAAAAAATGACAGTCCATTTTCCTGCCTGGCAGTACGAGGCACCGCTATACCAGCCGAGCAACAAGGTGCCGCCCTTGACGGACATATACCCAGATGCGACCTTTACTTCGTCGCTAACGTCAGCAACCTCGAGTTTATCATTTTCGATGGTCCACAATCCGTAATCACTGGTGCACCAGACTTTGCCTTGATACCAAACCATTCGCTTGAAAGGCAGCGTCATGGTGTCATCATGAATTTTCTTCCACTTGTTGTCGCGGCCTTTGAAGGTAGCTCCTCCATAGCCGCTAATATATACAAATCCATCTCCTGCACAGCAAACGGAATATAAGCGGATATTGCTGGGAAAATGCACCCGTGCCCAGGTTTTTCCATCAAATTTCCACACATCGCCTTCACCTCCTACGCAATAAATTTCAGACCTGCCAAAGCCATCAATGTCTCGAAAGCCACTCGTGCTCCGATCAATATCGTATGAATAACTTATGCCTTGCGTAAGCGATATCCACTGATCTGGACCTTCGCGATAGCCGACCGACCGGCCGGTGCCAGCTATATAGAGAAGGCCCTCGATTGTGCGTAGTCGCGTAATCGCGCCACGGGCGACACCATTTTCCTTCCCGTTTTTCAGAGGCTCCTCAATGTCATCGTCGCCACCACCTAGCACATAAATATTTCCTTGGATGTCAGACCCAACGAACTGCTGTTTCGGCACCTCACTGACACCTGCCACGATATTTGAAAACCCTTCCAGTTCCGTGTGTGTCCATCGCTCATCCGGTGCAGCATTACGGGCATAACACACGATACGGTGCAACAACTCGTCCGATGAAGGACCCTCACCGCCCTTCCAATCGGGGCTCTTTGTATAGTCCTCCATCAGGGAAAAATAAAAGAGGTCATCGCTGCGCACAACACAGTCGACAATCTGATAACCCGCAAAACTGTATTCAAAATCACTTTCTGAAATTTCCACTGCAGTCCTTCAATGAACGGGCACTTAAAAAATGACAGTCCATTTTCCCGCCTGGCAATATGAAGCACCATTATAGCCGCCGAGCAATAACGTTCCGCCCTTCACTGACATATACCCAGACGCAACTTTTACTTCATCGCTGACGTCCGCAACGTCGAGTTTATCATTTTCGATGGTCCACAATCCGTAGTCGCTGGTGCACCAGACTTTACCTTCATACCAAACCATGTGTTGAAATGGCAGCGTCATGGTGTCATCATGGATTTTTTTCCACTTGTTGTCGCGCCCCTTGAACGTTGCACCTCCATAGCCGCTGATATAAACAAATCCGTCTCCTGCACAGCAAACGGAATGCAAACGGATATTGCTGGGAAAATGCAACGCTGACCAGTTTTTTCCGTCAAATTTCCACACATCGCCTTGCCCGCCTACGCAATAAATTTCAGACCTGCTAAAGCCATCGATGTCTCTAAATCCACCTGTGCTCCACTCAGTATCGGAACAATAACTCATTCCTTGGGTAAGCGATGTCCATTGATTTGCACCTTCACGATAGCCGACCGACCGCCCGGTGCCGGCTATATAGAGAACACCTTCGATCGTGCGCAGTCGGGTAATCGCGCCGCGTTTAATACCATTCTCAGGCGATTTTTTCAAAGGCTGCTCAATTTCATCATCGCCACTGCCCAAAACATAGATGTGACCTTGCATGTCGGATCCGACAAATTGTTGTTTCGGTACTTCACTAACGCCCGCAAGGATATTCGAAAACCCTTCCAGTTCTGTGTCTGTCCATCGCTCTTCCGGCGGCTCGTCACGGGCGTAACACACAATACGGTGTTTCAACTCGTTCGATGCAGGCCCCTCACCGCCCGTCCAATCGGGATGTTTTGTATAGTCTTCCACTAGAGAAAAATAAAAGACGTCGTCGCTCCGCACGGCACAATCGATAATCTGATAACCCTGAAAACAATATTCAAAATCGCTGTCTGAAATTTCCATTTCAACCTTTCTATTTTTTACGCCCGGCCTTGGCTCTAGGAGTTTTTGTTGGCACTGTCGTACTCGCCTGGGGTTTTTCTACCCTATTCACCTTGGGGTCCGGCTTGCCAGGATTTGGCTTCAATTGCGAGTCATTTTTACACTTAAGATCGTCTTTATAGTATTTATCGAGCTGCGCTTGCAAGCACTTTTCCGAGCAGTTCGGATTTGCTAGCCGTACCGCTTCAATTCCACGCTTACTCGCCTCTTTATAGGAAATCGCTGCGAGCCCTTTTTCTTTATATTCGTCAATCAAACGCTCCAATTCCTTATGCGCTGAACCATGACTTCCAACATGGTTATTCGTTCCCTCCAGGCATACCGTTGGCGCATTTTTATAGTCGTATTCATTACCGCATGGATTGCCTTCGACGTCAAACATCGCACTGGGCACAATATGATGGCCGGTTTGTCCAGGGCAACATCCCTGACCAGTAGTAGCCTGATCCTTTGGACTTAACGTTTCATCATACGGCACCAAAGAACATTTTCTTGCCTTAATACACGGATTAAAGTTTGCCTTTTCTGTCATCATTTCTGCAACAACAGAGGAAGCGGTGGTTGATTGTTTATCTGGCGACAGCAAATCCTGAATTTTACCCAGTTTCGGTTCGAGTAATTTGTACTTCGCCATCAGCTCATCTTTGATGTTGAGGGCAGCGATAGCAACCTTCCCAGCAGTCCAAGCTCCGTCGACAAAGTTCCAAATGGTGGTTCCCACCATCACAACTTCCCCTACAACCGGAACCACGAGCGACACTGCGGCGGCGCCAGTTCGCATTGCGGCTTTTTGCCCGTAGGCTAAGGCTGTATCTTTTGCCAATTCAATAACTTTTGCGCCTCCGCTTTCAAGTATGGCTTTGGCTTCCTTTTTTAGATCGTTTTCGATCTTTTGCAACTGTTCAGTAAAATGTTTGAACTCACCCGTTCCCATGGGTTTCAACCAAAGGCCGTCGCAATGCTCGTCCATCCACTGGGTATCGGGCTTGTCCTTATCATAGCCGTATTCTTTTTTAACCGTATCCTGAACAGTATCCAACGCGTTGTGGATCTTCTCCGACAACTGGCCCAACTTTGAATTCGTCTTAGGCGTCGCTTGCGATGATTTTTTCGACTCCGCTTTATCTTCGTCGCAATGTTTCTTGATGGCACTAGTTTCTTTTAGACAGTAGTGCCTTACCGTCCGATTGCTGAAGTAGAACATTGGACCGGTGTTAGTATTGCCAGCCTTGCCTTTGTCGCGATATCGTTTTGCTGGTTTGCCGTCTTGAGGTTTGGACGCAGGTTGTCCTGCATCGCTTTTATCTTGCGAACTTTTCCCTGTTCTGCTCTTCCGGACCCAATTCATGCGCGCCTTTACTTGTGATTATGAGTCATCGGATCGAAGTGGCGGCAAACGTTCAGGCTTTGAACTTTGACGTTGACCGACCAATCGATAAAGACTGCCTTGCCCTTGATCACGCCCGTGGCAATACCCTTTTGAAACGCCTGAGTCGCCGGCTCATTTCCCGTGCTAGTGGAAAAATAGGAAACATCCTTCAATGCAATCGGCGAATTTTTAATAAATACCGTGGTCGACCCGTTGTCGAGATCGCTGGCAAAAGAAGTATTCGGATACGGAATCGGTAGCGGACCGGCAGGCGGTCCGGGCGGACTCATGCAGACGTCACTGGGCATCAGGGTCGATTTTCCGTCAGCCGCCTGGCAGCAAATCTCATTGTCGTTAGCATAAACACCGGTAGTCATGATTTTTCCTGTTCTTTATTTTAGCGATAGTCAACCACGATGGCCGACCGCCTCCCATTGTCAGAGGCAAAATGTACAAGGCCGCAATCGCCCGGTTCATCCCGCATGCCCGCCAGCGAACCAAGGTAAGCCAAGGTTGCCGTAGCGGCCGCCGCACCGGTCTCGCCGATCGAATCCGCAATATGCAGGACCGGCAACCCAACGCCATCTTTCAGCATGATGCGGGCGAAGGCATTCGCCGCTTCCTTGACATAAAACTGTTCACCATTCTGGTCGCTCATCCGAAATGCAAGGGCCGATGGTTTCACGCCGGCACTCCCGAGCGCCGTCCTGATTGCCTTGGTCAGCCCAACAGCCCGGTTCGGAATGACGCCGTCGATCAAGGCTTCTTCGGTTTCTGCTCCGGCGCCGGTGATGTGCAAGCCGGTCGAGTCGCCATCGCCCAGGCTGAGCAGCAAGGCTGCCGCCGCTTCGCCGGGAATAAAACCGTCGGAATTGGCCGGACACAAGATACGATCCTGATTCAGGAAATAGCGGATGGTGTGCACATCGAGCAAGCAGTCGGCCCCGACCACTAGAACATGTTTAACTCCACCGGCACGCAGCAGGTTCTGCGCATGAATCAACGCATCTCCAATCGCGGCGCGGCCTTGCGGAAAGACCGCGGAACCTGCCTGGAACGATGCACCAAACTGCTCCTCGACCTTGCGATAAAGGCTGTTGTATTGCTCGGTTCCACTGTGCGGACGGCCGCGTTCGGGGGCGAGCAAAAGCAAGGCGGTATGGTCGGCATCGATCGGATCCTGTGCGTCGTTGCAGTCTGCGATCGCATACTGGATCAGTTCGGCCAGGCGTTCCGGCCCCCATTGATCATCGAGCGGCAATTGCGCTACCAGCAGAGGCTTCCCGCTCCCATCAACAAACATGCTTTCTTTAAAATGATCGATACGCGCACGCAGGGCGCACGATGCGGCCGCCAGCGAAAAGCCAACCGCGCAACATAAGCCCGACGATTTGACGACCAGAGGCGCCCATCCCAGATGATCACTCACTTGTTTTCTTTCTTATTTTCGTTCGACATATGAATCGAGTTAGCCGCAATTGCCGCAGCCGCCATTACCCGATGTCTTCTGGTGCCACCATTCCGTGTTAACCGGCCCGACAGCGATTGTCTTGAATTCCTGAACGCGGCGGTTGATCGGCACGCAAGTCCTCCACACCACGCTAAATCGCATCTGATCGGGCTCGAAGTAGAGTGTGTCCGCCACCGCTTCCGGCGCATCGGCGCTGTAGTCGTGGCGCAGAATCTGTACCTTGACCGCGTCCAGCTTGGGGAGCTTGAAGCGCACATCCGGGCGGCCCGCCATCATGTTGCGCAGAACGATGGCTTCGCCGCCGACGGGATACGGCATCTGCTGGTCGACCGGCGCGCACTGATGGAATTGTTCATCGAAGTCGTCCGGCAGGAACGGAAAAACCTCTTCCTCCCAGTGCTCATCGTAGGTACCGCCGTAACGTGGACGTGGCAACCAATGCCGTGCAATGGCGGAAAAGGCGATCGGCGCCTGATTGCCGTGCGGCTTGCGCACCGGATCGTCAAGCGCTTCCAGACTGGGAGCCGGCGCACCGTCAATCTCGTCCGTTGCGCGGGAGCCATACCAACCGATGCCCGCCGGATTGGCGGGGTGCGATTCGGCCAGCATCGCGTCGGCTCGGCTAAAAGCCTTCTTGTATTGACGGCTTCCTCCCAGCGCAAAACCAAAATGCAGTGGCGTGGAAGTGACTGGTTCGGCGCTCGACAGCGACACCGTTCCCAGCCGCTTTTTCCAGTGACGCGGCCCATGTGCCTTGAGTCCCTTGCGCAGCGGCCCGACCTGCCACGCCACATCGATTTCCCGCGCCGGCAGGCCATCCGGCGAGTGGGCCGAGGCGTTAAAGATGACATCGCAGCGCGGCTTGAAACGCGCCATGTCCGAACCGTACAGCATGGGACTGTTTTCGGGATCGCCAGCAAAGATATCCGACTGTTCAATTGGCTGCGGTGGAAGGGGCTTTGGCCGCTGGCCGGTTCCCGGAATTTGCCACGTCGATTTTGCGATAACCACCAGATGCTCGCGGCCTTTGACATCAAGTGCGCAATTTATTTCGACAGCGAGATATTTCGATCCGACGATGATTTCCAAAATGGTGCCTGCGTTAATTGATGTTGACCGAGCCGCCGAGAATGCGCTGCGTGGCGCTGGCATGACTTGTTATGTAGGTTCCACGAAGTTCGATGCGACCGTCCGCGCTGAGAATCAGCGCAGCCTCGCCGCAACGTAATTCGATCTCACGGGCCGCCGTCATGGTGACCTTTTCGCCATCAAGCAATACATCGGTCGTATCGCGCGGCAGGCTTGCCTGCTGGCCGGGCAATAGCGCACCCAGGATAATCGGCCGCATGGGATCGCACGCTTCAAAGCCAAGCGCGACAGCCTGGCCAATTTCCACAGGCTGCGCCAGCACCCGGGCCGGTACGCCAGTTAGACCAAACGACGGAATGCCGACCAAGACATGACCGTCGGGTGAAAACGCTTCGACGTGGCCGATTGCAATGCCCTCCGCACGCGCGTTGCGCGGCAACGTCTGGATGAGCACTTCTTGCAGTAGCTGTTCTGCATCGCTGAGCTGTTTTTCAACAGGCTCGGCATGCGCTGCCGATACGGCTTGAGGGGTGCGCTTCATCAATTCTCCAGGATTTGTTTGGCTGTCAAAGTCATGTCGCCATCGGCCCGGAACTCCTGCGTGTCGGTGGTCCCGACCAGGAAGGTGTGACCGTGGAATTCGATGGTGCCGTCTTTCTTCATGATCATACTGGACTTCCCGACGGTGATCGTCAGCTCGTCGCCCGCGGAAATCGAGATTTTTTTGCCTACCTGGGTCGATTGGTTAGTCCCGACCACCGTCGTCATCACCATGCCCACGTTCAGGCTATAAGCCATCCCGACGTTTTCCATACGTCCCATGCCCACGTTCTGCATATAGGCCATGCCAATGGTTTCGGTCTTGAACTTGGTCACATTGATCGACCAGCTCTTGCCAATCGAATCTTTCTCGTTCTTGGCCACCGACTTGGTACGATTGCCCCCGATATCGATTGTCTCGTTCTTGCCGACATCCTCGGTGCGGTTGTCCCCAATGCTGATTTTCTCGTCGTGGCCGACCCGCTCGGCGCGGTTATTGTGAATCGTAATCGTCTCGTCCTTATCCACCACCTCGGTGCGATTCCGATGAATCGTGATCGTCTCGTCGCGGTTCACCGTCTCGGTCCGGTCGCGCTTGACCAAAGTCGTTTCGTCGCGGTCGATGGTTTTGCGCCGGTCATTGCCGACCCACTTGTCCTCGTCATGCTCAACTTCAGTCAGCTGATCTTTTTCGGCGTGAATCCATAACTGCTCTTCGCCTTTTTTATCTTCAAAGCGCAGAGCGTTGGCATTGTCATAGCCGCCATTTGGCGTCGAGCGCGTCAGCACGCCACTCTGCGTTTTATTATCGGGCAGCGTCCACGGCGGCATCGTATCGGCATTCGGCACCATGCCCGTGATAATCGGACGATCCGGGTTTCCGTCCATGAACTGGACCAGCACCTCGGTGCCGATGCGTGGAATCGAGGTCATGCCGAAATTGGCGCCCGCCCATGGCGTGGCAACCCGAATCCACGCCGAACTCTTGTCATCGTTGGCGCCAACCCGATCCCAGTGAAATTGCACGCGTACGCGGCCGTACTTGTCGGTGTGAATCTCTTCACCTGGGGGGCCCACCACCGTCGCAGTCTGGATGCCATGGATCTTGGTCTCGACACTGGCCGCGCCGCGCGCGGGACGCCACGGGATGATCTTTCGTATCGCGCTCAGGCGATTTTCGTAGATCGACTCCGAACCGCTGTGCACGTGATAGTTATTGCTCGCGCGATGGCTCACTTCCGTGATCAGGAACTCGCGCGCCTGCGCGTCGCCACCACGCGCATCTGCATCGAAGTGGCCGCTCAGGCGGAACCAGCGGCCCGGCTGCGCGTTGCGGTTGTTGCCAGTGCCATCGAATTGTTTGCCTGCGGCTTCCATCGCTTCCATGCGCAGTTGCGCCAGGTCGCGCGCATCGCCGCTGTCCTTGAAGCCGAAGGCACCCGTGTACTCATACGATTCGATGTTCAGCACGTCGCCTTGCTGCTGCACCGTCGGCAGCGAGGTGCTGGCAGGACGCGGCGACTTGAAGTCGTACGAGGCGAGGGCGACCGTGCCCTGCTGGATGGTACGCCCTGGCGACCACTGGTGGATGCCGTCTTCCTCGGCTGCGCCGGCGTGGCGCTGGAATGGAATCTCCACGCTGCCGTCCACCGGCTCAGCCGCACTCGAATCATCGGACAGCACCAGCGTGTGCCCGCTCTCTGTGTGCTCGAACCAGTACAGGATGCCAGCATTGACCCAGCGCCGTTCAAGGTAATTACGGTCGGATTCATCGAACTGGCAGGCGTCGGTCATGACGCCGTTGGCGCCCTTGACACGCCAATCCCATAGTGCGACGCCGCCGTAATCGCCGAAAATGCTCGCAGTTTGCTGGTACAGCGTGGTGTTGTGGAAGAGGTAGTTATCCTTGCGCATGCTCAGGTACTGGTACCACGGCCCCAACTTGGCTTGGTAATAAGACACGCCTCCGTCGACAGTGGTCAGCTTGAAGCTGAACACCCGGCCAGTGAAGTAACGCATGCTGCCGTCGCGCCGCACCAACTGTACGCACATCAACTTGCCCTGCATATCCTTGAGGGCGATTCCAGGATTGTCCGACAACAGTTCAACCGTGTACTCGAATGGGCGCGACAATGCCTCGAAGGCTTCCAGGCTGTTGACAAGCAACTGGCCATCAGGTCCATCCGCATTGGGAAAAGAAAGCCGCAGCAAGCGATTATGCTGGCGCTCGCCAAGGAGTCCTTGCAGAGTTTGGTGCACTTTACCCATAGAAATTTTGTATCCGATGTCGTTGGTCCGTAGCTACGATTGCCCGATAAACAAGCCCAATGGGAAAGGTGAGATGCGGAGATTTTATGAAAGAGACTGCATGTATGTGATGTCACTTTGAAAACTTAACATAGCATTTTAGCACGATTACTACATGCCAAGTTTAGGCCTCATCGGTCATCCGCTCGCGCCCGACGAAGCAGGATGATGAAAGCGGGGCATGCTGATGAACTCAGGAGCAGTGGAATGAAACACCACGACAGAAGCAGGTAGCGGCAGTTGTCGTCAGGAGTCGTCGCTCATGCACATCTCGGCGCGCCAGCGCTTGATGAGCGCGCGCCGGTGTTCCGGATAGCGCTCGCCGTCCAAGGCGGCACTGGCGATGCGGTCGATGCGAAAGTGGCGGTTGGCGCCGCGCAGCTCGCACCAGGCGGCCAGCACCCGCGCGCCCTCGAAAAAGGCCAGCGCGAACGGCCACACGGTGCGCTCGGTCGCCACGCCGCCGGCGTCGCGGTAGCCGATGCGCAGCTTGTGCTGGTCGCGGATCGCTTCGCGCGCGGGGCGCACGAAGGCGGTCGTCTCGGGTGCGCTTGGCCCGACCGGCACCCACAGGCTGGTCTCGGCAATGCAGTCGCGCAGGTCCTTCGGTGTGGACGTGGCGATCTTGGCCAGCGCGTTCGATGCCGCCTCGGCCAGCGCGTCGTCGCCCTGACGGCGCACCCAGCGCGCGCCCAGTACCAGCGCTTCGAGTTCGTCGTTGGTAAACATCAGGGGCGGCAGGAACAGGCCGGCGCGCATCAGGTAGCCGACCCCGGCCTCGCCCTCGACCGGCGCGCCCAGTTCGGACAAGGTCTGGATGTCGCGGTAGATGGTGCGCTCGGACACGCCGAGGCGTTCGGCCAGCACGGCGGCGGTCACGGGCCGGCGGTGGCCGCGCAGGGCGTCGAGCAGCAGGAACAGGCGGTTGGTGCGGCTCATGGCAGCGGGCGGGCGTCAAACATCATGATTCGGCCAGGAGGTGAATGGTTGCACGGCGCGCAGCCATGAAAAATGCCGCGCAGCGTGAGCCGGGCGGCATTGTTCATGGAGTGGCGAAACTGCGCTTAAACGACGGCGCCGTCGGTTTCGTCCTTTTCCTTGATCGGCTTGATCAGGTCTTCGCGCTTCACGCCCAGCCACATGGCGATGGCGGCGGCGACGAACACCGACGAGTAGATACCGAACAGAATACCGATGGTCAGCGCCACGGCGAAGTAGTGCAGCGTCGCGCCGCCCAGCAGCAGCATCGACAGCACCATCATCTGGGTACAGCCGTGCGTGATGATGGTACGCGAGATGGTGCTGGTGATCGCATTGTCGATCACTTCCTCGACGCTGGCCTTGCGCTGCTTGCGGAAGTTTTCGCGGATCCGGTCGAAAATCACCACCGATTCATTGACCGAGTAGCCCAGCACCGCCAGCACGCCGGCCAGCACCGCCAGCGAGAACTCCCACTGGAAGAAGGCGAAGAAGCCAAGGATGATGACCACGTCGTGCAAGTTGGCGATGATGGCCGAGACAGCGTACTTCCACTCGAAGCGCACCGCCAGGTAGAACACCACGAACAGCACCACCATGATCAGGGCGTTGACGCCATTTTGCGCCAGCTCGTCGCCCACCTGCGGACCGACGAATTCAACCTTCTGGAGACTGAGCACCTCGGCGCCGGCCGGGTTATGGCAGACATCCTTGGCCACGCTCTGGCCCTTGACCACGGCATTGATCTTGGTGACCGCGCCGCCTTCGGACTTGCACAGCCCGTCGAACACGATCTGCGAGCCGCTCGAACCGGCGACCGCCTTGGTGATCGGCAGGCGCAGCATGACTTCCTGCGCGGTGCCGAAGCTGGTCACTTCAGGCTGTTCGTAGCCGAGCTTGACGAGGTCGGCCCGGATCTTTTCCTGGTTGGCCGCGTTCGGGTACTTCAGCTCCATCACGGTGCCGCCCTTGAACTCGACCGACAGGTGCAGGCCCCTGGTCGCCAGGAAAAACACGGCCGCCACGAAGGTCAGCGCCGAAATCACGTTGAAAATCAACGCATGGCGCATGAAGGGAATATCTTTCTTGATTCGGAAAAATTCCATCTTGAATCCTGTTGTAGTAAGTGCTTGTTATTTCGTGACCGACAGGCCAGGAGTCCAGACAGTACCGATCGAGACCTTGTTCAGCTTTTTGGTGCGGCCGTACCAGAGGTTGACCACGCCGCGCGAAACGAACACGGACGAGAACATCGAGGTCAGGATGCCCAGGCAGTGGACCACGGCGAAGCCGCGCACCGGACCGGAACCGAATACCAGCAGGGCGATACCGACGATCAGGGTGGTCACGTTCGAGTCCAGGATGGTGGCCCAGGCGCGGTCGAAACCGGCGGCAATCGCTTTTTGCGGCGGCTCGCCCGCGCGCAGCTCTTCGCGGATACGCTCGTTAATCAGTACGTTGGCGTCAATCGCCATGCCGAGTGCCAGCGCGATTGCGGCGATGCCGGGCAGGGTCAGGGTCACTTGCAGGCACGACAGGATCGCCAGCAGGAACAGCAGGTTCGAGGCCAGCGCGATCACGCTGAAAAAGCCGAACATGTGATAGTAGAGGATCATGAAAACGGCGATCGCGGCGAAGCCGTACACGGTCGAGTACAGGCCCTTGGCGATGTTTTCGGCGCCCAGTTGCGGGCCGATCACGCGTTCTTCGATGATTTCCATCGGTGCCGACAGGGCGCCGGAGCGCAGCAGCAGCGCCAGGTCGTTGGCCTTTTCCAGGGTGCCCATGCCGGTGATCTGGAAGCGGCTGCCCAGTTCACTGTTGATGGTCGGTGCCGACAGCACGGTGTACTTGCCTTTTTCCTTGAGCAGGATGGCCATGCGCTTGCCGACGCGGTCGCGCGTCGCTTCGCGCATCTTGCGTCCGCCGTCGCCATTGAGGTCCAGGCCCACGGCCGGCTGGTTGTTCTGGTCATTGGTGCCGATGGCGCTCGAAATGTAGTCGCCGGTCAGGATCACGTCTTTCAGCAGCACGATCGGGCGGCCCGTGTCGTCGGTAAACAGTTCGGACGTGAGCGGAATGCTGGCGGCCGATTCCATGCCCGGCACGACGGTATCGTCGACCATGCGCATTTCCAGGGTGGCGGTGCGGCCGATGATGGCCTTGGCGCGCGCAACGTCCTGCACGCCGGGCAGCTGCACCACGATGCGGTCGCGGCCCTGCTGCTGGATGATCGGCTCGGACACGCCCAGTTCATTGACACGCTTGGACAGGGTCGAGATGTTTTGCTTGACGCCTTCTTCGATGGTGGTCTGGAGCGCTTCCGGCTTGAGCGAGACGACCAGTTTCAGGCCGCTGGCGTCGCTGGTGTCGGCAAACTGCAGGTCGTTCGATTCGCGTGCCAGTAGCTGGCGCGCGCGGGTGCGGTTGCCGGCATCGGCAAAGCGCACTTCGATGGTCTGGCCCACGCGTTCGATGCCGGTGTGGCGCGCATCGTCCTTGTCGCGCAGCTGGCTGCGCACGCTCGACTGGATGCCCTTGATCTTGGTCTCGGTGGTCGCGGCCACGTCAACCTGCATCAGGAAGTGCACGCCGCCGCGCAAGTCCAGGCCCAGGTTCATCGGCAGCGCGTTGATCGCCTGCATCCATTTCGGGGTGTTCTTCACCAGGTTGACGGTGACGATGTAATCCGGTTCGGCCGCGCTGCGGTTAAGCGCCTTTTCCAGCGCATCCTTGGCCTTCAACTGAATGTCGGTGGTGGTGAAGCGCGCACGCACGGATGAGGTGTTGCCATTCCCGTCCAGGCTCACGCCATCGGACTTGATGCCCGCTGCCGCGAGGGCGGCTTCGACCTGGTCGGCCGTGTTGCGGGTGATCTTCAGGGTCGAACTGCCTGTCGTCACCTGCAGCGCGGGCGATTCAACGAAGTAGTTGGGCGCCGTGTACAAGGCGCCGAACAGCAACGCAATGACGATGAGAATGTATTTCCAGACGGGATAGCGATTCATAGTGTTCCAGCGTTCAATGTTGAGCAGGCAGGCGGCACAAGGCCGCCCATCAGGCTTACAGGGACTTCATCGTGCCGATTGGCAACATCGTGGTGATCGAATTCTTTTGTACGATGACGTGGGTATTGCTGGCGACCTCGATGGTCACATAGGTATCGTTGACCTTGATGACTTTGCCGAGGATGCCGCCGGCGGTGACGACTTCGTCGCCCTTGGCGAGCGCGTCCATCATGGATTTCTGCTCTTTCGCGCGTTTCTGCTGCGGGCGGATCATCAGGAAATACATGACCACGAACATCAGAACCAGCGGCAGGAAGGTGGTCATATTACCCATCAAACTGGTGTCGGCGGCAGCGGGAGCGGCTTGCGCGTAGGCGTTGGAAATAAACACGGGGACTCCGATATTGAGGTTAGTTTCGTTAAAAAATCAGCGCTGTATTCTAGCACCGGAGGCTGCGGGCAAGCCAATTCGACCTATTTGGCTACCATCTTCGTTTTTGCAAGCGGCTGAAAGTTATTTAATTTTCAACAACGGCGGGCGGCGTTGCCGATTTTCCCAGCAGTTGCTTAACCGGGGTCAGACCCCGATTTTCCCTAACCGGGGTCAGACCCCGATTTTCCCGCCCCCATCCTCAAGACCGTCATTTCTGCCATTGGCAGACATGACGGAGCTTAAGTAAGCGGCATCAGGGTCTGTTCCCGGTTGCGCATCCGTCCTCAGACGCCCCGGGCGCGGCCGGCGTTGAATTCGAGGCGGAAGGCGTGGAAACGGTCGGCATCGATCGCGTCGCGCATCTCACTCATCAGCTTCAGGTAGTAGTGCAAATTGTGGATCGTGTTCAGGCGCGCGCCCAGGATCTCTTTCGAGCGGTGCAGGTGATGCAGGTAGGCGCGCGAAAAATTCTTGCAGCAGTAGCAGTCGCAGCTCTCGTCGAGCGGCCCCTGGTCGTCCTTGTAGCGCGCATTCTTGATCTTGACGTCGCCAAAGCGGGTAAACAACCAGCCATTGCGCGCATTCCGGGTCGGCATCACGCAGTCGAACATGTCGATCCCGTTGGCGACACCGGCCACCAGGTCTTCCGGCGTGCCCACACCCATCAGATAGTGCGGCTTGTTGGCCGGCAGGCGCGGACCGACGTGTTCCAGCATGCGCATCATGTCTTCCTTCGGCTCGCCCACCGACAGGCCGCCGATCGCGATGCCCGGAAAATTGATCTCTTCCAGGCCCGCCAGCGACTCGTCGCGCAGGTTCTCGAACATGCCGCCCTGGACGATGCCGAACAGCGCGTTCGGATTTTCGCCCTGCGTGAATTCGTTCATCGAGCGCTGGGCCCAGCGCAGCGACATGCGCATCGATTGCGCCGCTTCCACCGAGGTGGCCGGGCGGCCGTCGATTTCATACGGCGTGCATTCGTCGAACTGCATGACGATGTCGGAGTTGAGCGCGCGCTGGATCTGCATCGAGATCTCGGGCGACAAAAACAGCTTGCTGCCGTCGATCGGCGACGAGAACTTGACGCCCTCCTCCGTGATCTTGCGCATCGCGCCCAGCGAAAACACCTGGAAGCCGCCGGAATCGGTCAGGATCGGCTTGTCCCAGCCCATGAAGCCGTGCAGGCCGCCGAACTTGTTGAGCACTTCGGTGCCCGGGCGCAGCCACAGGTGGAACGTATTCCCCAGAATGATCTGCGAGCCGACCTCCTTCAGTTCGACCGGCGACATCGCCTTGACCGAGCCGTAGGTCCCGACCGGCATGAAGATCGGGGTTTCGATGACGCCGTGATTGAGCGTGAGGCGGCCGCGCCGCGCGTGCGACAGGCCGCTGGTGTCGGTCTTGAGAAGTTGGAAGTCGAGCATAGTTTGTCTGGTCTACTGGTTGTCGGTCGTGAGCAGCATGGCGTCGCCATAGCTGAAGAAGCGGTATTGGCTGGCGATGGCGTGCGCGTAGGCGGCGCGGATGGCGTCGTAGCCGGCAAAGGCCGACACCAGCATCAGCAGGGTCGATTTGGGCAGGTGGAAGTTGGTGATCAGGCGCGATACCGTCTTGAAGGTATAGCCGGGCGTGATGAACAGGGCCGTGTCGGCGCTGCCGGCCACCAGTTGGCCCGACTGCGAGGCCGATTCGAGCGCGCGCAGGCTGGTGGTGCCCACCGCGACCACGTCGTGCCCGGCCGCTTTGGCGGCACGCACCGCGTCCACGGTTTCCTGCGGCACGGTGTACCACTCGGTGTGCATCTTGTGCTCGGCCAGCGCCTCGACCCGCACCGGCTGGAAGGTGCCGGCGCCCACGTGCAGGGTGACGTAGGCGAAGTTGACGCCCTTCGCCTTCAGGGCCGCCAGCAGCGCTTCGTCGAAGTGCAGGCCGGCCGTGGGCGCGGCGACCGCGCCCGGTTCGCGCGAGTACACGGTCTGGTAGCGCGTTTCGTCGAATTCGTCGGCATCGTGTTCAATATATGGGGGCAGCGGCAGGCGCCCGTGCGCTTCGATCAGCTCGAACACGTCGCCATCGAACACGAGGGTGAAGAATTCGCCGGCGCGCTCGCCCGCGGTGACGTTGAAGGCATCGGCCAGGCGGATGCGGTTGCCGGGCTTGGGCGACTTGGAGGCGCGCACCTGGGCCAGCACGGTGCGGCTGTCGAGGATGCGCTCGACCAGCACCTCGACGTTGCCGCCGGTTTCCTTGACGCCGAAAAAGCGCGCCTTGAGCACGCGCGTGTCGTTCATCACCAGCAGGTCGCCGGGCGCGAGCAGGCCGACAATGTCGGCGAACTGGCGGTCGACAATGGTCGTCCCGTCCAGGTGCAGCAGGCGGGAAGCGCTGCGGTCGGGCAGCGGTGTTTGCGCGATGCGCTCGGCGGGCAGGTCGAAATCGAAGTCGGAGAGCGAGTACATTCTGCTAATTTTGTAAAAAAGAGGGTCAAGAGCCGTACAATAGGGCTCACGCGTGCAGGGCAACCCTCTATTTTACCCCCTTACGCACTGAAGTTGCTTCAATATGCCGCCGACCAAACCGAAAACACCGCCGAAAACCAACGAAAGCAAGCTCGCCAAGCTGGGCCTGCACACCGACATGGACCTGGTGCTGCACCTGCCCATGCGCTACGAGGACGAAACCTGCGTGGTGTCGATCCGCGAAGCCTGCCTGCGCGGCGGCCATGTGTCGCAGGTCGAGGGGGTGGTCACGAAAAACGAGATCAGCTTCCGCCCGCGGCGCCAGCTGCTCGTCACCATCGCCGACGAGAGTGGCGACCTGCTGCTGCGCTTCATGAATTTTTACGGCAGCCAGGTCAAGCAGCTGGCCGAAGGCACACGCGTGCGCGCCCGCGCGGAACTCAAGCATGGCTTCTTCGGTGCCGAAATGGTGCACCCGACGTACAAGGTGATCAACGAAGGCGCGCCGCTGCCGACCGTGCTCACGCCCGTGTATCCCTCGGGCGAAGGCTTGTCGCAGGCGATTTTGCGGCGCGCGATTGCCGATGCGATGAAGCGCATCGACTGGCACGATACCTTGCCGCCGTCGCTGCGCGCGGAAATGAACCTGACCGACTTCGAGCCGTCGGTGCGGCTGCTGCACTATCCGCCGCAGGAAATCGACGCCCATTCGCTGGTCGAGCGCTCGCACCCGGCCTGGATCCGCATGAAGTTCGACGAGCTGCTGGCGCAGCAGCTCTCGCTCAAACGCGCGCAGCGGGCGCGCCGGGTCAAGGGCGCGCCGGTGCTCAAGGCGATCGGCGCGCTGTCGGAGGCGTTTTTGGGGCAGTTGCCGTTCAAGCTGACCGGCGCGCAGCAGCGCGTGCTCAAGGAAATCCGCGCCGACCTGAAAAACGGCTATCCGATGCAGCGCCTGCTGCAGGGGGACGTCGGCAGCGGCAAGACGGTGGTGTCGGCACTGGCTGCGGCGCAAGCCATCGACAGCGGCTACCAGGCGGCGCTGATGGCGCCGACCGAAATCCTGGCCGACCAGCACTTCCGCAAGATCGCCGGCTGGATGGAGCCGCTCGGCGTGAAGGTGGCGTGGCTCACCGGCAGCCTGAAAAGGAAGGACAAGCTGGCCGCCACGGCGATGGTGGAGTCGGGCGAGGCGCAGCTGGTGATCGGCACGCACGCGCTGATCCAGGACTCGGTGCAGTTTGCGAAACTGGGGCTGGTGATCGTCGACGAGCAGCACCGCTTCGGCGTCGGCCAGCGTCTCACCTTGCGCAACAAGGGCAGCAACGGCAAGACGCCGCACCAGCTGATGATGTCGGCCACGCCGATTCCGCGCACGCTGGCGATGACCTATTACGCCGACCTGGAAGTGTCGGTCATCGACGAACTGCCGCCGGGGCGCAGCCCCATCGTCACGCGGGCCATCGACCAGAACCGGCGCGATGAAGTGATCGAGCGGGTGCATGCCGCTGCGCTGGAGGGACGGCAGATTTACTGGGTTTGTCCGCTGATCGAGGAATCCGAGGCGCTGCAATTGCAGACCGCGACCGATACCCATGCGATGCTGGCCGAAGCGCTGCCCGATTTGCAGGTGGGGTTGGTGCACGGGCGCCTCAAGGCCGCCGAGAAGCAGGAGGTGATGGATGCTTTTACGGCGAATGAGGTGCAGGTGCTGGTGGCCACCACCGTGATCGAGGTGGGGGTGGATGTGCCGAATGCGTCGCTGATGGTGATCGAGCACGCGGAGCGGTTTGGCTTGTCGCAGCTGCACCAGTTGCGCGGACGCGTGGGACGGGGATCGGCGGCCAGCGTGTGCCTGCTACTGTATCAGAGCCCGCTCGGGCCAATCGCCAAGCAGCGCTTGATGACGATGCGCGAGACCACGGATGGATTCGAAATCGCGCGCAGGGATCTGGAGATTCGCGGGCCGGGCGAGTTTTTAGGAGCGCGCCAATCGGGGCAGGCGATGCTCAGGTTTGCCGATCTGGAAACCGACCAGTGGCTGGTGGAACAGGCGCGCGACGTGGCGCACAACCTGATTCATGAAGCGGTCGATGACGTGGTGGAGGCGCATTTGGCGCGCTGGCTGGGTGGCAAGGAGGAGTTTTTGAAGGTGTAAGGGCGCTGCCGCGCACCTTCAACCGCTAAACTCAAAACCGTCGTTCCCGCGCCAAGGCCGGGAACGACGGGGGGATCGGAACAGCGTGTTAGCGGTCCGCCGAATACCGCAACCCAATCTGCCCGCGAATCGTATCGAGCACCCCCATCAAGTGCAGCGTCTCGTCGAGCGGCATCCCCGGGCTTTCCAGCAGTCCCTCTTTCAAACAGCGCCCTACTTCCATCGCCTCGTGCACATACCCGTTGCCGAGATAAGGCGTATCGATCGTGCGCGCCCCATCGGCCGTGGTCACGGTCACCGACTGCGCCCGGTGGAACATGGTATTCATCCGCACCTGCCCCAGGCTCCCTGACACGGTCAGCTCCGCTGGCGTCCTCGCCCTGAGCGAACAGCTGCATACCGACATGCCGCCACCTTCGTGCGTCATGGTGAAGCCGGTCTGGATATCGACCCCGGTCTCGCCCATCAGCGCCATGGCCTGCACATCGGCCACCGGCCCAAGCAGCGCAGCCGCAATCGACAGCGGATAAATCCCCAGGTCGAGCAGCCCGCCGCCACCCAATTCCGGATTATTCAAGCGATGCAAAGGGTCCTGCGTGCCCGCGAACCCGAAATCGGCCGTCACCTGGTGCACCGAACCGATTTCGCCGGACGCGATGATGCGCCGCACTTCGGCCAGCGCCGGCATGAAGCGGGTCCACATCGCCTCCATCAGGAACAGCTTCTTCTCGCGCGCCAGCGCCACGATCTGCTCGGCCTCGCGCCGGTTCATGGTGAACGGCTTTTCGCACAGCACGCCCTTGCCGCCGTTGAGGGCCATCACGGCATTTTCGACATGCATCGGGTGCGGCGTGCCGATGTAGACAACATCGATATCGCCGGCATCGGCCAGCGCCTGGTACGAGCCATAGCATGCAGTTGCGCCGAATTCGGCGCCGAACGCCTGCGCACCTTCCAGGCTGCGCGAGGCCACGCCGGCCAGCACCGCACCCGGCGTATCGCGCAGCGCCGTCGCAAACGCGCGCGCAATCTTGCCCGTGCCCAGAATTCCCCAACGAACCGCTTCAGTCATGTGTTCTCCTCAAACAGCCCGCTTGGGCCGGAATACCGTGGTGTCGGCGTAAAACGCGTGCTCCTGCCCTTCCCACCAGCCCGGCACGCCCAGCACCGGCAAGGGGGTGAAGCAGGCGGTGCTTAATCCTTCGGCTGCCAGTTCGGCCGCCACCTGGCGGTCGATCCACGCGCGCCGGGCGTCGTGCGCGAGCGCGAAGTAATCGTCGCCGGCCACCACCACGCGGGTATGCGCGGTGATCGCCTTGCGCGGGGCGACCAGCTTTTCCATCAGCGCGTGGCCGAACAGCCAGACCTCGGCGTCAACGCCGAAGGCAGCGCGCCGTTCGTATAGTGCCTCAATCCAGCCGTGCGCGCGCAGCGCGGCCACGAGCTGCTCGCCCGGCAGGCCGGCACGCACCACCAGCAGCGCCGAGTTTTCATCAAAAATCGTGGCGCCGTCACGCGCCGCGCCACGCGACTTGCCCACGCCGGCCAGCGCGATCTGCGCCGCCTGCAAGGCGTTCAATTGCTGCTTGATGCGCGGGAAGGTGAGCCACACGAGGCCATTGAAAAAGTCGTGCAGGTTGTCGCGCGTGGGCACGCAGCCGGTGGCGCCGATGAATTCTTCGTAGGCGCGCCCTTCCGGCAAGTCCGCCTGCGGCACGAAGCGCAGCGGCAGGCCGCGCTGGTTGACCAGCGCCAGCGGCGCGGCAGCCGCATTGAGGGCGTCGGCCACGCAGCTTTCGTCGATGTCGAGCCGCGCGAAGGCGGGGCGCACCGCGTCGTACCACGGCCGCGCCCAGTCAATCTGCGACAGCATCGCTTACAGCAGTTTCCAGTTAATCTGCTCGCCGCCGTTGAGCGGTACCAGGCTGCTGTCGGCCATCGGCACGGTTTGCGGCAGGGTCCAGGCTTCGCGCTTGAGCGTGACTTGCTCGGTATTGCGCGGCAGTTCGTAGAAGTCGGGACCGTGGAAGCTGGCGAAGGCTTCGAGCTTGTCGAGCGCACCGGCGCGCTCGAATGCTTCGGTGTACATCTCCATCGCGTGCAGCGCGGTGTAGCAGCCGGCGCAGCCGCACGAGGTTTCCTTGGCGCCCACCGCGTGCGGGGCCGAGTCGGTGCCAAGGAAGAAGCGCTCGTCGCCGCTGGTGGCGGCCGTCATCAGCGCCAGGCGGTGTTCTTCGCGCTTGAGCACCGGCAGGCAGTAGTAATGGGGACGAATGCCGCCCTTGAAGATCTCGTTGCGGTTGTACAGCAGGTGATGCGCGGTGATGGTGGCGGCGATCGGGCCGTCGGCTTCGGCCACGTACTGGGCCGCATCCTTGGTGGTGATGTGCTCGAACACGATTTTGAGCTCGGGCATGTCGCGCCGCAGCGGGCGCATGACGCGCTCGATGAAGACTGCCTCGCGGTCGAACAGGTCGATATCCTGGTCGGTCACTTCGCCGTGCACCAGGAAGGGCATGCCGACTTCCTGCATCACTTCCAGCGTCTTGTAGCAGCGCGCCAGATCAGTCACGCCGGCGTCGGAATTGGTGGTGGCGCCGGCCGGGTACAGTTTGACGGCGTGGACAAAGCCGCTGTCCTGGGCGCGCCGGATTTCGTCCGGGTCGGTGTTGTCGGTCAGGTAGAGCGTCATCAGCGGCTCGAAGCGCATGCCGGCCGGCAGCGCGGCCAGGATGCGCTCGCGGTAGGCTTGCGCCATGGCCGTGGTGGTGACCGGCGGCTTCAGGTTGGGCATGACGATGGCGCGGGCGAACTGGCGCGCGCTGTGCGGCAGCACGCTGGCCAGCGCGGCGCCGTCGCGCAGGTGCAAATGCCAGTCGTCGGGACGGGTGATGGTCAGGCTCTGGAGGGTATCGATGGTGGACATGGCGGCTTTCGGAGAACGAATGCGGTATTTTAACCTCCGCAGGCATCCCATCGCTCGTGCTTCGTCCAAGAAACCTGACGCACGTTTGCACAAGCTGCTTGCATCCGCTTCGGGGGCTTGAGATACTGCGTTGCAAATGCAACGCATGGAGCCCATTGTGAAAACTGCCAACTTCCCATCCCTCCGAGTCTCACCCGAATTGCGCGAAGCCGCCGAAAGCGTACTGGAAAGCGGCGAATCCCTGTCCAGCTTTGTCGCGGAATCGGTGACGTTGCAGATTCGGCAGCGCCGCGCACAACGCGACTTTATCGAACGCGGTCTCGCCTCGCGCGATGCGGCCCTGGAAAGCGGCGAGTATTACAGCGCCGACGATGTGCTGCGCGAACTCGATGACGTCATTGCGGAAGCAGAGGCCCGGGTGGAAAAATGAGTTTTCGCGTCAGGTATACAAAAGAAGCGCGGGCCGACTTGCGTCGCCTGTATGCCTACCTGGCCGCCAAAGACCTTGGCGCGGCCAGGCGGGCGCGTACGATCATTGCCAAAGCCATGCCGCTACTGGAGGAATTTCCCTTCACCTGCAGAAAAGCGGCTGCCCACTCGCCCCGTCTCAGGGAGTTGCTGATCGATTTCGGCGGCGCCGGGTATGTCGCCTTGTTCGAGATAGAGGACGCACACACCGTCACCATCCTCGCGGTGCGGCACCAGCGCGAAGACGACTTCCTGTAACGGCGCCGGGCGCGCCACCGCGCTTAATGAATGATCCGCGCCAGGAACTCGCGCGCGCGTTCGGAGCGGGGCGCGCTGAAAAACTCCTGGGTCGGGCTGTCTTCGACAATGCGGCCGTGGTCCATGAACAGGATGCGCCCCGCCACCTTGCGCGCAAAGCCCATTTCGTGGGTGACGACCATCATGGTCATGCCTTCCTGCGCCAGGCCGACCATCACGTCGAGCACTTCGTTGATCATTTCGGGGTCGAGCGCGGAGGTAGGCTCGTCGAACAGCATGGCGATCGGGTCCATCGACAGGGCGCGCGCGATCGCCACGCGCTGCTGCTGCCCGCCCGAGAGCTGGTTCGGGTATTTATCCTGCTGCGCCAAGAGGCCCACCCGGTCCAGGTACTGCAAACCCTTGGCGGTGGCCTCTTCCAGGCTGCGGCCAAGCACCCGGGTCTGGCCAAGTGTCAGATTTTCGCGTACAGACAGGTGCGGGAACAGCTCGAAGTTCTGGAACACCATGCCGATGCGCGCGCGCAGCGCCGACAGGTCGGTTTTCTTGTCGCCCACGGCGATGCCGTCGACCCGCACCTCGCCCTGCTGGAACGGTTCGAGCCCGTTGACAGTCTTGATCAGGGTCGATTTGCCGGAGCCGGACGGGCCGCAAATAACCACCACGTCGCCCTTGCCCACCTGGGTCGTGCAGTCGGCCAGTACCTGGAACTGGCCATACCACTTGCTGACATTTTTTAGTTCGATCATGTTGTTTTCGTCTGTTCTAACAGGGGACGTACGAGCTTGACAGCACCTGCGCCCCCTAGGATACTGCGGAACTTGCCAAGAAAATCATCACATTACTGGCTGGTTCGCTCACAAAATACCGCTATTTTGCCCGAGAACGCAGGGAGACCGGCTTTCAACTGCTCACTGACGCCGCCGAATCGACTCAAATACAGGACGCACAGCCCATGAACCAGAAAAACCGCCTCACCCTCTACATCCTGCTGGCACTCGTGCTCGGGGTGGTGGCAGGCTATGTCATCAACGTCTCCATGGCCAACCCGGCCTCCTTTGCCGAATACATGTCGCTGGTGACCACGCTGTTCCTGCGCCTGATCAAGATGATCATCGCACCGCTGGTGTTCTCGACCCTGGTGGTCGGCATCGCCAAGATGGGCGACGCCAAGGAAGTCGGCCGCATTGGAGCCAAGGCGCTGGGCTGGTTCGTGATCGCCTCGGTCATGTCGCTCTCGCTCGGCCTGATCCTGGTCAACCTGTTCCGCCCGGGCGACGCCATGGTGGCCCACCTGCCGGCGGCAGGCGCGGTGTCGGGCATCGCCACCAGCAGCCTGACGCTCAAGGAATTCGTCACCCACCTGGTGCCGTCGTCGATCGTGGACGGCATGGCCAAGAATGAAATCCTGCAGATCGTGATCTTCTCGCTGTTCTTCGGCACCGCGGCGGCAGCGGTCGGCGCGCGCGCCAACCCGATGATCGAAGCCATCGACGGCGTCGCCCACGTCATGCTCAAGGTGACCGGCTATGTGATGAACCTGGCGCCGATCGCGGTATTTGCGGCCGTTTCCGGCATTATCGCCAAGAGCGGCATCGGCATCCTCTCCACCTACGGCATTTTCATGGGCGAGTTCTACATCGCCATCGCCGTGCTGTGGGTGGCGCTGACGATTGCCGGTTTCCTGTTCCTGGGCCCGCGCGTGTTTGCGCTGCTGCGCGAAGTGCGCGAGCCGACCATCCTGGCGTTTTCCACCGCATCGTCGGAAGCGGCTTTTCCAAAGACCCTGGAAGGCCTGGAGCGCTTCGGTGTGCGCAACCGCATCGCCGCTTTCGTGCTGCCGATCGGTTACTCGTTCAATCTCGATGGCTCGATGATGTACTGCACCTTCGCGACCGTGTTCATCGCCCAGGCCTACGGCATCGAAATGTCGCTCTCGACCCAACTGACCATGATGCTGGTGCTGATGCTCACGTCCAAGGGCATGGCCGGCGTGCCGCGCGCCTCGCTGGTAGTGATTGCCGCCACCCTGGGCCAGTTCAACATTCCTGAAGCGGGCTTGCTGCTGTTGCTCGGTATCGACCACTTCCTCGACATGGCGCGTTCGGCCACCAACGTGATCGGCAACGCCATCGCCACTGCGGTCGTGGCCAAGTGGGAGGGCGAATTGAGCGACCCGAGTGCGGTCGATCCGGCCACCGCGCCGCTCACGTAAAGTCGTTCACGCTTGCCGGGGCGGAAAAGCACAGCTTTTCCGCCCTTTGTCTTTTGGCCGGTGCGTACTTGCGCCGAGCGATTTCGTGTATGCTCTTTTGCCATTATTGCTTCCGGGAGAACCGCCTTGCATAAACTGTCCGCCATCGGTATTTTGCTCGCTTGCGGTAGTGCGCAAGCGGCCACCCAGACCGTCGATTGCGGGCGCCTGCTCGATGTGAAGAGCGGCGCCTGGCGCGACAAGGTGAGCATCGTGATCGAGGACGATTCAATCACGTCGGTCGGCCCGATGAGCGCGGGACCCGGCCACATCGACCTGTCGGCCCATTCCTGCCTGCCCGGCCTGATCGACATGCATGTGCACCTGAGCGGCGAATCGCGCAAGCAGGCCGACGCCCTGCGCGACACCATCAGCCTCAATCCTGCCGACCATGCCTACCGCTCCGTCGCCTATGCCGAGCGCACCCTGAAAGCCGGTTTTACCACGGTGCGCGACTTGGGTGCCGACGATGGCGTGAACGTCGCGCTCAAGCGCGCCATTGCGGCCGGCAGCATTCCCGGCCCGCGCATGTTCACGGCGGGGAAATCGATCGCCACCACCGGCGGGCACGCCGACCCGACCAATAACTATTCGCAACGCTTCAGTCGTGCGCTTGGCACGCCAGGCCCCGACGAAGGCGTGGTCAATAGCGCAGACGACGCGCGCGCAGCGGTGCGCGCGCGCTACAAGGAAGGGGCGGACCTGATCAAGGTCACCGCCACCGGTGGCGTATTGAGCCAGGCCCGCAACGGCCAGAATCCCCAGTACACCGAGGATGAATTGCGCGCCATCGTCAACACCGCCAAGGACTACGGCTTTCGCGTGGCAGCCCACGCGCACGGCACCGATGGCATCAAGCGCGCGCTGCGCGCCGGGGTCGATTCGATCGAGCATGGCACCCTGATGGACGACGAGGCCATCGCCCTGTTCAAGAAGCATGGCGCCTGGTTCGTGCCCACCATGTCGGCCGGCCGCTACGTGGCCGACAAGTCCAAAGACCCGGATTATTATTCACCGCTGGTGCGCCCCAAGGCGGCGGCCATCGGCCCGCAGATCCAGGCCACCTTCGCGCGCGCCTACAAGGCCGGCGTGAAAATCGCCTTCGGCACCGACGCCGGGGTGTTCCCGCACGGCGAGAACGCCAAGGAGTTCGCCTACATGGTCGAAGCGGGCATGCCGCCGCTCGAAGCGATCCGCTCGGCCACCCTCAATGCCGCCGCCCTGCTCGACCAGGGTACGCGCCTGGGTTCCGTGGAACCGGGCTACGCGGCCGACATCATCGCCGTCACGGGCGACCCGCTGCGCGACATCGCGCTCATGCAGCAGGTGCGCTTTGTGATGAAGGATGGCGTCGTCTACAAACAACCATAACGCATCCGTTTACGCACCCCAAGGAGAACCCATGCTGTACCAAAAAACCACGCAATCGATGATTGCCCTCTTCGCCCTGCTGGTGGCGGTGACGGGCGCCGTACAAGCCGAAAGCGCCGCGCCGAAGCTGGCCAACGTGACCATCCTGGCCACCGGCGGCACTATCGCCGGCACCGGCGCGAGCAGCACCACCACGGTCGGCTACACCGCCGCCACGGTGGGCGTGCAGAACCTGATCAAGGCGGTGCCGGAACTGGCCAAGGTGGCCAATGTCACCGGCGAGCAAGTGTTCCAGATCGCCAGCGAGAACATGAGCAACGAGCATTGGCTCACGCTGGCCAAGCGGGTCAATGTGCTGCTGGCCCAGAACAATGTCGATGGCGTCGTCATCACCCATGGCACCGACACGCTGGAAGAAACCGCGTACTTCCTGAACCTGGTGGTCAAGAGCCGCAAGCCGGTGGTGCTGGTCGGCGCAATGCGCCCGTCGACCGCGCTGTCGGCCGATGGTCCGATCAACCTGTATAACTCGGTGCTGCTCGCTGCGAGCCCGGACGCCGTCGGCAAGGGCGTGCTGGTGGCGATGAACGACCAGATCCAGTCCGCGCGCGATATCACCAAGGTCAATACCTCGACCCTGGACAGCTTCCGCACCCCTGAACTGGGCTTGCTCGGATATATCCAGGGCAGCAAACCCTTCTTCTATCGGCAGTCGGTGCGCAAGCACACCACCGAGACCGAGTTCGATATCGGCGCGCTGCAATCGCTGCCGCAGGTCGACATTGTGTACGGCTACGCGAACATGAATCCGGTAGCGCTGGACGCCTTCATGACGGACGGCGCGAAGGGCATCATCCACGCCGGCGTGGGCGATGGCAGCCTGGCCAGCAAAGTGGTGCCGTCGTTGAAGGCGGCGCGTGCCAAGGGCGCGGTCATCGTGCGCTCCAGCCGCGTGGGACAGGGGATTTTGGCGCGCAACGGCGAAGCCAATGACGATGAACTGGACTTCGTGGCGGCCGATACCCTGAATCCGCAAAAGGCGCGCATCCTGCTGATGCTGGCGCTGACCAAGACCAGCAACACCAAGGAAATCCAGCGCATGTTCTACACCTATTGATGCGGCGGGCCACGCGCCCGCTGATCGCGTCTTCAAGGGGCGGGCCTGCAGGTCCGCTTTTTTTTTGTTCCCCAGTACCTGGCGCGCTTTCTGCTCGATGCCACTTCGATTGCTCGATTTGGGCAAAACGCCATAGCTCCCATCGCGCATGGGCGGCTCCGAACAGCAGCACGCCATGCCGGGTAAAGGAATGGTCCGAACGCCGCTGCCAGATTGGCTTGCGACCACGCTCAAGCCTTGGTCTGGATCACTGCCCGGTGCGCATGCTAATCCTCATAACGATACCGGTATCGGCCAGGCGCAAGCATGAAACTGGGAGCAGCTTGTCCGGCTGTCGTTGATATGATGTCGAGGGCGATGGCGTCATCAGGCGAATTTTCCCGAAACGCGTATAGCAAGCGCCGTCCACTTTTCGGTAGCATGTCAGCCGGAGCTTTCATGGGTGCCAATCCAGCTAACTTGGCCATCCACGTGGGCCGCATTGTTTCCTTATCGATGCCGTATCCAGGGTACACGACCTGGAGATCGTACTGGCCTGGCAATTTGCCGACGGTGAGGAATTGACCGCCGCGCGTACTGAGTACAAAAGGTTGCGTGAGCGGATGAAACTTCACGGCCGCGCGGTAAAGCGTCTGTTGTTCACGTGTCTGATACTCCGGGAACAGCGTGACCTGATCGATGCTGAGCGGATCGATGCCAGTCAAGCGGCGAAGCTGTGCGCCAACATGCGAGGGCTTGTCATCCTCGCTTTGCGAAAGCGGCATCTTGCTGCCGTGGCCATACCCGACATACATGAATATTCTGGCTTTCGGGTTTTTCTCCAGAATGCGGGTAACAATATTGCGCGCCATCTCGTAATCACGGCGGCGCGCGTGCTGTTCAGGTGACACGCCCGCTTTGCTGGCCGGCTCATACGAGACAAACTTCCAGCCGTCCGCGGCAGCGTCCTGAAGAAACGTGGCGTACATCGGCTCCCGGGAAAAATAGCCGTCATTGGGATGAACGTAGCCCCCCGCTATCGGGTTCGGATGATCTGTCGCAAATGTTTCACATGCGAGGTAGTCGAACCCCATACGCCTTAATTCCCGCGCCAGCTTCATGGCGAAAGCGCGATGCATGCTCACGTTATGCGCTTCGTTGAGAATGACGATCTGGCGATTCGCGGCCGCCTTGACGATTGCCGCGATGGCGCTTTCAGCTCGAGCGTGTTGAAGCTGTGCCAGTTGTGACGTTCTTGCGGCGCTGATCTGCTTGCGCAAGCTCTGCGCAAGGCGGTTGCCTTCATTGGACGTCGCTATCGCTTCTGACGCGCTTCCAGCAAACGCCTGCGCTACCGCCAGCGTATCGAACGAGGACGCATATTCCCACATGCTGTCCTCCGATTTTCTATTCGCGCGTGCTCTCCATCTTTCTGCATGATTTTCGGCCTCCCGCAGTTCCCGTAACCGCCCTCCGGGTTGCGCAACCAATGACGATATCGCCCGCGACGCCGACACCGCGGGTACTTCAGCAGCGGAAGATATGGCACTCATCGACAAGAATAGTATCTGGGACGATATTGATTTCAACATGGACCTGGCAGGTGTGTCGTTGAGAGGTGGGGCGCGAATTTACCATGCAGCCCAAGATGTTTTTTGCGTCAGGATATCAACTTCATCCTATTGTCGCAGTTGGGCCACGTTGTGTCATCGTCGGCCCCGAAAAATCCGGGTCGCGAATCAATTTTCAGCTTCGCGAACATATCAAACTATCTTGAGCATCCCCACCCGCATTATCTCGGCGTTCGCTTTTGCGAACACCCGCGCGTAGGCGGCATTCCTGAACTTCAAGGTCACGCACTCGATGGCTCCCGACCGGAAGTCCAAATCCACATCGGCCAGGCTGACAGGCTGATAGTAGGAACGCTCGCCTCCCTCCTTTTCGCGCAGATAAAAATAGACGCCGGTCGCGACAACGGCACCGATGACGGACAAGTAAAACAAATTCCCGGACACGAACTTCGGCAAACCGGACGCCGACAGCACCAATATCAGGAACAGCGCGGCGCACACCATGCAAGCGGCCAGCAGCTTCGACATCAGGTTCTTGCGCACTCGGGTCGCGCTCCCCTTGCATTTGCCGCAGTAGGGAAAGGTCTCCAGGAGCGTCAACTGGGTACCCACAAACAGCATGAAACGGGTGCGGCGCAGCGGCGTTTGGTACAAATTCACGTCATGCGTGGCGCCGCAATTGCAGCAGCTCTCCAGCGGAGTGGTAAGGCTTAATTCTACGGTTTGTTCGATGCTGATCATATTCCAGAGAGACTGGGCGCCAGAGCGGTGACGCGGAACCGGTTGACAATCCCCCATGGAAACCAGTGTTGTGTAAATACTTTTCTCGCTGTGGACCTCGGTTGCGGGCCGTGCAACAGTGCCCGGGCGTCAGTCCAGCGCCGCCTCTTCATCCTGCTTGGCCTGCTGGCGTTCCCACATCTGGGCATACAAGCCGTTCGCGGCCAGCAGCGTCTGATGCGTTCCCCGCTCCACAATGCGCCCGTGATCGAGCACCAGGATTTGCTCGGCGTCGGCCACCGTCGACAGGCGGTGCGCGATGACCAGGGTGGTGCGGTTCTTCGCGATTTCCTTCAACTGCGCCTGGATCGCCTGTTCGGCCTTGGAGTCGAGCGCGGAGGTCGCTTCGTCGAAAATCAGGATGGCCGGGTCCTTGAGCAGGGTGCGCGCAATGGCCACGCGCTGCTTTTCGCCGCCCGACAGTTTCAATCCCCGTTCGCCCACCATGGTGGCGTAGCCGTCCGGCAGCGTTTCGATGAAGTCGTGGATCGATGCGGCGCGCGCGGCGGCCACGATGGCCTCCTTGCTCGCCCCAGGCTTGCCGTAGGCGATGTTGTATTCGATGGTGTCGTTGAACAGCACCGTATCCTGCGGCACGATGCCGATGGCGCTGCGCAGCGACTCCTGGGTGACGTTGCGCAGGTCCTGGCCGTCGATGGTGATGCCACCGCCGTTGACGTCATAGAAGCGGAACAGGAGGCGCGACAAGGTCGACTTGCCCGAGCCGCTGTGGCCCACCACGGCGGTGGTGGTCCCGGCCGCAATCGTAAAATCGACATCGAACAAGATCTGGCGCTTCGCTTCGTAGCTGAAGTTCACGTTCGAGAACGCCACCTGGGCGCCGTGCGTGACCAGCGCTTTCGCCTCAAGGCTGTCGGCCACTTCGCGGTTCTGGTCCAGCAGCGAGAACAGGCGCTCCATGTCGGCCAGGCTTTGCTTGATTTCGCGGTAGATCACGCCCAGGAAGTTGAGCGGAATGTACAGCTGGATCATGAAGGCGTTCACCAGTACCAGGTCGCCCAGGGTCATGGTGCCGGCGATGACGCCTTCGGTGGCGCGCCACAGGATCAGCGTGACGGCGGTGGCAATGATCAGCGACTGGCCGGTGTTCAGCACCGAGAGCGAGGTTTGCGACTTGACGCCGGCATTCTCGTAATGCTTCAGGCCTTCGTCGTAGCGCGCCGCTTCGTAATCCTCATTGCCGAAGTATTTGACGGTTTCGTAGTTGATCAGCGAGTCGATGGCCTTGGTGTTGGCCTTGGAATCGAGGTCGTTCATGGTGCGCCGGAAGTGGGTGCGCCAGTCGGTGACGATGATGGTGAAGGCGATGTAGGTCACCAGCGCCACGCCGGTGATCGCGCTGAACCAGATGTCGTAGTGGGTGACCAGGTAGCCCAGCACCAGCGTGATCTCGACCAGGGTCGGCAAAATATTGAACAGGGTGTAGGAGATCAGCGAGCTGACGCCGCGCGTGCCACGCTCGATGTCGCGCGTCATGCCGCCGGTCTGGCGGTTCAGGTGAAAGCGCAGCGACAGCGCATGCAGGTGGCGGAACACGCGCAGCGCAATGGTGCGCACGGCGCGCTGGGTGACGCGCGCGAACAGGAATTCGCGCAGTTCGGTAAACACGGTGGTCGACAGGCGCAGCACGCCGTAGGCGACCAGCGCGCCGAGCGGCAGCACCAGCAGCGCATGGGGACTGGAGGGATTGATGGTCAGCTGGTCGATCAGCTGTTTCATCACCAGCGGCACGCCGACGTTGGCCAGCTTGGCCCCGATCAGGCAGGCCAGGGCCGCCATCACGCGCCATTTGTAGACCCACAGGTAGGGAATCAGGGTTGTCAAGGTGCCCCAGTCGCTGCGGCGTGGGGCGTTCGGGTCGACGGGGGGCGGAGGCGAAGAATTACGGCGCATGGCGGAGCTCTGGGATTTGTGGTTCAATTCCGGTCGATTGTAGCCTTTCAAGAGAATTCACGATGACCACGCCAGAAAACGCCGTACCCGCTCCCGCCACCCGTGGACTCCCAGCCGGCAAAATGCCCGAGCTGCGGGTCATGCCCGCGCCGTCCGACGCCAATGTCTACGGTGATGTGTTCGGCGGCTGGATCATGGCGCAGGTCGACATTGCCGGTTCGCTGCCGGCCACCCGGCGCTCCAACGGCCGCGTCGCCACCGTGGCGGTGAACTCCTTCGTCTTCAAAAACCCGGTGTTCGTCGGCGATCTGCTGTCTTTTTACGCAGAAATCACGAAAGTCGGCAACACCTCGATCACCGTGTACGTGGAAGTCTACGCCGAGCGTAACCGCCTGCAGGCCAACACCGTCAAGGTGACCGAGGCGACGCTGACCTACGTCGCCACCGGCGACGACCGCAAGCCGCGCAAGGTGCCGCCGCTCGATGAGCTGATGTTCCCGCAAGACCGGTAAGTGGACGCGCAGCGCCGCATCGTGCTGCGGCATGCGGGGCTGCTGGCGGCGCTGGCGGCCGGCGGCGCCCACGCGCGCGCGCCCGGCAGCGCCTATCCTTTCAGCCTGGGGGTCGCCTCCGGCTCTCCCCTGCCCGATTCGGTGGTGCTGTGGACGCGCATCCTGAACGACCCGTTGAACGCCGCCGCCACGCCGCCAGTGGCCTTTTCGGTGCGCTGGGAAGTGGCGCACGACCAAGCGTTCACCCGCATCGCGGCCCAGGGCACGGCCAGCGCACTGCCGGCGCTGGCGCACAGCGTGCACGTGGACGTGCGCGGCCTGGCGCCGGGCCGCTGGTACTGGTACCGCTTCATGCTGGGCGATGCGGTCAGCCCGGTGGGGCGCACCCGCACCGCGCCTGCCTCCGACAGCCTGCCGGCCGCGCTGAAACTGGCGGTGGCGTCGTGCCAGCACTGGGAGTTCGGCAGCTATGCCGCGCACCGCCACATCGCGGCCGCCGCGCCGGACCTGGTGGCGTTCCTGGGCGACTATATCTATGAGTGGGGGCCTTACTCCTTAAGCCATCCGCAGTCGGCGCTGCGCACGGCGGAATCGTTTTCGCTGGCCGAGTACCGCGCGCGCTACGCCCAGTACAAGAGCGATGCCGACCTGCAGGGCGCGCACCTGGCGGCGCCGTGGATCATGACCTGGGACGACCACGAGGTGGCCAACGATTACGCGGCCGACAGCGACGAGCGGCGCGATCCGGCGTTCGCCCTGCGGCGCGCGGCGGCCTACCAGGCGTTTTACGAGCACATGCCGCTGCGGCTGGTGCTGGCGCGGCCGGGCGACTACGCGAGCATGCGCATGGTCCAGCGCTACGACTGGGGGCGGCTGGCGCGCTTTCACGTGCTCGATGACCGCCAGTACCGCGCCACGCATGCCTGCTCGCCAGCGGGACGGGGCGGTTCGAGTTCGGTCACGCGCGCCTGCGCGGCCCTGCGCGACCCGCGCCGCTCGATGCTGGGCAGGGAGCAGGAAGCCTGGCTGGCCGAGGGCCTGGCCACGTCGAAGGCGCGCTGGAACCTGATCGCGCAGCAAACGCCGATGGCGCAGTCGACCCAGGTGCCGATCGTGAAACCGGGCGACGGGCGCTTTTGGAACGATGGGTGGGATGGGTATCCGCTGGCGCGCCAGCGCCTGTTCGATGCACTGGGCAAAAGCGGGGCCGCCAATCCGGTGGTGCTGGCCGGCGACGTGCACACGTTTTACGCGTCGGATTTGCAGAATGACTTCAACCGGCCCGCGTCAAAAAACAATCCGGTGATCGCGACCGAGTTTTGCGGCACCTCGGTGACGTCAAGCTCGCGCCCGCAGGTCCGCACCCTGCAATACCTGGAGATGAACCGGCACACCAAGTATGGCCGCAGCGACAAGCGCGGTTTCATGCTGATGGAGGTGACGCCCGGGAAGACCACGACCACCTTCGTCGGGCTCGATGATGTGCGCAATGCGCAGTCGGGGAAGGCGACGCTGGCGAGGTTTGAAGTCGACAGCGGTAAACCGGGTGCGCGCCAGATCGAGTAGCGCCAATAGAAGCACCGGCAGGAACTCAAGTCCGTTGATTATCCGCGGACTTGGGTCCCCGCCGAGAGCCGCCTTGGCGCGGGGAGTCGTTTCTGCCAGTGGCAGAAACGACGGTGGTTAAGCGGCTGCCGCGGGCACAGGCTCGCGCAGTTCGCGGCGCAGGATCTTGCCGACGTTGGTCTTCGGCAGCTCGGTGCGGAACTCGATGTACTTCGGCTTTTTGTAGGCCGTGAGCTGCTCCTTGCAGAATTCGAGCAGGTCTTCGGCGGTCAGGTTGGGGTCCTTGCGCACCACGAACAGCTTGACCGCTTCGCCCGAATTATGGTCCGGCACACCGATGCACGCGCATTCGAGCACGCCCGGATGCGACGAGATCACGCTTTCGATTTCATTCGGATAGACGTTAAAGCCCGAGACCAGGATCATGTCTTTCTTGCGGTCGACGATCTTGGTGTAGCCACGCTCGTCCATGATGCCGATGTCGCCGGTCTTGAAGAAGCCGTCGGCGGTCATCGACTTGGCGGTTTCGTCGTCGCGCTTCCAGTAGCCGGCCATGACCTGCGGGCCGCGGATGCCGATTTCGCCGCGCTCGCCCAGCGCCACATGGTTGCCGTCGTCGTCGAGGATGGCGATGTCGGTCGATGGATACGGCAGGCCGATCATGCCGGTGAATTCGCGGATGTCGCAGCGGTTGGCAGTGGCCACCGGCGACGTTTCGGACATGCCGTAGCCTTCGATGATCGGGGTGCCGGTCAGCTTGAGCCAGCGGTCGGCCACCGACTGCTGCACCGACATGCCGCCGCCGTTGCATATGCGGTAGCTGGAGAAATCGAGCTTGGCGAATTCGGCGTTATTGAGCAAGCCGTTGTACAGGGTGTTCACGGCCGGGAAAATATTGATGCGGTATTTGCTCAACTCCTTGACGAAGCCCGGCATGTCGCGCGGGTTCGGAATAAGCAGGTTCATGCCGCCCAGGCGCGTGGACATGAGCGAGCACACGGTGAGCGAATAGATGTGGTACAGCGGCAGCGCGCAGACGAACTGCAACTGCTGGTCCTTGGGCAGGGTGTCGAGGGTCGGCTGCAGCCAGGCTTCGTTCTGCAGCACGTTGGCGATCACGTTCCGGTGCAGCAGGACCGCGCCCTTCGATACGCCGGTGGTGCCGCCGGTGTACTGCAGGAAGGCGATGTCGTCGTGCCCCAGGGTGGCCGGCGTGAGCGTGAGGCGCGCGCCTTCGGAGAGCACCTTGTTGAACGGAACCGCGTCCGGCAGCGAAAAGGAAGGCACCAGTTTCTTGACCTTGCGCACCACCAGGTTGACGATCATGCCTTTCAGGGGGCCGAGCAGGTCGCCCATGGTGGCCAGGATGACGTGCTTGACCTGGGTCTTGGCCAGCACTTCCTGCACGGTGTGGGCGAAGTTTTCCAGCACGACGATGGCTTCGGCGCCCGAGTCGATCATCTGGTGCTGCAGTTCGCGCGGGGTGTAGAGCGGGTTGACGTTGACGATCACGTAGCCGGCGCGCAGCACGGCGGCCATCGCCACCGGATACTGCAGCACGTTGGGCAGCATGATCGCCACGCGCGCGCCGGGCTTCAGGCCGCGGCTTTGCAGCCAGGCGCCCATCTGCGCCGACATGCGGTCGAGTTCGCTGTAGGTGATGGACTTGTCCATGCAAACGTAGGCCTTGCGGTCGGCGTACTTGCGGAATGCTTCCTCCAGCAGGTGGGTCAGCGAGCGGTATTGCGTGTAATCGATCTCCGCAGGAACGCCCTCCTGGTACGACTTAAGCCAAAACTTGTCCATCTATGCCTCGTCTGTTAACTATGACTGTGAATGCAAAAGACCGCCCGCAGGCGGTCGTGCCGCTTGAATCAGCGAATGCGTTATTACCTGGTGCGATATGGCCGGCGGCGCTTACGCCACCTGCTTTTCGTCGCGCAGCACGCGGCGCAGGATTTTGCCGACGTTGGTTTTCGGGAGCTCGCTGCGGAATTCGATGTACTTCGGCTTTTTGTAGCCGGTGAATTCCTGCTTGCAGTAAGCCATCAATTGTTCAACCGTCAGGGTCGGGTCTTTACGCACCACGAAGACTTTGACCGCCTCGCCGGAATGCTCGTCGGGCACGCCGATACAGGCGCATTCGAGCACGCCCGGGTGCTTGGCGATGACTTCTTCGAGTTCGTTCGGGTACACATTAAAGCCCGAGACCAGGATCATATCCTTTTTGCGGTCCACGATTTTGACGAAGCCGTCCTCGTTCATGAAGCCGACGTCGCCGGATTTGAAGAATCCGTCGGCGGTCATGACCTTGGCCGTTTCATCCGGACGGTTCCAGTAGCCGGCCATCACTTGCGGGCCGCGGATCGCGATTTCGCCCCGCTGGCCCTGGGCCAGCGGCAGGCCGTCGTCGTCGAGGATCGCCACCTCGGTCGATGGCACCGGCATGCCGATGTGGCCCGTGAATTCGGTCAGGTCGGAACGGTTGCAGGTGGCGACCGGCGAGGTTTCGGACAGGCCGTAGCCTTCGATGATGCAGTTGCCGGTCACCTTTTTCCATTTATCGTTGACGATCTGCTGGGTGGCCATGCCGCCGCCGTTGGAAATCTTCAGGCCCGAGAAATCGACCTTGGTGAAATCGGGATGGTTGAGCAGTGCGTTGTACAGGGTATTGACCGCCGGCAGCATGTTGATCTTGTACTTGCACAGTTCCTTGATAAAGCCGCCGATATCGCGCGGATTGGGAATCATGATATTCAGGGCGCCCACCCGCATGCCCCACATCGCGCAGCAGGTCAGCGCAAAGATATGGTACAGCGGCAGCGCGCACACAATCACCACCTGCTCGACCACAGGGGCCTTGAGCAGCGCCGGCTGCGACCAGGCTTCGCTTTGCAGCACGTTGGCGATGATGTTGCGGTGGGTCAAGGTGGCGCCCTTGGACACGCCCGTGGTGCCGCCCGTGTACTGCAGGAAAGCGACGTCGGTAGCGCTGGCCTTGACCGGGTTAAAGCTCATTTTCTCGCCCTGCGCGAGCACTTCCTTGAAGCGCACGGCGTTGGGCAGCGAAAACGCCGGCACCATTTTCTTGACGTTGCGCACGACAAAATTGACGAGCATGCCCTTGGCGCCGCCGAGCATCTCGCCCATGCTGGCCACGACGATGTGCTTGACCGGGGTTTTGCCGAGGACCTGTTCGAGCGTATGGGCAAAATTTTCCAGGACGACAATCGCTTCGCTGCCCGAATCCTTGAGCTGGTGCTCCAGTTCGCGCGGCGTGTACAGCGGGTTGACGTTGACCACGGTATAGCCGGCGCGCAGGATGGCGGCGATGGCGATCGGGTATTGCAGCACGTTGGGCATCATCACCGCCACCCGCGCGCCCTTGGCCAGGCCGCGGCTCTGGAGCCAGGCCGCCATGCGCTTCGAATACAGGTCGAGCTCGGCGTAGGTGAGGAATTTGTCCATGCAAACGTAGGCATTGCGCGTCGCGAATTTCTGGAAAGATTCTTCCAGTAGTTGAACTAGCGAGCCGTACTGGTCGGGATCGATCTCCGCAGGGACGTTGCCGGGATAGGATTTCAGCCAAATCTTGTCCATCGTGTGCCTCTGTCTCAGAATATTATCGTTATATGGATTCGGCGCACATTGCCGACCAGTATTTTTTCGCTCAGGAAAATAAACCGAGCGTGCGCTTTATTACGCTGTCTGTGATGCTATCGGGCGATGCGCTTCGATGCAAGCGCTTTTGCTGCTATTTCAGACAGGCTTGATGCACGCTACTTTTGGTGCGGTGCCGCAACACCCATTGGTATGGAAGAAAAACTGGGGCCAGGGTTCAGGCGCCAGCGAGCGCTTTCAGGCGGCGGTGCCGCTCATCACGGTCGAGTTCGGCCAAGGCTTTGGCGGCCGCATAGAAACGGGGAAACGTTTTTTCGCGGGCGAGCAGCGTGCGGAAGGCCGGGATGAAATCGTTGTAGGTGGCGATCGACGCCAGATGGGCGTTGGACAGGGGCTCGGCAAAGAAACGGTCGTAGCCGGCGTAGCCGCCCCAGCTCGCCTTGAGCACCTGGTAGTCATCCTGCAATTGCTTGAACAGGCGGACCTTGGCGGCGCGCTTGTCGGCAATGCCGCTTTTGGAGGCGTAGCTTGTCGCCAGCGCATCGCGACAGCCCAGCAACAATGCCAGGAATTGTTTCTTGCGCGCTGAAATCTTGAGGTAATTGTCACGCATCGCTTCATTGCCGTAACCGCTGAGCCAGCGTTCGACGCCGGCCTCTTCCACGGTGCTGGCGAAGGATTCGTTAAATTGCGAGTCGCCCGCCACGTACACCACCTGGTGCGACAGTTCGTGGAAGATCAGGCGCGCCAGTTCGGCGTCCGGGTAGTGGATGAAGGTCGAGAGCAGCGGGTCGTTGAACCAGCCCAGGGTGGAATAGGCCGGCACGCCGCCGACCGAAACATCGTTGCCTTCGGCACGCAGTTGGCGCGCATAGTCGGTGGCATCGTCCTTGCTGTAATAGCCGCGGTAGGTGACGCAACCGGCCACCGGGAAGCACCACTGGATGGGTTTGAGCGACAGTTCGGGCGCCGCCACCACGTTCCACAGGACGAAAGGCCGGGTCAGGGCCGCGTAATTCTTGTAGCTGTTGTTGTCGGGCAGGCCCAGTTCCTTGATGGCGAAGGTGCGGATCTGGCGCGCCGTGGCCAGGCGCACGCGCAACTTGGCGTCGGTGGCCTGGTCGTTCAACCAGTCGTCGATGGGGCGCGCGTCGGAGAGCAGGGTCAGCTGGCCCTGGGCCGCCTGGCGGTAATAGTTCAGACTGGAACAACTGGCCAGCAGCAATGCTGCCGTGCCCGCCATCAGGCCGTTCCGGGCCCGTCTGCTCAGTTTCATCCTGCACCCCCTTGGGATTCTAGGCCGCTACTTTTTCCACCTGGACCAGCGTATCGTAAAACGTCGGCGCGCGGCCCATGTCGGTCAGGCGCTGGCTGGTCACTTCGTTGGCGTTCTTGCCGTCGCTGGCCAGTTTCTTCCACCACACCGACAGGCCTACCACCAGCCCGGCGCGCGCTTTCGGCGTGACCCGCGCCTTGGCGACAAAGGAGCCGCGGTCGTTGAAAATGCGCACCATCTGGCCATGCTCGATGCCGCGCGCGGCGCTGTCGTCGGGATGGATGTCGAGCTGCGGTTCGCCTTCGGTCGCGCGCAGGCTGGTCACGTTGACGAAGGTGGAATTCAGGAAATTGCGCGCCGGCGGGGAAATCATGGCCAGCGGATATTTTGCCGCCAATTCCGGATTGCTGGCCACCGATTCGTAGGGCGGAATGTGGGTCGGCAGCGGGTCAAGTCCATCGGCGAGCATGCTGGCCGAATAAAATTCGCACTTGCCCGATGGCGTGGGGAAACCGCCTTCGGCAAACGGCGCGTCCGGCATGGCCAGCTTTTGCCAACCCTTGCGCTTGAGCGAATCCCAGTCGACATGGATGGCGCGCGGATGGCTGGCGTCGAACGATTGCGCGGCTAGCTGGTCGTCGGTTTCCTTGAAGCAGGGATCGTCGAAGCCCATGCGCGCCGCCAGCAGGCGGAAGATTTCCGTGTTGGGCTTGGCTTCGCCCAGCGGGGCGATGGCGGCGTTGTTGGCCATCATGTACAGGTGGCCGTAGGCGTTGTGGGCGTCCACGTGTTCCAGTTGCGTGGTGGCGGGCAAGAGGATGTCGGCGTAGTCGGCGCTGTCGGTCTGGAAATGTTCGAGCACGACGGTAAACAAGTCCTCGCGCGCGAAGCCTTGCATCACCTTGTCGGAGTCGGGGGCGATGGCCAGCGGGTTGGCGTTGTAGACGATCACGGCCTCGATTTTCGGGCCGAATGCGTTTGATGTGTCGCGCAGCAAATCGTCGCCGATGGTGGTCATGTTGATGGTGCGTACGCTCTGCTTGAGCAAGTCCGGACGTTGCAGCTTTTGCTTGTTGACCGGGAACGAGCCCGAGGCCGACAATTGCACCCCGCCGGCCGCATGGCGCCAGGCGCCCACCAGGGCCGGCAGGCAGGTGATGTTACGCACCGCCATGCCGCCGCCGCGCACGCGCTGCACGCCGTAATTGGTGCGGATGGCTACCGGCTCGCCACGGCGCGCGGTTGTGCCGTATTCGCGCGCCAGGTTTTCCACTTCCCCGGCCGATATGCCGCAGGTGTCGGCAACCCGCTGCGGCGGCCATTCGGCGGCGCGTTCTTTCAGTTGCTCGTAGCCCAGGGTGTAGCGGGCAATGTAGTCTTCATCGACCAGCTTGTCGCGGATCAGCACGTGCATGAGGCCCAGCGCCAGCGCGGCATCCGTGCCGGGCAGCAGGGCAATGTGCTGGTGGCATTTTTCGGCCGTCAGGGACCGGTAGGGATCGATGGCGATCAGCCGCGCGCCCTTGCGCTTGGCTTCCTGCACGCGCATCCAGAAATGCAGGTTGGACGCGATCGGGTTGCCGCCCCAGATGATGATCAGTTTGGCATCCTGGAATTGCTCGACATCGGTGCCGATGGTGGCGCCAATGGTGTATTTATAGCCGGTAAAGCCCGCCGTGGCGCAGATGGTACGGTCGAGCAAGGAAGCGCCGAGGTGGTGGAAAAAGCGCGCCGACATCGAGTCGCCCTGCACCAGGCCCATGGTGCCGGCGTAGCTGTACGGCAGGATGGCTTGCGGGGCGCGCGCGGCGATCTCTGTTAACCGGCTGGCAATGGTGTCGATCGCCTCCTCCCAGCTGATGCGCTCGAACTTGCCCTCGCCCTTGTTGCCGACCCGGCGCATGGGATGCAGCAGGCGCTCGGCATGGTAGGTGCGTTCGGCATAGCGCGCTACCTTGGTGCACAGCACGCCGGCCGTGGTCGGATGGTCGGGGTCGCCTTTGACTTCGGTGGCGATGCCGTCTTCCACGGTGATGAGCAGGGCGCAGGTATCGGGGCAGTCGTGCGGGCAGGTGGCCCGGACTTGGGTGGTGGTCATTGAAGATCCAGGGAAACAGACGTTGAAACCCTTACTTTATACGATTCCAGGGTTGTTGATGAGAACCGTTACCGGTCTGCCTGCCCCCTCCCCAGAAGGACTACAATAGTGCGGCAAATGGGTTAACATTCCAGCATCAGTGGAGAATGACATGAACCTTGTTGAACCGATCATCGCCTTTCAAAACGCGCTCCAGCAGATCCGGCGCGACCTGCATGCGCATCCGGAATTGTGTTACGAAGAAGTCCGCACCGCCGATGTGGTCGCGGCCCGCCTGACCGAATGGGGCATTCCCGTGGTGCGCGGCCTGGGCTTGACCGGCGTGGTGGGAATCATACAAAACGGCACGTCCAAGCGCGCGATCGGCCTGCGCGCCGATATGGATGCCTTGCCCATGCAGGAAATCAATCACTTCGACCATGCTTCCCGCCATCCGGGCAAGATGCACGCCTGCGGCCATGACGGCCACACGGCCATGCTGCTGGGGGCGGCGCATCATCTGGCGAAACACCGCAATTTCGACGGCACCGTGTACCTGATTTTCCAGCCTGCCGAAGAAGGCGGCGGCGGCGCGCGCCGCATGATGGATGACGGCCTGTTCGAGCAGTTTCCGATGGATGCCGTGTATGGCATGCACAACTGGCCGGGCATGCCGATGGGCAGCTTTGGCGTGGTGGCAGGGCCGATGATGGCGTCCAGTAATGAATTCCGTGTGGTGGTCAAGGGCAAGGGTTGCCATGCGGCCCAGCCGCACCGCGGCATCGACCCGGTCATGGTGGCGGTGCAGATTGCCCAGGCGTGGCAAACCATCATGTCGCGCGAGAAAAATCCGCTGGATACAGCGGTGTTGTCGATCACGCAAATCCATGCGGGCAGCGCCACCAATGTGATTCCCGACGAGGCGGTGCTGATCGGCACCGTGCGCACCTTTACCACGCCGGTGCTGGACCTGATCGAGCAGCGCATGGGCGAGATTGCGCGGCATTGCGCGGCCGGCTTCAATGCCACGGTCGACTTTCAATTCAAGCGCAACTATCCGCCGCTGGTGAACCATGCGCGTGAAACGGGCTATGCGGTCGAGGCGATGAGCGCGGTGGTCGGGCCGGATAAGGTCAATGCCAACACCGAGCCGACCATGGGCGCGGAAGACTTCGCCTTCATGCTGCAGGAAAAGCCGGGCTGCTATGTGTTCATCGGCAATGGCGAGGGCGACCACCGGGCCGGCGGCCACGGGCTGGGTCCATGCCAGTTGCACAACGCTAGCTACGATTTCAACGATAACTTGTTGCCGATCGGCGCCAGCTACTGGGTGCGGCTGGCGGAAATGCGGCTGGCGCCGGCTTAAGCTGGCAAGAAGCCACTACCGTGGAGGTCTGGAGCGCGGCGTGAGTCGGCGGTCCGCGACTGAGCTGAGAACTGGGGGCCTCGCCGAGTGCCGCCTTGGCGCGGGGGCGACGGTTTGGAGGTTGACGGCTTCGGAAGGAGCGGCTTCGGAGGCGGTGGTTTCAGAACGCGCAGCGCGCGTTCAACACCGGTCGGGCGGCAACTGGTCCGGTGCCGTGCCCAGGCGCTGGCCCGGATTCATCTTTTCCAGCGCCAGCAGGGCGGCGGCGTGGTCGGCACGCGGCAGGTCGGCGGCGATGCTGCGGTAGTTCTCGGTCACGAGCGCGGTCACCGGCAGCACCAGGCCGGCATCGGCCGCGGCCACCAGCACGTTTTGCAAATCCTTGAGCTGGCTTGTGACCTGACCGCCAGGAATGAAATTGCGGTCCAGCATGCGCTGGCCGTGCAGTTCCAGGATGCGGCTTTCGGCAAACCCGCCACGGATGGCGTCGCGCACGGCGGCCGGATTGGCGCCGGCGGCCTGCGCCAGCAGCAGCGCCTCGGCCACGATGTTGAGGGTGCCCCCCACGATCAATTGATTGCACAGTTTGGCGACCTGGCCGCTGCCGGCCGGGCCGACCAGCGTCGGCCGTCCCATGGCGCGCAGGATGGGCTCGGCTTGGGCGAAGTCGTCGGGCGCGCCACCAGCCATGATCGCCAGGCTGCCCGCCTGGGCGCCTGCCACGCCGCCGGAAACGGGGGCGTCGACAAAGCGGACCTGCCCGCCAGCCAGGCGCGCATGGAAGGCCAGTGCTTCGCCGTGCTGGGTGGAGCTCATGTCGATCCAGAGGGCGCCCGGGCGCAGGCTGGGCAGGGCTGCATCGATCAGTTCGCCAACCACCGCGCCGGATGCCAGCATCGAAATGACGATGTCGGCCGCGCGCACGGCGTCGTCCAGCTTGCTGCAAGGGTGGGTGCCGGCGCTGCGCAAGGCGTCGGCTTTGGCGGGCGAGCGGTTCCAGGCATGCACTGTCCAGCCGGCTTGCGACAGACGGGTGGCCATCGGGTGGCCCATCAGGCCGATGCCGAGAAATGCGATAGTGTGCGTGGTCAGATTAGCCTCCTGCAGTCTATTTATGGCAATGTCATTTTAATAAATTGTGCGCGCACGTGATCCAAGGCGCGATTTTTTCCTCGCCGGTACAATAGTGAACACGCTAATCATTATGAATTAGCGTGCCTATCTAAGAAAGCTCTTCTATGTCCCTGTTAAATATGAAGCTGTGTGCTTCGCTGGCAACGCTTGCGCTGATGGCCACGACGCCGGGTGCGTTTGCATCCGATAAAGTCATCGATCATGCCTCGATGGAATTCGGCGGTGGCGCCAAGGTCCAGATGGTGCGTTTCGGCGTGCAAAAAGACTGGAGCCAGCGCTGGTTCCAGTCGAATGGTACCCACCTGAGCGGTTACTGGGATGCCTCGATCGCCCAATGGCGTGGCAATGCGTACCAGAACGTTGACGGCCGGCACCAGAACATCAGCAATATCGGCTTCACGCCGGTGCTTCGTTTCCAGGCCGATGACTTGAGCGGCTGGTATGCCGAAGCGGGCATCGGCCTGAACTTGCTCTCCAAGCGCTATGACAACGATTCCAACCAGCTGTCGACCGCGTTCCAGTTCGGCGACCATCTGGGCCTTGGCTATGTGTTCGCCAATCAATGGGATGTGGGGATGAAAGTCCAGCACTTCTCGAACGGCGGCTATAAAAAGCCCAATAGCGGCGTGAACTTTTTGCTGCTCAAGGCGTCGCGCCGGTTTTAATGCGGCATGCCTGGTAAACGGCGCCCGATGCGAATCGGGCGCCGTTTTTCTTTGGCGGATCAGTAGGACGACAGTGCTTTGTCGAACTTGATCAGCCACAGGCGGCTCGGCCGTTCCTTGTCGGCGCCGCGCCCGACGCGGATCGTGTTGCCCTCGGCGCAGCCCGGCGCGCTGCTGTTGACGATGGCGCCGGCGGCGCTCACATTGCATTTGGTGACGTCGGCATCGGCCACTGTCTTGCCATCGCGACCAGTGATCCGGGTGACCATGCCGAAATCGTTGTCGTTGCTCAGCGCCAGCGTGGTGTCGTCAACCAGGGCCAGCCCTTCGGCCTTTTCGGCCAGCCAGCCGATCGCGTTCAAGTCCAGCAGCAAGGTCTTTTTCAGGGGTGTCACGCCGGCCCAGCTGGCGCCATTGATGGCGCTGCCGCTCATGCTGCTTTTTTCCAGGTCGGAACTGTCCGGCTTGTAGGCGGGCGCCAGGATATTGCTGGCGTCGCCGATCTGGACCAGCATCAGCTTGTTGAATACCTTGCCGCCGGGACCGGCTCCCTGCTCGATGACGATGAATTTGCCATTGCCCAGGGCGACCATGTCGCCCAGCTTGGCGTTGCCGGTGCGCCCATCGGCGTAGTCCCTGGGGTCGAGCGGATAGGCGAACATGCGGGTGGTCGCGCCGCTTGCCGGATCGAACTCGATCCAGCGCGTGAAACGGGCGAAGCGCTCGACCTGTTCGTTCTTGCCGGTCACGGCGTAGGCCGCCGTGCCATCGCTGAGCGGACTCTGGAGGAAGGCGTGGATCCTGTCGCCGGCGCTGTCGAACGCCATGCCTTCCATGCCCCGGTTGGCGCGGCGTTTGGCGAGGATGGCGGGCAGGCCGCTGCCCGGCGCGTACCTGGCCTGGATGATGCCGCTGGCTGCGTCAATCCTGAGCAGGAAGGGGCCGTACTCGTCCGTCACCCACAAGGCGTTGCGGCGCGCATCGAGGGCGATGGCTTCGCTGTCGATGCCGCCGGCGTTGAAGACCGCCTTGCCTACGGGATCGAACTTCATGGCGTCGAAGACGGGGATTTCGGCCGAGTTGCCGAGCGATCCAGCCGGTACCGGCAGGCCGGAGGCGTTGACGCCGGGCGCGACCTTGATCGGCAGGCTGGCAGTCAGGCTGGCGCCATGTTTGCCGATGGTGAACACGCCGATCGATGGCGTGAAGCTGGGCGACGGAAAAATCTTGCTGCCCATGCTGCCCTTGCCATCGGGTGCGGGCAGGTTGGGGCCGTCACCGTTGGGGCCGCGGTCGGTCAAGCCGTAGAACTCCAGCTCGCCGTTGGCATTCTTGCCCTTGAAGGCGAGGCCGGAGCCGTAGGATGGCAGTAAGCCTTGCGGAAATTCCGCCTTCACGGCCGCGTTGGCGCCTTCGTACGGGACGTGGAAGCCAGCCGCCGCCCTGACCTGATAGCGCGTGACGCTGGCGGCGACATTGCCCAGAGGCGTGGACTGGGTAAAGCGTTCGACGGCTGGCGTGCCGATGGTCGAGGCAAGGGTGTCTTCAAAATGTTCGCGCGCCAGCATGCGGCGGTCGGCGTCGATGGTGCGGCCGCCATAGGCACTGCCGGCGGCCGCCAGCTTGCCTGCCAGCGCGGCGTTAAAGGCGGGCTCGGCCGCGCTGAAATCGAGGGTCTTGCCGGCCAGCGCCGCTTTTGCGTCGGCAGCGAGCTTGATGCCGTTCGACGGGTCGTTATCCTCGTCGAGCAATTGCAGGGCCAGCAAGCGGTTCACTACCTTGGGGTCGGTCACGTCGGTCACTCCCGAAAGCGACAGCGGCGTCAACAGCGTGCCGCAGCTCGCACTGCCTAATGCCATCCCGCCAATGCTGAAGGCAACTGTTTCGCCGACTATACAGGAGAACTCGCCACGGGCATTCGTGGTGGCGCGCGCACTGCTGCCGGCAACGTAGCCGAGCCCTTCCACGGCGGCATCGAGAAACACGCCGGTTTGTGCGGCGGGCCCGGTGCGGACGGTGTCGCTGCCGCCACCGCAGCCAGCCAGCGCAAGGCCGGCCGCAGCCGCGATCAGGGAAAGTTGCGGGAGAAACTTCATGCAAGCCTCATCAGGTAATCGGTCGAAAACGCCAGAGTCTACTGAGCGAGGATGACCAGCGGATGACATCGCTTTTTGACGAAGATCAAGCTTCCTGCGTTCGAAATTGAACTTTTACTGAACAGGCGCAGTAAGCTTTTTCCATCGGGCAGAAGGAGGGCATGGCGATGCGCATTCTGATCATGGCGATCCTGTTGGCGGCGGCGCCACGCGCGCTGGCCGAGAACAGTTGGCTGACCGTGGATGCAGCGGCTTATCATCTTCTGCGCCCTGCCCTGCCGGCCATGCGCTTGCATGCTCCCGCCGCCACCCCGGCGGCAAGTAGCGCGCCGGTGGTGCTGGTGGAAGTGCCGGCGCAGGACGTGGGGCGGATGGCGCGCCTGCTGCATGACAAGCTCGGGCATTGCGGGGGCTTCATGTTTCACCCCGATCAAGCCAGTGCCCAGCGCAGCCTGGCGCAGGGCGTGGCGGCGCCCTTGCCCGGCCTGGTGCAGCCAGCCTACGGGATCGGCAACCAGGCCAGGGTCGCGCCGCTGCTGGCGCGCATGGAGGCGAAACAGATCGCGCGCACCATCGCCGCGCTGGCCGCCTTCCCCGACCGTTTCTACAACAGCACGCATGGGGCACGCGCATCGGAATGGCTGCGCCAGGACTGGGTGGCCATCAGCGCGCGTCACGGCAAGGTGCTGGTGGAGACGTTCGCGCACGCGGGATACCCGCAGGCATCGGTGATCGCCACGATTGCCGGGTCCGACCTGGCCGATGAGGTGGTCGTGATCGGCGCCCATCTCGATTCGATCAATACGCACGCCATGGAGGAACAGGGTGCGCCGCAAGCCCCCGGCGCCGATGACGATGCGTCCGGCGTGGCCGGCCTGAGCGAGGTGCTGCGCGCGCTGAGCGAGAGCAAGTACCGGCCGCGCCGCACCATCAAGCTGATCGCCTACGCGGCCGAGGAAGTGGGCTTGCGCGGTTCGCAAGACCTGGCGCGCGCGTTCCGCCAGGCCGGCATCAAGGTGGTCGGCGTGCTGCAGCTGGACATGATCAATTACAAGGGCTCGGACGACGATATCTATCTGCTGCGCGATTACACCAATGCGGAGCAGAACGATTTCCTCAAAAAATTGATCGCGGCCTACCTGCCGGGAATCCGGGTCGGCAGCGATGTCTGCGGCTATGCCTGCTCCGATCATGCCTCCTGGCATGCCGAAGGCTACCCGGCGTCGATGCCTTTCGAGTCCTCGCTGGCGCAAGCCAATCCGCATATCCACAGCAAGAACGATACCTTCGCCAACTCGGGCGGACAAGCCGTGCACGCGCTCAAGTTTGCCCGGCTGGCGGCAGCTTTCGCAACCGAGCTCGGCAGTTCCTTGCCTTAACGGCTCATGCTCAAGGGATACAAAATTGCCGTAAGCCATTGATTTATATATACATTTACTGTGAACATAATCCGACACTCTGCGTCGTGCGACGCTTCCTCGTGATAATATTTTTTCAAAGTATGCATACCGTTTATGCAATTCAGGCATCCGACCGGTGCGGCCAATTCCGGCTGCATTGTTTTTTGGATGAGCGCCGTCTGACCCACCGGTCACGCCATCGCTCGACAAGTGGGCTACAACGCCCATCTATAAAAAAGGAAAATCCGATGGAGAATCAAGTGCACCAATTTCAACGTCGTGCGATGCCTGCCCTGCTTGCGGTCCTGATTTCCGGGCTGATGGCAAGCACCAGTGCCACTGCCGCCACCCCGGGCAAAGGATGGATCACGGTGGGCGACACCGCCTACACGCATTTGCAGAAAGTAGCGCCGCAAGCGCTTGCCCGCCAAAGTCAGGTTGTGAGGACGAGTGACCAGGCTGGCCTCGTCGCTTCGGAAAGAGTTCACCTGGTGCAAGTGAACGAAGAAGAAATGCTGAAACTGAACGAATCGATCCACCACGAGCTCAAGCGGTGTGGCGGGTACATGTATCACGAGACCGAAGCCGAGGGCAAACGCGCTCTGGCCAAGCTGGTGGCGCCCGCCAGCACGGCCGCCCTGGCCACGCTCGCGCGGCCGAGCTATGTGATCGACAACCAGGCCCTGGTAACGCCAGTCCTGTCGCAAATGCAGGCCAGCAATATCGGTACGACGATTACCGAGTTGTCCTCGTTCACCAACCGTTTTTATACGACCACGGGCGGCTCCGACGCGTCCAACTGGCTCAAGCAAAAATGGGCCGGCATGGCCACCGGCCGCGCCGACATCGCGGTGACGCAATTCACGCACAGCGGCTACAACCAGAAATCGGTGATACTGACCATTACCGGGACCGATAATCCGTCCGAGGTGATTGTGCTCGGCGGCCACCTCGATTCGACGGTCGGTTCCGGCACCGGGGAAACCTCGCGCGCACCTGGCGCCGATGACGATGCATCGGGTATCGCCAGCATGACCGAGGTGCTGCGCTCGATGATTGCCAACGGCTACAAGCCGCGCCGCACCATCAAGATGATCGGTTATGCCGCCGAAGAAGTGGGCCTGCGCGGTTCGCAAGCGATTGCCCAGAACTTCAAGGCCAATAATGTGAATGTGGTCGGCGTCATGCAGCTGGACATGACCAATTACAAAGGCTCGGCCAACGATATCTATATCTATACCGATTACACCGACAGCCTGCAGAACGACTTTGTCGCCAAGCTGATCACCACTTATCAGCCGACCCTGACCATCGGCTACGACAGGTGCGGTTATGGCTGTTCGGACCACGCCTCATGGACCGCGCAGGGCTATTACGCATCGATGCCGTTCGAGACGACGATGTCGCAGTCGAACCGGTATATCCACACGGTCAACGACACCTTCGCCAATGCCGGCGGCCAGGCGAATCACTCGCTCAAATTCGCGCGCCTGGCAGCGTCGTTCGCCATTGAACTCGGTAGCGATGGCGTGGTGGTGGGCGGCGACAAGACCGAGACCTTTACCGGCAGCCTGACCTCGGGCCAGAAGAAAACCTTCGGCCCGTTCAAGGCCGCCATCGGTACGGTGGTCTCCTCCACCACCGGTACCGGCGACACGGATCTGTATGTGCGCAGAACCTCGGTGCCGACCACCTCGAGTTACACCTGCAAATCGGACGGTGCCACCAGCACCGAAAAGTGCACGGTGAACATGACCGCCAATGGCGATGTGTACGTGCTGTTGAACGGTTATACGTCGTCGAGCTATACCTTGACAGTGACGTACAAGCCGCAATAATCGCCGGTTTACGGTGAGCGGTTCGGGCCGCGCGCATCCTTCATGGATTCGCGCGGCTTTATCGTTTTGAGGGGATGCAGGCGTTAAAAAAACCCGCCGGAGCGGGCTTGCGCGCTTGTCGGACAATCCTGTATTACTTCTTTTTGGCCGCCAGCGGCAGGCCGGCAAAGCGCGGCCATTCGACCTTGCTCTCGAACGATTTGATCTCGTTCCAGCCCGGTTCAAAATCCCCATCCTTCAATTCCAGCAGTTCGCGGTCCAGCAAGTTCCTGAGTGCGGCGACATCGCCGATTTTTGCGCCGTTGAACGGGCGCGTGACCAGTACGTTTTGTACCGCCAGCGCCTGCACGTTGTACACGCCGAGATTCTTGTAGCTATACGGGCGCACGCTGTAAGGGCTGCTGATCGGGACGTCGAAGCCGGCCAGGGTCAGGCCGCTGTTGGCCGCCAGGCGAGTTATCTGGCCGTGCGGCCAGCCGGCCACCGAGAATGCGGCATAGGCCTCGCCCGAGAGCACTTTTTGAAACGCGATGGCGTCGCTGTCGACATCGATGTAGCGCATGTTGTAGCCGAGGACCTTATCAAGCTGGCGCACCATCAGCTGGGCCGAACCGACCAGGGCGACCGGCGCGCCGCGCAGCTCGGACATCTTGGTGATGCGCACCGTCCTGGTATCGCCTTTAAGCACGCCGTATTTCTTGGGTCCTTCCAGAATCAGGCCATTGGCGGAGGTAACGATGTGCAGGTAGTTGCTGTTCAATGCCGCCACCACCATCAGGGAAGCGATATTGGCGTCGCCTTCGGCCATTTTCTTGAGCGCGTCCATCGGCACGATGCCGACATCGGCTTTCTTGATCGAGAGCGTGGTCAGGTTATCCAGGCCGCCTTCGGTATTGACTTCGCACAGCGGCATGGTGTTTTTGGAGACGCGCACCAGGTCGGCGAACAGTTTGGAATAGCCTTTACCGGCCGGGCCGGTGGCCACTTTCAGTCCTTCGCAGGGGGCTGCCGGAGCGCCATCCATTTTGGCCGCCTGCGCGGCCGATACGGTCAGTCCGAACATCAGGGAGATCATTACGCGGGTTTTCATATGTGCCTTTTTAAAAGTTGAAGTTTTTATTTGGCTGCGCTTGCGTGTCGACCGGCTGGACCGGGGTTGCTGTGTCGTCGTTATGCGGCGCCAGGAAGGCTGCGGCAAGTACCAGCAAGACCACGATCAGCGTGCCGCCCCAGCGGATGCATTTCCAGAACATCGATTACCTCCTTACTTTTTCAGTGCTGCCAATCCCGATCGCACTCAGGTCGATCGACATGCCGTCGTCGAACGACAGCTCCTTTGCGCTGCTGAGTTTTTCCGCTTCCATTTCGAGTTCGGAGAACACCAGGTTGAAGTTGTCGCGTACGCTGTCGAAGGCTTCGTCGGCCAGCATCTGGTTCAGCAGTTCCTGGCCGCTGGTGGCGTTCAGGTTCTGGATCGCGGCCTGGCCTGCCTGGCCGAAGCGCCATTCGAATTTCTTGTCTTCGACGACTTCGCTCAACTGCAGCAGCGCCAGTTCGGCATTTTTGTATTTCACGACCAGCAGTACGTGCGCGTCTTTCATGGCCTTGACCGCATTTTCCTGGCGGCTGGCGTCGTAGCCGGGCTTCTGCCGTTTGCGCTCCTCGATCATGTCGCTCATGCTTTTGATTTGGGCACCGATGTTCACCACCGCCTTTTTGAACGCCACCACACGCTGGCGCTTTTGCAGCAGAAAATTCTGCAACTGTTCGATCGGATTGGCGCGGGCCTCCGCCTTGCGCGCCGCCAGCAAGCGGTTTTCCAGCTTTTGTCCGAACAGCGGGAGGGCCTGGAATAGCGCGACAGCGACAGCGCCAATCAGCGCGAGAGCGATCAAGCCCAAGCCGGCGCTGACGGCGCCCCAGATAATGGGCGCCAGGGTAGCCAGCACCGCGGTCCCGGCCACTCCCGCGGCAATCCGCACTGCCCAGATGCGCTGCTGTTCGGTGACCGGGCCAGTGTCGTTGTTCACGGCGTTTTTCATGTTGTCTCCTGGTTGATTTGAATGTGCGTGCGGCTGCCGGCGTCCAAGGCCGGCGCCTGGCCTGTGGCAGGGGCGAAAAAAAAGGCATCCGATGGGATGCCTTTGATATCGTATTGCGCAGAACGGGTCACGTTCGCGCACGGAGTGGGGGGAGTGTCCGCCGCCACCTGCATGTCGCGCGGTGTCGGGCGCGTTCGCGGGGAGGGGAAGTTGGTGTTCTGGTTCCTGTTGCTGCTCATTGTGTCCGCCTTATTCTTGTTTTTATGGGTTCCAGCATATGACGGGAATATGACAGGATGATGACATCATGGACAAATGACGCCTGCGAGCACCAATTGTTGTTGTACGGTTGATGTATGGATGGGGGAAAGACGCTACGAATCTGCGGA
>NZ_JAQOZV010000130.1:0-3994 GCF_030348125.1 Massilia sp. DJPM01
TGTAAGATCGGGACGGGGTGGCTTCGGTGGCATGCCGACATGATGCGGCAATTGGCAATAGTTTACAACAGCTTATTGCCGTGTTCCCTCAGGCTGAATAGTTACAGTTAAAAGAGCTTTTGCAAAGTTCGACCGTCGTTAAGTCACCAGTTACTGGAATAGACGGGGGGCAATTCGTGCGGACTGTCGATGTTGGACGTGAGATTGGTTTAACAACTAAAAAAGAAGGTGGTGCGCCTACCTCGGTTATTACCGTATTCACAGATCGTGGAGGTAATTTAATTACTGCTTATCCGGTAAGGGGAGTAAAGAAATGAGTGATCGTTTTAAAGGAATATGGTCGAAATTTCAAGAGAATATTCGAAATTTGGATGAGGGTGCGAGTCCGCGCGAAATTCTAGACGTAATTCTGGATTGGCTCCGGAAGTATAAAGAATATTTTTTGCGACCGCCATTCAGTGATTATGGATTTAATCGATTTATAACTTTGGATGCGTCAGATTATCCCGTTGAAATATCATTAATGCGTGGCGAAGAATTCCATTTTTTTAAAAAACTAGTCTTTAATCAACAAGGAAAAGATAAGGAAAGCATTGCGCGGATTTTACGAGATACTTTTGAGATGTTGCTCGTACTTGAGGTGGATGAAAAGTGCGCTAATTGTGGTCGCGACGGATTGGGTGTGTATTTAAACGAGGAAAATGCCAAGCTGGTATATGAATGCAAGCAATGTGGCATTGCAAAATACACTGATGGAGCGAAATTGGACGGCGGGCACTATGTATTTGCTAAAACGGTTGATTTGATTAAAGAAAAACTCATATAGATTGGACATCTTGCAAAACTCAAAAACTGCAATGGTGCGCACTGCAATGTCCGCTCCAAGCGCGGCATTTTTGAAAAAACCAGTTTTAACGGATCATTTCATCCTCCAGCGGCGCGACGGCGCGGCCGGCCTCGCGGATGGTTTCGTCGATGACGCTGGTACTCAGCCGCAGGTCGAACAGTTCGGTGAAGAATTCCCGGATGCGCGCACGCGACAGGCGCATGCGCAGCGCCAGAAAGAATGGCACCGGCCAGATGCGGGCCGATCAGGCGCCATTGCCCCAGCGCGACTGCGGCCTAGAACGGATCGTCCGGGGCCGCGTGGTGCGGCGCGTGTGTCACATGTCCGCAGTCGCAGGTGCTTGCGTGAAGCAAATGGCGGCTCACCCGCAACCGCAGCCCGGCAACGCCGTCGATCGTGGTGGCGATATCGATTTCGTCCCAGCCGGTATAGGCTTGGGCTCCTTCGTGTAGCAGGGCATGGCCGCACACTGCGCATTGGTCGGCGAAATGGGGAACCGTCGCGTCGATGGCGAGTTGCTGGGTGCGGCCGAAGCCTTGCGCACCCGGTTGCTTGCCAGCCTTCCTGGTGTGCGATTTCCTGCTCGGCGAGCGGGACTTGCCATGGTTGGTGACCGGCGCGGCTTTGCCGTCATGGGCCGTGCCTTCGGCCTCACTTCCCGTCGGCGGCGCGGCGCCATCCGTGTCGCTTGATGCCGACTCCGGCAAGGCAGCAACGCCATCGCCCACCTTGAACACAACACGCAGATCGGGATAAGAAATGGTAAAAACGGAACCGTTTCTGGAGCTCATAACGCCGACGCATTTCTTGAGTCCATTGTAATAGAAGGCGGACTGATACATAATACGATTACTGATTCAAAATTCCTCGGACTAATTGAATATCAATTACCTAAAAAAGACTCAGCACAAAAAATTGTTGATGGATTTAAGCCAATGCGCACCAAAACGGTATATGATCCGAAGGTTTTGTCTGACCAAAAAATCGCTGAAATGTCGAGCAGAGCTGCGATTCAGGCAGAACCATTTTTCGCAGCAAATCCGCTTAATCGCGAATTTACTGCAAAAATAGATGGATATTTTTTTCAGGTAACAACCGATGCAAAAACTGGGAAGGCTATTAATGCCTTTATCACTCTGCCCCTAGGAAATAAGAATGAATAACGATGAGAACTGGCTGGTTACCGTTAAGGCGGCATTTGATGAAAAAGGCGCTGGCGGAGGGGATTTTTATTATTTGCTCAATACTATGTTGAATGAAGGTAAGATGGCTTTTCCTCAACTTGTCTTAGATGCAAGTGGCGGTATTGGCTGCAATGTTCATGAAGGCTTGAGCTATTCGCTAGATCAAGATTGGGATGATTCTGATTTTTTTGGTGAAGTGGTTTTTTTTGTCGGTGAAATGGAAAGTTCAAAATTAAGTGTTGGTGAATATATTCATCTAATAAAAGTTGCCTCGGACGCGTATTGTTCTCATTTTCCGATTGATTCGGAAGCTGTAGCGAGAAATGTAGCTCGTTTAATTTCGAGGTATCAGAAATAGTTTTCCGGGCAGCTCGAAAAAGGGTAACTATTCAGCCTGAGTGAACACGGCAATGAACTGTTGTAAACTATTGGGCACCTCGAATTACCGGTAAATCCCGCGTAATCGCCGGTCGCGATGCCGGCAAATGCGTTTTTGATGTCAGACCGAGCCGCTTCCGGCCCATTTTATGGGCGCTGAACCTCATTTTGTGCCGTCCGGACGGACTGCGGGCGTCAGAACGCCTCGACCCTGGCCTCCTTCAAGTAGACCAGGCGCCGCAAATTGTAAGCAGCGACCTTCCAATTGAGCTGCAACGTGGCGCGCGCCAACCCGATCGTGCACAGGCCCTTGCCCCCCATCTCGGCCAAGCCGGCAAACACATGCTCGATCCGGGCGCGGGTCTTGGCGATGCGCGTATTGCGGCGCTTTTGGGTTTCCGAAATTGGCTTGCCCTTGCTTCCTTTGCGCTGGATGTGCATGCGCCATCCCTGCTGTGTCAACCTGTCCTCGCGCGCGCCATCCACGTAGCCCTTATCTGCCAGGACGTTACGATTGGTATTCGATGGGTCGAGCACCGCCTCGAAATGAAGGGTGTCATGCTCGCTGGCCGTGCTGACCTTGATCTTGCATACCAGCTTGTAACGCTTGTCTGCGTTGGCCGATACCTTGTAGCCGAAGTAAGACTTGCCATGCTTCTTGGTCCAGCGCGCATCCATATCTTTCTGGCGGCGCTTCGCAGGTGTCCACTCGACTGGCATGGCACCTTCTCCAACGAGCGCCTTCTCCTCTTTGCTCATCGATTGCTTCGGCGTCTGCACGATGCTCGCGTCGACCATCTGACCGCCACGCGCAATATAGCCATGCCTGAAAAGCTGACGCTTGACGGCGTCAAAGATACTCTCGATGGCACCAGCCTTGAGCAGACGCTCCTTGAACGTCCAGATCGTTGTGCGGTCCGGTATCTGACTACTGGAACGCACTCCCACAAAGCGCTGGAAGCTCAGGCGGTCGAGCAACTGGAATTCCATTTGTTCGTCGCTCAGGTTGAACAGCTGCTGGACCAGCAGGATGCGAACCATCAGTTCGGTCGTGAATGGAGGACGCCCGCCGCGTTTGCGGCTGGGGCGCGTAGCTGCTTCGTCAACGGCATCGGCAAGCGCGATGAAGTCGCCATGCTGCTCCATCACCTTGAGCGCATCACCAAGCTTGTTCAGCTTGGCTTCGCGTTCTTGGTCGGCAAACAGACTCGTCTTGATCATGAAATTAGGTCAGCAACGTGGAGCCGCTATGATGCCACGGCTGGGTCGGTTTTTCGAGGTCCCCTAATGTAGTCGCAGTCAGCGCGAACGGCGTTGTCCAGAATGGGCAACCCAGCGTGTCGCCGTTGGCGGTGAGGCTGCGATCAACACCTACGGTGCCGCTGGCGGCACCAAAATCGGCGCGCAGGCAGCCGGTACTGCCGGCGGCGCCGGCCCGGTCTCGACCGACGCCCAGCAACAAGGCAGCGGCGGCGCAGCGGACGTTACGGTTGGCACGAGCGCCCAGCCCGTCGTCAAGGGCCAGGTGGCAGGCAATGCCCTGCCTGGCAGCGTCATCGCGGGCAATGCGCGCGCAGCGCAGCAG
>NZ_JAQOZV010000131.1:0-3637 GCF_030348125.1 Massilia sp. DJPM01
CCGGACTGTATCCCTTGCCCAGGTCGCTACCTTTCATGGTCATGCCGTCCAGCCGATACGACAGGCCCGACAACTTCGCCCCCTCAAGTTGAGCGACTGGCACCAGCTCGACGCCCACGGTGTCGAGCCGCTCCTGGTACTCGGTAAAGCTTCCGCAATCCTTGACCACTGCATCACAGAACTGCTGCAACCGTTGCCGGGTGGACGGTTCACCGGTCCGTAAATTCCGCTCAACCTCGCCCTTGGTCGGCGCTTTGCGCTCGGCCTCGATGCTCGACGGCACCCGTTGCAGCCCGTACTCCTTCTCCAGCTCGCGCATGATTACCTCCTGCCGCTTGTAGTCGTGGCTGTCGCTGGTCACGGTGCCGTCAAAGCGGATGCGGTTCGCCAAGATGTGGATGTGCTCGTGGTCGGTATCGACGTGCCGCGTCATTACAAACTGGTTGTTTTCCAGGCCCATGCCCTCCATATACCGCTTCCCAATCTCGCGCCATTGCTCATCACTGAGCTTTTCATCTGGCGCGGCGGATAAAGAAACGTGCAAAACCGCCTTGCCCAGGTTAGGTCTTAGCTTACGAATTTCTCCGAACTCTGCCGCAAGTTCTCGCGGCTTCTCTCCCGCCATATTCTTATCAATGACGCGGCCTTGCTCCTTCGTAAGGTCGTATTCCAACGCGCCCCGAAAGCCTTTGCCCTTAACCGCCTTGGCAATCATTCGCTGCCTTTCATGCCAATCAGTGCAAGCCGCAACTGATTAACTTCTGCCCGTAGACTCTCGACCAAGTCGTTACTTATGACGACATTCCGGCCTTCGTTTCCAGCCCTGGCTAGCTGATTCAGATTTGCTGAAAGCCGCGCCAGGTCGGCGTACTCTTCCCGGTTGATCGCCGGCACTGGCGGCGCCGGAAGACGACGCGACAAAGCAGCTTGGCGCAACCAATGCGCCGGCGTCACGCTCATGGTGTCGGCCTTGAGCTTCAAGGCTTCGAATTCGGAACGCGACACGCGCACGCCGATGGTCACATCGCGGACGGTGCCGGGTTCGTTTTTTGGACGGCCACCGCGCCCGCGCCTAGGCGCGGCGATGCCGTCGGGTTCTGGATTTTGTTCTTGCATTTACAACCCTCCGAGCGCAGCGAGTGGGGGCGATGACCGCAGGGAAGAGGCTAGTTTTCGCTTGCGAAAACATGGCTTGCTACTAACCAGCATACCCACCGATAACCCTATCATACGCCCATCGACGACGAAGGCAAAACATCACCCACCGGCTCCACAACATCGGCCAGCAAATCAGCCTGACCCGGCACGACAACAGCCAAGCTCTCACGCTTCGGCTTTGGGTGTCCGACCTTGCGCAATGCCTTTGCTACTCCACTCAACGCGCTCCAGGTCGCCGCTGCCTCGCTATCCATCATGGCCGCACCTGTGGCCCTGATGGATTGTGCAAGCTCGACCAAAGTCGCAGTCGCACTCATCACGCGGTACTGGTTCAACCTTTCTGCTTTAACAGCCTGCCGCGCCTCAAACCAAGTCGCCAGCTCCTGCCGCTCTGCTTCGGTCAATTCGGCAATTTCAACGGATGGAAATTTGTCCGAATATCGGTCGAATGCAGCCACCAGCTTTTGACGGCTCCGCTTGCTTACCGGATCATAGAATGACCGAATGCACTGGATTTTTTTACCTTGCTCACGAAACTGCATGGCGTATACCTACCTATCTGTTAAACATACTATATAATATCACACTAACATACAAAAATCTAACTGATAATCAGATAAATATTGTCCTGTCTAGACTGATTGTGATTTAGCTGTTTGGCGAAATTATTGATAAGTTTGTTCCCACCGACCTGGGGGGAACGCTATGCCACTAAAGCGGAACGCTATGCCGATGTGAGGCGACTTGGGGGGGGGTGATTTACCTTTCCCCTGCCGCGTAGCGGTGGGGGCGCTGTGTCAAAACCGGGGGTGTAAGCTGGAACACCAGAAAATTCCGTCATCAAAGCTAAAGCTACTCACATTTTTGCAACGTTGAATAAGTTACGGGTTATGTGACGATTTTTGACGGTAAATTTCTCATTTTTCGATCATCACTTAACCGCTCGTTTGGGTGACAGGTACCGCGCTGTCTGGGGACAGAAAAATCCGGGGTTCCGGCTTACAACCCCAAACCCGGCCTCGCTTTGCTCGGTCGGTGACTTATCCACAGGCGGTTCTTAGTAAAGATAAGGTAGAAAGAAGGTAGAGAGCACTTCGACCTCTTGAAAGCCCCTATCCATGCGGGTTTCCAGAGGGGGGGGGCGACGCTATCCCGATAAAGCGCGACGCTATCCCGATAAAGCGCGACGCTATCCCGATGCGCCTGCGACGCTATCCCGATAAAAAGCCCGCACTTGGCGGGCTTGGTGGAACGCTATCCCGATGGGTGCGACGCTATGCCGATGGATGGAGCCACAGGACAAGCTGAGGCTTGCCCTTGGTGCTGTCCTCGATGTTGCCTTTGGCAATGATCTCCAGCCGCTCCAGCTCACGCACAGCCCGTGTAAGTGCATCCCGGAAATCTCGCACTCGCCCGGCGTATTCCATCTTGTCCTTGAGCCAGTCCAGCGCGTACCGCTGCACCGGGTCGGCGGATGTGGCCAATAGGCGCTGCAAGGTCTTGGCCATGTCCTGCCCACGTCCGATCTGCATCCGCTTATCCCAGTCAATCAGGCTGTATTCCCGATTGCCGAACATCTGCACCCAACGGGGATCTAGGCTGTAGCTGTACGCCTCGTCTACGTCGTCGTAGCTGAATCCAGCAATGATGCGAAACGACACCGTTTTGCCGATGCTGTACCGGGCGGAGCCGTCCGGCTTTCTTGCTTCAAGAAACATCGTCGCCTCGGTCAGCGACTTGATGCGACGGTGCAGCCATTCGTAATCGTGCTTGCCTGTGCTGCGCTTGATCTTGCGCAGCAGCTCAGCGCGATTCAGGGGCACGGGTGTGCCTATCGGGTAAGGCTGGGCGAAAGCAATCAACGCCATGATAATGTCGCCGTCTGCCTCGTCCAGTTGCTCCCCGGTGTACTCCAGCACGCAATCTTTGCGCGTGACCATCTCGGTTTGTCGATGGAATTTGCGTCGTCCGCGCGCGATCGGAGCAATGAAGCTGGAACGGTTCAGGTGGTTTGGAAAAGCCCCAATATCAAAGCCCGGCAAGAACATCTGCCGGGGTGTTTCTGCCGCCTTTTGCTCGGCGACCTCATTGCCAGTGACGGCGCGTTGCTTCGTCATTTCCAGCATGTCGGCCAGTGTCTTGCGCCGAGGTGCGTTATCCTTCTCGTCAGCCATTTTGAAGCTCCATTCTTCGATTGTGGTTAGGCGCTGGCCGGGGTGTCCGCCCCGTCCAGCGCCGTCCGAATATTACTCCTACACACCCCCCCCCCCACCGCTGCGCGGCCGGGGAAAAGGTCACCCCCCCAAGCTCTGCCCCCGATCAAGCTTCGCTTCCCGCGCCTTCTCCTGGGCCTGCTCCTGCCGGTACTGCTTCACCTCCGGGGCGTTCCACGCCTTTTCAGCCGTGCGCCTAGCGTAGTCCTCGATGTGACCCGCCTTGCGGCTCTCCACGTTCGGAGAGCACTCCCGGATACCCTTCG
>NZ_JAQOZV010000132.1:0-3507 GCF_030348125.1 Massilia sp. DJPM01
GCCTTACAGGCCCACGTTACCAAGCTATATCGGGATGCGGGCATTAAGGGCAGCAGTCATTCCGGTATGCGCACGATGGCGTCCAGGCTTCTGGATCAAGGCCACAGCTTGGAAACCATACAACTGATGCTGGGCCATGCTGATATTGACCACGTAGATCCTTATTTGCAAGTGTCGAAGGAGACATTGCGCCGCGCTTTTGCTGAGGTACTTTAACTGCAAATAGTGGTTGTAAAAGGTGGCAATAGGTGGCATACTAAAACCAACATTGAAGAGGTGATTACATGTCTACTGCGTTGAAATTGTCGGATGATCTTGTTGAAATGGCTAAGCCACATGCTGCTGCCGAGCATCGCTCTGTTCCGAAGCAAATTGAGTATTGGGCGCGACTGGGCAAGGCCGTCGATGACAATCCTGGCCTGCCGTTGCAGTTCATCAAAGATACTCTGCTGGCGGCCCAAGAGGCGAAAGCTGGAATGCTTGCTCCATACCAGTTCGGTGTTTGATAGTGCTGGCGATCCTTGTTACTCCAACCTTTGCAAAGGCCATCAAAAAATTGCATGCCAAGGACAAAATCGTTGTCGACAAAGCTGTAAAAGCTATTGCTAGCGACCCGTCAATTGGCGAAGAAAAGAAGGGCGATTTGGCTGGAGTTTTTGTGCACAAATTCAAGATCAACAAACAGGAAGTCTTGCTGGCTTATCAGCTTCACCCGGACAAGTCATCGCCGGTATCGGTACTGCTTTTCAGCATCGGATCGCATGAGAACTTCTACACTGAATTGAAACGATTGAACTAAGGAAAATGAAATGAAAAAAACTGGTTCTGTCGCATTAGCGATTTCGCATACCGGATGTAGTGTCGATCGCGGGAAATTTCACTACCTATGGTAGAAAATAATTCCGAAATTTCGCTAATGCGACAGAACCAAAAATCTCGTCCTGCAGGCCGACGCAAATATTAGACAGGTCCTGCGCGCGGTTGATCGTCGCCGCCTTTGCAGCGGCGCTTTGGAGCCGGTTGTGAATAGTGCCGATGCTGACGGGAAGGTCAAACATGTCACGCAGCAGTTCCTTCACGCCCCGGCAGGAGCTTCGGCAGATCAGGGTCAGCGACAGCACCAGCTGGTCCAGCCATCCCTGAGTGACCGGCAGGTTGAACAGAACACCCTCGTCGTTGGCGGCGAATGCGACGTCTTTGCGCTGGCCGGTCCCGATCTGGCGCAGCGCCGAGCCATGTTCGATTTCATCGCTGACGAACTGCGGCAGCGCGAGCACCTCGATTTGGCCCGCATTCGTCCGCTGCGCAGGGCACTGGAGAATCAGCGCGACGATTTGCTCGCGTTCGCCGGCGTGCTCGACGCCAAGCTGGTCGACATCGCTGACGAATCCAAGGTAGCGCTCGAGCTGGTGCGCGCCGCCTGCCTGCTGCAACGCAAGTCGCCCTTGTCCTCGGCCTACTGGCACCGGTGGCATGAGCTGCATAGAAAGCTCGCCGGCAAATTCCATGGCGTCGTTCGCGCCGTCGTCCTGGTGATGAAGCAGATTCCCCGCGCCAGCTCGCTCGTTGAAAACCTTAACTCACGGCTGCGTACCTACTTCACGCTGCGCCGTCAACTGGGTGCGCCCTACCTCGGTCTGTTGCAGTTCTTCTTGAACCATCGGATCTTTCTCCGCAGCCGTCGGACCGAACGCGTTGGCAAAAGTCCCCGGGAACTGATGGATGGTCAAGGTCACCCGCACTGGCTCGAGCTGCTAGGCTTTACCCGGTTTCGGCGAATCTGATTGCTCCGATGCGGAGGTAGACGCTGCCTCTGCACTCCAGCCACCTCACGTAAGGCATGCCAATTTCCGGGCAGGATTCCGACCGTCAGTGTCACCCAAAACGGCCCCTTTTTGAACCACGCCGGTTGATCGACGAATGGTCGACTGACAAGCCGCGCTCCTGCATCATTTTCTCAAGGTGACGGTAGCTCAGCGGCTACGCAGCGTACCAGCGGGTGCAGACCAAAATCACATCGATCGGAAAGCGCATCCCTTTGAAGCTGATCATGTCGATTCGTCCTGAGTTCGGGCACCGCAGTTTACGTTTACCTGATCGGCCCCGCCGCGCTCGCTAATGCGACAGAACCCAGACTCCTCGCTCCTCTTTATTCTAAATTATATGTGGTGTATAATTATTCACTAGCCATAATTGGAGATAATTCAGTGAGCCACTATTTTTCACGCCGTCAACTGGCTTCATTGATGGCGCACCAGTTGATTCATCCGGATGTTTTGAGCGAGGGTCTCCGATCGGGGTTGTTCATTTCTGGCCAGCGACGCACCGGCAAGACCACCTTCTTGCATAACGACCTGATTCCGGCCTTGGAGAATGAAGGTGCACTGGTAATTTACGTCGATCTATGGAGCGACACGAAGGCCAATCCGGCGCAGCTGGTGCGCGACGCTATCCGCGACGCGTTGGACCAATTGCAAACACCTGGGTCATCGTTACTAGCCAAGCTTTCGCGGCTGAGCGGTGTGGACGTCGGTGTCCTAAGTTTTAAATTCGGATTCAAGCTGGAGAAGATCGGCGAGCCGGGCGGCGTGCCGCTGGCCCAGGTGATCACGGAACTAGTCGACCAGGCGAAGAGGGATGTGGTGCTGATTGTCGACGAGGTTCAGCAGGCCATAACAACGGACGATGGGAACCAGCTGCTGCTCAGTTTAAAGGCTGCGCGGGATGCGGTGAACCCGCGCCCGGGCACCATTGGTCATTTCATCTTTGTCGGTACCGGCTCGCATCGCGCCATGGTCAGCGAGCTCACCGCACGGCGAACCCAAGCTTTCAACGGCGCCACCTCTATCCCCTACCCAGTCCTGGACGCGGACTATGTCGCCGATATCCTGGCCCGCCTGAACGACACCGGCGCGCCGAAGGTGCCCTCGTATGAACTTGCGCTTGCTGCTTTCCGTACGCTCGGCCACCGGCCCGAGGAGTTGATGAAGGCGCTGCGCCAAGTGCAGTTGCATACTCCGCCTGGCGCAAACCCCGATGGTTACCTTCCCGTCGTCGCAGCCACGCTGCGCGCCGCGGCTGCCGATATCGAGCTAGCGAAGGTCGAACAACTCGGCAGCCTGGCCGCCGCCATTTTCGAGAAGATCGCAGCGACAGAAGGTGATGCCAAGGGCATTTTCTCAATCGAAGCTGCTGCCGATTACAGCAGACGAGTTGGCCGTGACGTCAAGGTGGAGGAGATCCAGCCAGTTGTAAACGAACTCATGGGGGCCAACATCATCATGCGTCGCGGGCATGGCCTGTACGGCGTTGCAGACCCATCAGTGCAAGAGACTTGGCGGGAGAAGCAGCAGCTGTTGGGTAATCCATAAGGTAACAGTCCGGACGGGGGTTCTGGCGCGTTGTTTAGCGGAAGCGAATTTTCGTCGGCGCGACGCGGCTGTAGCTCCGCTGGGGTTCTGTCGCGTTAGCGGTCAAAGGGTAGAAATACCGGCGTGGTTCAAAATA
>NZ_JAQOZV010000133.1:0-3308 GCF_030348125.1 Massilia sp. DJPM01
TGAGTGTGGTCACGCGACTTGATGGCCGGTTTTTCACGTAAATCGATGGGTGACTGGCGTACCCATTTTAGCCGCGTAGCGCCACGACGTGCTGGTCAGCGGCGCCACGACGGGTCTGATTCTTAGAATGGTTCCCCGGTGAACTTGGCTGGCCGTGGCAGTTGCGGGTTTTTGTCGTAGTATCGCCAGATCTGAGACGAGTAGCGGTCCTCAAACGCTGTAGTCACGGCTTCCAGGAAACGATGCATTTCGACAGCGCTTTTGTCAGACAGAGGCGGCAAGTCGATGAGCATTGGGATCTCGATTTTCATATTCTCACCGTCCCGGCGCGCGGCGCTGTGCTTTGGTTTCCGGTTGAGCGAACACGTCCAGATACAGTTTTTCATCGAGCACGGCCAAGTCCTTGCGGGCGGCCACGCCGAGCAATTCACCGGCCAGTGTCATCAAGATGCGGTAGTTTCCCGCCGCATGGTCGCACAGCGTTTGGCGCAGCCCTGCTGTCATCAGGCTGGCATTGCCGGCGGCCGCGAGCAGGTGATTCAAGCAGGTCAGCAGTTCATCGCGGCTGGCGTACTCTGTGGCCAGGCGGGTCCGGATGCGCGAACCCAAGGGAATCAAATCCTCGCGTCGTAGCTTGTCGGGCAAGCGCGCGTCGCCGGCCAGCACCACGCACAGCAGCGGCTGCGAATCGAACTTGGCGCTGGCCATCAGGCGCAGCTCTGACAGCACTGGCGGTGCCATCTCCTGTGCCTCGTCGATCAGCAAGACCGGACGCGCACGTGTCGATTCGAGATGCGCCTGCCATTGTTCGCGCAGGGCCTTGAAACCGCCCCAGCGGTTGTGGGGCCGCAGCGGCACCCCAAACACATCGCCCAGTTCGCGATAGAAATCGGCCAGATTGCTCTGTGGGTGATCGATCACGCCGACCACGATGTCGGGCAGGCGCGCCAGCCGTTCGGCCAGCACCCGCATGGCGATACTCTTACCGCTGCCAGGATCGCCGTGGATCATGGCGAAGCCGCCTTCACGCACCTGCGCCTGTGCGATGCGCCAACAGAAGTCCTCGATTCGAGGTGGGACATAAATAGCATCAAGTGGCAGGTCGGGCGTGAAGGGATTGAATTTGAGCCCGTACAGGGCCAGCAGTTTCTGGGTCATTCGGACTCCTTGTCGTCTTTGGGCAGGTAGGCCGGCGGCAGGCCGGTGGCGGCATAGTCGGCCAGCAGTTCGCGCAGCAGCGGCGCCATGCCTTCCGGTTCAAGCGGCGCCGACACCGGCGCCTTGGCCGCAGTGAGGCGGCGGCGCACGCCGTCGGCATTGGCGGCCTTGTCGAGCGGGCGCACGGCGCACAGCACAGTGCCGTCACCGGGGTCGACCAGGTCGACACGACTCAGGTCCCAGCGTGCGTAGCGCGCATGGACGTCGATGAGGTGGCGGTAACGGGCCGGGATCTCGAAGCGCATACCGGCCAGACTGAATGTGCCGTCAGAGCGGCGCTGGCGACGTACCACTTCGACCCGGAATGCCGCGCAAAGGCCTGCGGCAGACGGACACTCGCGCGCGACATTGGGACCTTCCAAATAGCGTTGCAGCGGCGTTGCCTTCAGTTCGGCGTGCACGCTGCGGTGGTACTCCTGCTCGACCCAGGCTTGCGTAGCCAGGTTGAGCGCATCGAGTGTAAGCGTGGCTTCGCCTTCGAGCATGGCCATCAGTCGCCCTTCGACGCGGCCCCAGAAGGACTCCTGCTTCGCATTCTGGTAAGGCGAGTACGGCAACGTGGTCTGGTGCAGCACCCCCAGCGCTGCCAGGCCGCTGGTGGTTTCTTCGGCCAGCATGGCGGCGCCGTTATCGGTCATCAGGGCGCGCGGCAGGCCACGCTTCATGAAGGCCTGGCACAAGCCGTGCACCAGACTGGCGGCGCTCTCGTCGACGTACCACTGCAAGTGGCCGACCAGGCGCGAACGGTCGTCGATCACGCCGAACAGCAGCGGCTTGATCCAGTCGCCGCTGGCGTTCAGAACTTTGCGCGAGCCATGGTGGAAGTCCAGGTGCCATAGAGCATTGACGTGTTCGACTTCATAGCTGCGCACCTCAAGCTGTTCGAGACGGTCGCGCGCGGCCAATGCGCCGGCAGTGGCGCGTATTGGCCGCGCCTGGCGATGCATGCCCTGCGCGCGCAAGTAGCGGCGAATGGTCGGATAGGAAGGCAGCATGATGTCGCTCAGAACGCAGCGCAAATTATCCACATGCAGTTGCACGCTCCATCCGGGATGGGCTTCATACTGGGCGCGCAGGGCTGCCACCACTTGTGGCTGCAGGCTGTGGAATTGGCCTCGGTCGCCACGACGGCGATCACGCAGTTTGTCTACCGGGTCGCCTGCGTTGCGCGCCTTGTAATACCAGCGCTCCATCGTTGCCGTTGCAAAGCGTATGTCCACGCCCGACACCGGATGGCGCCAGGTCTTTACGGACAGTGCACGCAACGACTCGTACAAACTACCTGGTTCGGGCGGTGCAGCCAATAGCGGGCCGATGATCGAGAAGCGCAAGTGCGCCCAGCGATCACGCTTGGGAGTAGCGGGGATCGAACTCAAATAGGTCTCCTTGAATGGCTGGCGCCGACGGCACCACACCGGAACAGCAGCCTACAAGGGGAAATCGGGAGCGGCTATCCGCATCTTCTGCGTGCGATCAACGGCCCTCTTTTAGCGTGATCTGTGAGGGGCAGGTGAGCGGCGTCAGAAACCGCAGCAGGCGCAGCATGGCCGCTGTCGGCATGCCAGTGAAGCGAGCCAGCAATGCACCTGGCAGTGCCGACAGATCAACCGGCGGCATGAAGCGGGCACACAGTGCTTGCCACAGGTCGGTACGAGGAAACTGCTCGCGCCACCACTGCCGCCAGCGCTGCACGGTGCGGGTCGAGACCGCCAGTGTATGAGCCAACCGCGTCGTCGCCGGAGTCGGGCCTCTGTCGGACAGCAGCACCACTGCCAGCGCGAGATGAACCCGGCGGCCAAGGAATCTTACCGATGGCGGCGTCACGCGCCGTCGACACCGGTCGCAGCAAAAGCTGAAACGCGAGCTGAAATCGTCGAGCACCTCGCGCAGGCAACTGCGCGGCTTGCGCGGAAAGTGAGCCCGATGAAGAACGCCGCCGCATGGGCAGCCCTGGAGTCTGGCCTGTTCGGCCAAATCGCGGTCGATCTGGACCAGCTGTTGAAAGAACTTGATATCGTTAATGAGGGCGTGGCACACTGCGGGCAGTCTAAAGTCGTGAGAAACCGAAGACTCCCCCAAAAGGACCGTTT
>NZ_JAQOZV010000134.1:0-3241 GCF_030348125.1 Massilia sp. DJPM01
CCCCCCTTGACCGCACTCCGGGACGGTAGAACCTCACAGCATAGCCGATGTCAAGTTTCACCGGAAACGTCATAGGGCCCTAAAAACCAGCTAGAAACCAGTTTTTAGGCAAAATGCGGGCTCCCGTCCGAATATTTCGCGTTTTGAGCGACGGAATCCGAAGGATTGCAGTCCTTTTTCAACGCCCTGTTAAGGTGGAAACCGTCCCACTACCGCAATATATATAAATAAGAAAAATCCAAGCGGCAACGTAAGAAGGATCGCTAGGGCCGTATCTAACGAAACCGTCCGAGATTCATTGAAAATGGAAATTATAAAACATATCCATATCACTCCTCCAGCTATTCCAATGACCCCACAAACCAAGCGTTGAAAGACGCTAGCTTTATCTTTTTCCCTTTTCGTGCTGTTCATATTTCCCTACTTATATAACACTGGACTGATCACGCCGCCTTGCGGTGTGCCTCGGTTTCGCTCCACCAAAGTTCCATCCGCCATTTGCAGCGGTGCCGTCAGCCAGCGTTTAATATACAGCATGGCCCATTCGCACTCCACATCCTTTTCGAGGGCCTTCAGTAGCAGCGAGTGATCGATGTTGTCAAACAGGCCTTTGATGTCAAACTCAAGAACCCAGTCGTGTTTCCAGCATCGCTCCCGTGTGACGCCGACAGCATCCAGCGCCGATTTTCCGGACCGGTAGCCATAGGAGTCCGGCAGGAACTTCGCTTCGATACTGGGTTCTATGACCCGTTTTGCCACCATCTGAGCTACCCGATCCGCTACGGTGGGCACCCCTAAAATTCTTTCCCCACCAGTCTTTTTAGGAATGGCGACCGCTTTGACCGGCGGTGGAAAGTAGCTTCCCGAAGACATCCGGTTCCAGATCCGATAGAGATTTCTCTTCAGATCTTTCTCGAAGTCCTCAATCGACTGCTTGTCCACACCGGCCGAGCCCGCGTTGGCCTTGACCACTTGATACGCTTCGTACACCAACCATTTATCAATGGCGAACTGCTTTATTGCACTCATCCGTTTCCTCCTGTTGCCAGTTGAACGACGAATGCAACCGCTTGACCCGCCCCCTTTGCTCCGGCCGCATTACCAGCCTTCATCGCTCGTACAGGTCGGTCCGTCCCAGTGCTCCGCATCGGTACTCTCGCCTCGTGGTTTATGCCACTTGTGCTTCTCCCTTGGCATCGGAACGACTGGTTCCCGTAGTTCCATGCGAAAGCCTGGATCAGCTTCACGCCCCCCTTTACGCCGGTCGCCGCCTGCCCAATAATCAGGCGTCCGGCAAGCTGGTCCCAAGAGATAGAAACGCCCCTGGTTTTGACGACAAATAGGATAACGACGCGTCATCGGAAGGTTCACTTTCGTTCGTCTCTCTGATCCTTACCTGCCCGAGGTACGGCCTCGGCGCTTTGCCTCCAACGCTCACCACCACGGCTCTTGGCCGCAGCAGCTTGGGGTGGTTTGAAGCCCGCTCCTGAAAGCCGACTTCGAGGGGCCTACCCTCATCTTTCACATAGCTTTGACACAGTCCGTCAGTTCATGCCGAACTTCCTTTCTGTGTGCCTAAGGCAAACTCTCGATCTCCCAACGTGCCCGGTACCAATCGATCAATTCGACCGCCTGCTCGCGCGTCTCGACTGCACGGTTCGTCAGCAAACGCCACTCGACTGGCTTGGTGCCGGCCGGTGCGCCCACCTCGCGCGCAATCAGGCACGTGACGGTCAGACGAGCGTGTTTGCCGTCGCTGATCTCGACTTCGCGTGCCCACAATTGTTGTCGTACGCTGCGCGCCTTGCGGTTCTCACGGGCTCCCAGCATGAATTCGATCTCGCCGATCGGTACCCCTGCCGTGGTCGTATCCCACAGCTTAGCGCCGTCACCGGCAGGCAGACATCGGTCATGTTTGGCGCGCACCAGCCAATCGGCTGGCGTATGCAGTTCGTGTGCGCGGCGCATCATGTCGACCATGTCCGCTTCCCGGTCGGCCAGATAGACCAGCCTTGTACCGGGCATCTCGGCGGCCATCTCCGCCACCCGCTCATAGCCTTCCACCCAGCGTAGACTCTCCTTCTGGCCTGGCCGCACGCCGTCGTCGCCGCGCTTCTCGCGTGCCCACATCCAGGCATCGAGCACGCCGAGCGGTTCGCGTTCCGTCGTTACCGCCAAGGTCGGGTGCAGGTACATACCGCGCCGCGCCTCATAATTGAGCGGGCCCAGCCCAGCAATTTCCTGACCGTTAAAGTCCAGTTCCGTCGTGTCCTGGATGCACAGCACCACTTTCTGTTCACGCATGCGTTCCTGAGTGCGCGCCCAGTGTGGTGCCAGGATGCTCTCCCAAGTAACGTCCGAGTTGCGCAGAAAGCGGTACGCAGCACAAGTCTCGCTCCAGGTGTCGCACGCTTCCGGAATGCTGGCCGTCGGTTTGGCTGCAAGTCGTTCCATCAATTTTTTTCGCTCTCTTGTCAAGACGGACGTCGCCAAGGTCGAGTGCCGCAAATTCCTGCTCTGTCCACTGCTGTGCTACTTTCATCACGCGTCCGCCCAAAAGACGAGAGTAAACGCGATTTGCCCGAAATTTACAAGCCCTGCTGGTAAGTCATTGAAAGTAAACAGTTTTTGCCGACGGGTGGGGAGTTGTGTATAACGCTATGGCACTGCCCCGTCCGCGGCGCTGGCCGACAAATAGCAATGCTGCAAGGCGCAGGTTAGCGCGGCCGCGCAGTAAGCTATGGACCAGCCCGTGTCGCAAATTCAGCGCTGACCCTGATCACTCCTGGCAGTGACGCGACCCCGTACGCGTGAAACTATCTGATTTACAAAAAGGGGAGATGACCTTAATTAGGTTTCCATCCTTACCAAAAAATAGCTGGATCTGCTCGTCGTGCACATTGTTCAATGTCTTACTTATGCGTCGGATGTCGTAAATAACAATAACAAACGCGAATTCGTTTGGACCAAACAGTTTCGGCCTGTACACAGAGTTTTCCGAGCTGGGCCGACCTAGAGCGCTTTTAACATTTGAGAGCGAGTCACCCAGCTTGATCCGCTCAAGGTCTTTTCTAAGTGCAACAATCTTTTCGCTACTCAACTGGTAAGAATATTCCAGCGGAACGGCTCCCAGAACTGGGCGGGCCGCACCTCCAAGTCCAAAAAAAACTAGGAGTGTGGCTACATGGCTAGCAACATTACTTAACTTGCTAATGATTAACATGAGAGGCTCTTGCAAAAC
>NZ_JAQOZV010000135.1:0-3093 GCF_030348125.1 Massilia sp. DJPM01
ACTCTGATGGCATGGCAAGCCTTTTTGATACAAAATCGGTGGAACTCAGCCGCAATTCCAACCATACCCGTAAACTAAGGGCACCTCGCATTACCGTAATTTCCGCGTGAATGCTAGTGGCGATGCCAGCAGGCTTGGATTTCGAGGAAGGCCGAGCCGCTTCCCGCCGGTGTTATCGGCACTCAGCCTCATTTTGCGCAGTGCGGACGGACTGCGGGGATCAGATCGCCTCGACCCCGGCCTCCTTCAAATAGACCAGGCGCCGCAGATCGTATGCAGCGACTTTTCAATTGAGCCGCAACGTCACGCGCGCCAGACCGACGGTACCCGGCTCCTTACCGCCCAACTGCGCCATGCTGGCAAACATGTGCTCGATGCGGGCGCAGGTCTTGGCGATGAGCTTGTTGCGCCGCTCTTGGGCTGCCGAGATCGGCTTGTCCTTGCTTCCTTTTCGCTGGATATGCACGCGCCAGCCCTGTTTGCTTAGCCGCTCTTCACGCTCGCCATCAACGTAGCCCTTGTCGGCAAGGATGTTGCGGTTCGTATTGGGCGGATCGAGCACCTCTTCAAAGTGCAGTCTGTCGTGCTCGCTGACCCTACTCAGCTTAATCCTGCGTACCAGCTTGTAGCGTTGGTCGGCGTTGGCCGAGACCTTGTAGCCGAAGTAGGACTTGCCGTACTTCTTGGTCCAGCGCGCGTCCATGTCCTGCTGACGGCGCTTGGCAGGTTTCCATGCGATGGACAGGCGCCCTCCTTTACCAGCGCCGTCTCCGTCTTGCTCAGCGACTGCTTCGGCCCCTGCACGATGCTCGCGTCGACCATCTGCCCGCCGCGCGCGGTGTAATCGCGCTTGCTCAGTTGCCGGTTTACGGCCTCGAAGATGGTTTCGCTGGCGCCAGCCTGAATCAGGCATTCCTTGAAGGTCCAGATCGTCGTCCGGTCCGGAATCTGGCTGCTCGAGCGCAGCCCCACAAAGCGCTGGAAGCTCAGGCGGTCGAGCAACTGGAACTCCACCTGCTCGTCGCTCAGGTTGAACAACTGCTGGATCAGCAAAAGGCGAACCATCAGTTCGGTCGGAAACGGGGGACGGCCGCCGCGTTCGCGGCTGGGGCGAGGCGCTGCACGGTCCACTTCATCCGCTAACGCGGCGAAGTCGACGTGCTGCTCTGCTGGCGACGAGAATGTCGCCGCCGGCATTGAGCGTGACCCGGCTGTCATCGGTAGCACTGCCGTCCACGCCCTTGTCGGACAGTGCGCCCGCCCACATTGGCAATATCGTTCGCAGCCTTGATGTCGATCACATTGCCGGCGATGGTGCCGCTATTGCTGACATTGCGGGCGTCGAGCGTGACCGCGCCGTGCATGTCGGTCGGCTTCGCATTGGCGTAGCCAGCCAGGATGGTGCCGCTGTTGCTGTTGCTGATGCCGCCGTTCTGGTTGCGGATGGTGACGTTGTCGCCGGCAATCAGGGCGCCGCCGGTCGACAGGTCGCCCTGTTGCGGACGGCGCAGGTAGACCTTGGGTACCAGGGCCGTGGTGGTGCTGCCGTCCGGCATGGTAACGGCTTCTTCCTGCAGCCACACGATGCCGGTGGTCAGCTGGGCCATCTGCTGCTCGGACAGCGCCACGCCAGGCGTGAGCTGGAACTGTTTGGCGTAGGCGACGCCCGAATCCATCAGCGCCTTGAACGCCTGTTCGTTGTTCTCGTAGCCGGACAGCTTGTTGCGCCCGGTGATGTTGATCAGCTGGTCGGCGAACGCGCGCTGCTCGACAAAACCATCGCCGTAGCGCTTCAGGGTGCGCTGCGGATCAATGTCAAGCTGGTCCAGGAAGTAATCGCTGCCGGTCCATTTTTTCTTGTCGGTGAACAGCGGGTCGGTTTCGACCAGATAGCCGGCGCCCTCGCCCGGTTTCAGCGAGAACAGATTGCCGGTCGGCGCTTTCCAGTCCGTGTTGCTGGTCAGGGTGACGTTCGGCACCTTCGGATCGGTGACGCGGCCGTTGATGTCTTTGGGGTTGGAGCCGACGACACCGGCGACCGTCTTCTCCGCCACCGTCACGGGACGCGCGGCCGCGAATTTGGCGAACGAAGTCGTCAGGTCGCCGATGGCGGTCTGCTGCGCTGCGCGCGCATTGCCCGCCATGACGCTGCCAGGCAGGGCATTGCCTGCCACCTGGCCCTTGACAACGGGCTGGGCGCTCGTGCCGACGGTTACGCCGCGGCGCCGCCACTGCCTGTCTTCTGCGCGTCGGTGGTGACCGGAGCGGCCCCGCCGCAGGTACCTGCAACTTGCGTCCCAAGTTGCGCACTGCAGCCGGCAATGTAGCTGTCTCGACGGCAAGCTCACCGCTGGGTTGCCGCATACTGTACGGTGAAGTTCGCGCCGACTGCGGCTATATTGAGACCGCCGGTGATAGTGTCAAGCGTGTACCTGTTCCCCTGATGAGGCCGTGTTTGAAGGTCAGCACTGATACCGTTCTCATGATACCGCTCCCGCAGCAGTAGCGCACATGGTAGTCAAACACTCAACTTCCACGCGAAACGACATTGGCCCGGAAAAGAGGCCGCGAAACGGCGCCGCTCGCGCAATGCCGAGCAGATTCAAACGGCCCGCCCGCTGGCAACCGCGACATCACGGGTTATTCGAGGCGCCAATATATCTCAGCATATAAACGCGGCAAATAACAAACCATGAAAGTTAATTAAGCAAAAGCCTTCATCCAACGTTGCTTTGGTGCTGTTTTACGTATAAGAGAGGATCGAGAATAAACGTTTTCGCATATGCTCTCGCACTCTCTTCATCATTTGCATCCATTATATCACTCTCTTCAAAAAAGCCTTTCCAAGAAAAATCCTTGTCGGCGAAAGCCTTATCAATCTCTGCACTCATAGCGTCACGATATTCTTTCGACGCCAAGCTCCTTATAAATAAGCGTTTTCCAGCCTCCTCACTCAGACCAATTTCAACCGAATAAATCGAGAACATCAAGTCATCAAGCAATATATATTTACTCATTTCATCTCACTGGAAAAATTGTGATGGTTTCCCACACTTTGGTAACAGCATTAAATTCATAGGAGGCTTGAACCTT
>NZ_JAQOZV010000136.1:0-2927 GCF_030348125.1 Massilia sp. DJPM01
TCGTCATGGGTGCGTGGGCGTTCGCCGCCGGAACATTCTTTGGGTGGTTTCACAGCTTGTTGTCTGTGAACCGTGTTCATAGCACTGTTAGGTCAGGTTGAACCGGCATCAACTCTCAGAGGCGGCTCGTCACATCACGGAAAGCGCATGTGCTGCTTGCCGCCCTCCAATGACGAGCTCCTGACTGACCGTCAGGCTTCGTCGACCCGCCAGTCCCACAATGCATAAATCGCGCTCACCCGGGACTTGCCGCAATCAAACACGTCGTTTGCGCGCCCGAAAGCACCCGATGTGAATGCTGCACCGGACTCGAACAATTCAGCCCATATTCAGCGCGGCGAGGTTTATTCCTCCTTTAGTGTATGGTTCAAGCAAGACATGAGGAGAACAGAATGGATAGTCAAACTCGCGTGGCACACCATCACGATGGGGACGCTGCGCATGTGCATGCCGATACCTCGGCAGTAGGCATGGACAAGACGTTCACGGACCCCGTTTGCGGCATGAAGGTCAGCGCCGACCCAGCAAAGAAAATCGTCCACGCAGGCCACGATTATTTCTTCTGCAGCGTTGGTTGTATGACCAAATTTCGTGCCAGCCCAAAGTCATATCTGGACACGAATAAGGCGAAGGAACAGGAGCAGCCAGCTACTCAAGAGGGAACGATATATACCTGCCCTATGCATCCGGAGATTCGGAAAACTGAACCTGGAAGTTGCCCAATATGCGGGATGGCGCTGGAACCGGTGATGCCTTCGCTTGACGATGAGGAGAATCCTGAACTGGTCAACTTCAGGCACCGGTTCTGGTGGACGTTGCCGCTTTCCATTGCTGTCTTCGTGCTGGCAATGTTCGGTCACATGGTGTTTCCCGAAGGGATTCCCAAGCAAAACATCATTGAGCTTGTTTTGAGTACGCCTGTCGTCTTGTGGGCCGGTTGGCCCTTCTTTGTGCGCTGCGTGCATTCCGTACTTCATCGCAGTCCGAACATGTGGACACTAATCGGCTCCGGCGTCGCTGCTGCGTACGGCTATAGCGTTGTTGCCACGTTTGCTCCCGGCTTGTTCCCCGCGACGCTCGTATCGCATGGTGGTCGAGTTGGTGTCTACTACGAGGCGGCAGCGGTAATTGTTTCGTTGACCCTGTTGGGACAAATCCTGGAACTGCGTGCGCGGTCGCAAACCTCCGCGGCAATCAAATCCCTGATGGGCTTGGCCCCAAAGACTGCGAGGCGAATCAAGGAGGACGGTACTGAAGAGGACGTGCCTCTAACCCATGTGCATATTGGAGACGCACTCCGCGTGCGCCCAGGGGAGAAAGTTCCTGTCGACGGTAAGGTCACGGAAGGCGAAAGCGCAGTTGACGAATCAATGCTCACTGGCGAACCGATGCCAGTGACGAAGCGGCCTGGGGACAAAGTGATTGGCGCCACGCTCAACACAAGTGGGAGTCTGGTAATCCGCGCCGAGAAAATTGGCTCCCAGACTATGCTCTCGCAAATTGTACAAATGGTCGCGCAGGCCCAGCGGTCTCGCGCGCCGATGCAGCGCCTGGCTGACGTTGTCGCCGGCTACTTCGTCGTCATTGTAATTACCATCGCGGTTCTTACACTGCTCGGGTGGGGCTTTTTCGGCCCAGAACCAAGTTGGGTGTTCGGGTTCGTCAACGCGGTTGCAGTAATTATCATTGCATGTCCGTGTGCGTTGGGGTTGGCAACGCCGATGTCAATAATGGCGGCCACCGGCCGTGCTGCGACTCAAGGCATGCTGTTCCGCGATGCCGCGGCTATAGAGGGAATGCACAAGGTTGACACGCTCATCGTGGATAAGACCGGTACCCTGACGGAGGGGAAACCTGCGTTTGACCGGGTTGTCGCCGCGCCCGGTTTCAGGGAGGAAGATGTGTTGCGAATTGCTGCGAGTATCGACCAAGGAAGCGAGCATCCTCTTGCAAATGCAATTGTCGCGGAGGCCCGCAAGCGCGGCCTGGCTCTGGACAAGCCGGAGAGCTTTGAGTCCTCCAGTGGAATCGGAGTACGCGGTGTCGTATCCGGCAAACGTATTGCGTTGGGGAATACCGCTCTGATGGACGCCGAAAAAGTTGATTGGCATGCGTTAGTTAACCAAGCGGAAGAGCTTAGGGGCGAGGGGGCGAGCGTAATGTACCTCTCTTCTGACGAGCGTTTGGTCGGCCTGCTGGCCGTCTCCGACCCAGTGAAGGCAAGCACGATGGAAGCGCTCGAGACCCTGCGCGCAGCCGGCCTGACGGTCATCATGGCGACAGGAGACGGTCTCACGACAGCGAAATCAGTGGCGAAAAGACTCGGCATCACAGAAGTTTATGGTGAGGTGAAGCCACAGGACAAATTAGCCCTGGTTGAACGACTGCAGAAGGAGGGCAAGGTGGTGGCGATGGCGGGTGACGGAATTAACGACGCCCCTGCATTGGCCAAGGCTGATGTCGGCATCGCGATGGGAACCGGGACTGACGTGGCGATGAATAGCGCACACCTCACTCTGGTGAAAGGGGACTTGCGCGCCATCGCGCGCGCGCGAGTTCTTTCGCTAGATACGGTCCGCAACATGCGCCAGAACTTGGGTTTCGCGTTCATTTACAACGCACTTGGAATCCCCCTCGCTGCGGGATTGCTATACCCGCTTACCGGGCAGTTATTGTCGCCGGTAATTGCCGCGCTTGCGATGAGCCTGAGCTCGGTATCGGTGATTACCAACGCATTGCGTCTGCGAGGGACGGCTAAGTAATTTTTGGGACGGAAAGTAGCCCTATTCCTTGATAGCTGTACCTTATCGCGAAGCTGCGGCGGTATAAAACGATACCAACCAGGGAGAGAGAAATTTTGAATTCGAATCTTATTGAAACCCCTCAGCAAACTCCAGCAACTTCGGCACGCATGCCTTCGACTACCG
>NZ_JAQOZV010000137.1:0-2574 GCF_030348125.1 Massilia sp. DJPM01
AGGGCCCTCGCACTGCGTCGCAGCGGGGCGCCTTGCATCGCGTCCCCTGCTGTTCGCTAACCATCACAATAATTTCTCGGCGCCTACTTACGTCAAAATCTACAACCACAACATTCCTCAACGCGCGTCAAACCAAACGCTGGTCCAGGCACTCAAGAATGGCAGGACGAAAAGCCTGATTTATTCTCGAAACGGGTATATCACCAAGCGGGTTTTGACACCTATGCATTTAACCGTGCTGCTGCTTCATTCCAAACGTTCAATCAGTCTTTTCACCTCATCAATGCGATTATCTCGATTTTCTTGCAAACACTTCAAAAGTTGCAATAGTTTTTCTTTATACGTTTTAGGCAAGGAAATTTTCATATTGTCAAGCTCACTTGCTGCAATAGCTGCGACAGAAATATGGGGGGAATTAATAACGGCAATGAGTATGTTCACGCCGTTTTCGTTTTCCATATAACCAATTGCTTCTGCACATCGCGCTTGCCAATATGCGGGGTGAAAAAAGATTTCTTCCTTAAGCTTAATCCAATCATCGCTGGAAAAATCTTTTAACAATGAAGAAGATACTTCCAGATTATAGTCGTGCCACAACGATTCCTCGTGCCCCAACGACGTATCAAACTCAGCGAAAATCGCTTTAACCATAAAATTTACCTTCAAGGAAATCCTTTTCCGCCGGTCGGGAAAGACGACGTCATAACACCATTATCTTTAAGAACTGCCCATTCCACGCCATTAATAGTAGTCATATGAACTGTTGTTTTCACTCCAGCAATGTCACGTACGATAATCCCTGGCACTGCAGCTGCCGTTTGTCCCGCGCTTAATATGTCTGCATTACTCCAACTTAGCGGAGCAAACGTATTTTGGCTCTTTGACTTCGAAAGCCCTTCAATTCCATCTTTCCGAACAATTGTACCCTTGAATCCCGTAACAGAAATGGTTCCATCTGCATTCACTACTTCACCTGGGTTTATAGTGTAACGCGGCGAGCTCAGAACCTCGGGCGAGTGCCCCCCAATAATATTATTAGTTCCAGGTTTTGCTGTACCGAACAGAATTTTCGAATCAATCTGAGTCAGTGGACCAATAAAGTCTTTACTACCAGGAATAAGTGAATTATTACCCGTGCTGTGGATCGTGCAAAGCCCGTTAGAACAAGTAGCGCACGGCCCCACATTGTGCACCCAAGTTTCGAATTTCCCAACAAAAAAAGTGTGTCCAACATCGACCGTGAGGTTGTAAGTGCGTCCTTGCTGATGAATAAGTTCAAGCGCGGCAACCGAAATCCGGTCTGCAGACTGATCGCGGGAGGTTAGTTGATCCCCAACCTTTAGATCGATCGCAGAAACGAACCCCCTGTTGCGGACATAGAACGGATGCCCGGGTGTCACCAGCAACTGCTCGATCCGACGATTCGCGTCAGCGCTTTGCTGGCCAAGCGTAAGGCGATAAATTGGCTGATCATCACGACTATGCGTTGCTGTAACCGTGGACGCAAATACAGCGCCGGTATTATCATCAAGCCGAGTCCATACCTGATCACCAAGCTTCAATGCTTCAATCGCGACATACCCGCTTGGTGTGGCAACAAGCGTTCCTGTAGCAAAACAGCACGGCGCGATTTTTTGAGCTAATACCTCAAGCTCGCTCATGCGTGTAACATTGACTTCAGCGCTCGCCACGGGCGCAAGTCCTGGCTTCGGCATCCCCGTCGGCGGTATAGCTACACCGGTATCGGTGATCAGGTCCGCTGCAACGGCCGACGGCTTACCTGCCGAAGCCATCCACGACGGCCCAGCTAGCTTTACGCCAGCAATTCCCGTGCCAAACTGGCTGCCAGCGTAAAGGAGTTCTGCAATTCCTGGCGATAGCCCAGTGAAATCCTGCAATACTTGAGCCCCTGTCGTACCGTGAACCTCTTGGTCTCGTAGCGTCTTTATACTGGCATTTGTGTTATCCCAGCCAGTAAGCATCTGGTAACCACCAAACAATGCAACCAAACACCCAGCACCCAACGTTTCAGCGCAACTGGTAACGCCGACGCCGACCAAAGCTCCTCCGCTCACGCTCTGCACACTGCCGCCCCCAAACTGAACGGTTGCCATGAAATTCCGCTCGAACGCAGAATGGGGCTGATTAGGCAAAATGCCGGCTGCGCAACCGTCAGTAACACATCCATACTGATTTGGAGTGAAAGGATTAACCGTCGGATATCTGGTTGGTTCGTGATACCCCAACGTCTCCCTATCCCACGCGTACGGCGATTTGCTATCCCCAGTAGAATTCAAAATGTAGTTGGCGAGTGCAGGATCGACATACATCGGTTTCGACTGCAGCATGTAGGGTGGCTGGCCTGCACCAGGGACGAATAATTTCCATCCGTCAATATCATAAAATGCAGAGGCCGGCGTGTCTTTCGTGAGAAGGACGAACATCCCAGTCGAATCGTTCTCCCCTAATTCGCTATTACCGCTCGCACGCAGTGCATTTTTAATTTCCTCTGCGGTGTACTGTCCATACTGAGCCAGTTTCTCGGCAAGCTTCCGTTCCTTATCGTGCAACTGC
>NZ_JAQOZV010000138.1:0-2544 GCF_030348125.1 Massilia sp. DJPM01
GTCCGTCCAAAGTTTGAGGTTCCGCTCCATTGCGGCTGTGTCACGTCGAATTGCCTCAGTTTCAAATGCCCGAGCCTGCATCGCCTCCTGATGCTTTAGCTGCGTGGCGACTTGCTCACGCATCGCAAATGACACGTCCAGTAGCGTATAGGTCAGCACCTCAGCCTGTTCTTCGGTGAACCCGCCAGCCTTATAGCGGGCGACCATCTTGGCAGCCAGTGTCGAACGGTAATGAAAGCATCGCGTCTCCTGTTGGTGTCCTGCCAATTATAGCGTCGGTGCGTACCATGTGTCCCGTACCTGCACGGGCGGCAAGCGTCACCGCCCATTGCATTCCACGTACTGCTTTACCGTCCCGCTCTGGCGGTCGGCCAGCCATCCACCGCCAGCGTCAATCACCCCTCGCTGCCGTCAGCGTCATCCACATCATCATCTACCGGCTGGCTGTTGTCCGGCACGTTCATGTCGGGCGAGTTCTTCGCCGCTTCCTCAATCTGCTTCTTCAAGGCATCGCGCTGCGCCGTGGTGTTGGTCGTATTCATTGGTTCATTCTCCAAGTTGGTGATCGTTGCACCGCGCCGGGCCGTATGCCCATGTTCGGGCGCGGTATCTGTTTTCCTTTTGCGGCTCAGTCCAGCCGGTGAGCCAGCTTTCCCGCATCAAGGTGCGTATAGCGTTGAAGCATGGATAGGGACTTATGCCCGGTGATGCTCGCCACCTCCATCATGGATAAGCCCTTCTCGAAATACCTGCTTGTGGCTTCATGCCGTAGATCGTGGAAGCGAAGGTCTTTCACGCCAGCCCGCTTGCAAGCGTTCTGGAAGGCCCGTTTTATCGCCTCTGGCGTCGCACCTTGGAACACGCTGCCGGAGCGCGATGGCTGGCTCTCAAGCACCGCTAGAGCCTTCCTCGATAGCGGCACGCCCCGCGTGCTTCCGTTTTTCGTCATAGTCAAATGAATACGCCGCTGGGACAGATTTACGAACCGCCAGTCCAACCCAGCTATCTCGCCCTGCCTCATGCCGGTCTCGATGGCGAAGACAACGACATCGCGCAGGAATCCGCCGCGTGACCGCTCTGCCTCCCGCAAGATCGCGTCCAGTTCAGCATCCGTCGGCCTCCTTTCACGAGGCGGTGCTGGCGTTGGCTTCTTCAACAATACAAGTGGATTCTCGGCTAGGTCCAGCCCCCACTCTCGGCGGGCTATCTCAATGATGTTCTGGATGATCGCCAGTTCTCGCAGAACGGTTCCGCTCGCCACCTGCTTTAATCGAGCGTCCCGCCACTGCGCAAGGACAGGCCGCGTAAGCTCAGCCATCTTGTAGGTAGCGAGAGCGCTGCGACGTAGAGCGTTCAGGCGTGCAGTTTCGGAACTCCGCCCCTTCTTGAGCGGCGTAACGTCGGCGATGTATCGGTCTATCAACAAGCTGAACGGCGCTCTCAACAAGTCGGCGTAAGGCACTAGCTTGGCGCGGGCGGCATCGATGGCGAGCCAAACCTTGATCGCATCAAGCTCGCCTTCTACGGCGTGCATCCACGCCTCAGCATCCCCCTGCGAACGGAAGGTCTCGGTAAGCTGCGGCTGGCCCTTCCGGCGAATCTTCACCTGCCAACTGGTCCAGCGCGAGTTGACACGCTTCGTAATCGTCCCCATCAAAGCCTCTAACCTGTCCGCACCAATGCGGCTTTAACGATGAGTCTATGGGGGCGAGTTCGTGCCTGTCAAACGGGAGTAGGCAAGTGTCAACTGCACTTGCCGATCTGAGAACTGCACTTTCTGTCCCACGTTTATTGTGTTGTTTTAGCGCGTCAAGCTACGGCCCCACCAATTTCTCCAACCTTTTAAACCGGGCTGAGTCGGTGCGTCAGGCTGGCGGATTAGGTAGGACGAGGCCGGGTATCCGATAGCGGTTCATAGCTTCTACAAGCGGTCGCAGGGGGTAGGTGCCACTTCCGTACTTCCTGCCCACGCTGGCGCTGCTGTGGCCCGTAATTGCATCCGATGCGTCCTCTGCGATCCCGCAGTCCCTGGCCGCATCTTTGAAGGTATGACGGAAGCCGTGGAAAACCATCCGTTCGTCGCTGACTCCAACTTTGTCGCGGAGATAGTTGTTGAACCAGCTGGACCAGTTCCCGCTCTCCCGCCCGTAGGTGTCCGGAATCAGCTCGTTGAAAATACGGGCGCGGCCCTTTGCCTTCTTTGCATAATCAATGAAGCCAAGTTCCTTGAGTGAGGCATGGATCGGTACGCGGCGGACTAAGCCTTTGTTCTTCACCCCTTGGCCCTCGCCAGCATCAGTGATCCGAAGAATCCATGCGGTTCGCTCTGTTTCGTCCTCTGCGAAGTAGACTTCCTCCAGCACATCCTCGGGGCGAAGCTGGCACAGCTCCTCAAGACGCGCACCAGTGAACAGGGCAAGCAACGGAAGCCAGTACTGAGCCTCGCCCGCACCACCAGCGGTACGTGCGCCGTCAGCATAGATCGGGCAGGCGAACAACCTGCGCAGCGTAGGCAGGTCCAGCGGTATCCGCTCCTTCTTGGTC
>NZ_JAQOZV010000139.1:0-2419 GCF_030348125.1 Massilia sp. DJPM01
GCACAGGCACAGGCACAGGCACAGGCACAGGCACAGGCACAGGCACAGGCACAGGCATAGGCATAGGCATAGGCATAGGCATAGGCATAGGCATAGGCTCGGGTGCGGGCGCAAGGGCCACGGTCAACCCCTTGCGCTCGCCGAGCGGTGGGCAGAAGGTGCAGACTGTCATCGTCGGCGCCGGTCCCACCGGCCTGTCGGCCGCGTACCACCTGGGCGAGGGCACGGTGCTGCTCGACAAGAACGCGAGCGTCGGCGGCTGGTGCCGTTCGATCCACGACCAGGGCTTCACGTTCGACCATGCCGGCCACATCATGTTTTCCAACGATTCTTATGTGCTGTCGCTGTACGAGATGCTGCTCGGCCCCAACCTGCACTGGCAAAATCGCGAAGCCTGGGTCTACAGCAAGCAGGTGTACACGCGCTACCCGTTCCAGGGCGCCTTGTACGGCTTGCCGCCGAAAGTGATCACCGAGTGCATCATCGGCGCGGTCGAAGCGCGCTTCGGCAGCCTCGACGGCGCATGCGCGGCGCCGCCCTGTGCAGTCAAGCCGGTGGAAGACTGCTGCGCGGACGGTAGCGTCGAGGTCGCGCACGGTACCGCCAGCATTGCGCCGCGCAAGCGCAAGCGCGAAAGCCAGAATTTCGAGGACTTCATTTACAAGGTCTGGGGCCGGGGCATCGCCGAGCACTTCGCCATCCCGTACAACAAGAAGCTGTGGACCGTTCCGCTGAGTGACATGGAAACTTCCTGGCTCGGGGGCAGGGTGCCGCTGCCCGACCTCGAAGAAATCATCGAGGGCGCGTTGGAACCTGTCGCCAAACCCATGGGGCCGAATGCCCGCTTCGGCTATCCGCTCTCCGGTGGCTTTCAAGCATTGATGTCCGGTTTCCTGCCGCATATCAAGGGCCGGATTGAAATGCAGGCCGAGGCGGCCCAGCTGCTGCCACGCGAACATGTGCTGGTGATGGCCGACGGCAGCCGTTACCGCTACGATCACCTGATCAGCACCATGCCCTTGCCGGAACTGATCAAGCTGATCGGCAGCGAGGCGCCGCGCGATGTGCGCGAAGCGGCTGCGGGCTTGCGTCATATATCGGTCCGCTGCGTCAACCTTGGCGTGGCGCGCGAAAACATCACCGACAAGCACTGGATCTACTACCCGGAAGACACGATTTTCCACCGGATTTTCGTCCAGGGGAACGCCAGTCCCCATTGCAACCCGCCCGGCGGATTCGGGCTGAGCTGCGAGATTTCCTACTCCCCATGGAAGCCCTTGCCGCTCGATGGCCAGGCGCTGATCGCGCGCTGTATCGACGACTGCATCAAGGTCACCATGCTCCGGCCGGATGACCGCATCATTACCGCCAACCTGGTCGACATGCCCTATGCGTATGTGGTCTACGACCACGCGCGCGCGGCCAATGTAGCGCGCGTCAAGGCGTGGCTGGCGCGTTACGACATTGTGCTGGCGGGACGCTACAGCGAATGGGAATACTACAACTCCGACCACGCTTTCATCGCCGGCAAGAAGGCAGCGGAAGCGGTGCTTCGCCAGCGCGCCGATGCGGCGCAGAATGTCGGGTCGGAGTGAGATTGCCGCAAGCAGGTCCATGGACTGGCGCACATTCCACGAACGTGCGAAGGTTGGTGGAGACTCGGCGCGGACCCCGGTCGTGGTCGTGGCGTTATTGTGAGAGTAGTCGGGGCTGTGTCGATGAAGGCTATCGCGGTGCTGACTTCACGGCACGGAATTGACAGCCGCGAGAATCGGAATCGGAATCGGAATCAGGGTTCGATTCGCGCATCCATTTGCCTCATTCAGTGATATCGACGTCGGGTGTGCACGCATACCGTGGTGGCATTGATTAGGAAGGTGCAAACGCGGGCACGCTGTCATCAGAGAAGGTGCCACGCGGACACCTGTGATCGGAGAAGGTGAAACGCGGACACGCTGTTTTTGGGGACGGTGCAAACGTAGACACGCTCTCATTAGGGGAGGTGAAACGCAGGCACGCTCTCATTAGGGGAGGTGAAACGCAGGCACGCTCTCATTAGGGGAGGTGAAACGCAGGCACGCTCTCATTAAGGGAGGTGCAGCGCGGACATCTGTCATAAGAGAAGGTAAAACGCGGACACGCTGTTATTAGAGAAGGTGCAGACGCGGACACGCTGTCATTAGGGGAGGTGCAACGCGGGGCAGGTTGCCATTAAATGGGAAGCTATTTCGTCCCACAGCAGAAATGGCAGCGCCGCAGTTCCAGGCATCGGCAGGACGCAAGGACGCGCGGCAACGGCGGTTCTGATCGACCACCCCCTTGCGACTGCGCTGGTACGCCATTCGGCGCAGGAACTGGGCGTGCCGATGCCAGGCGTTATCGCCTGGCCCTTCAACGTCGCTTATCGGCGCGGCGCTAG
>NZ_JAQOZV010000014.1:0-136510 GCF_030348125.1 Massilia sp. DJPM01
CGCTAAAATGGTGCACGTCATCCTTTGGCAGGAAGAGTGGAGAATGTTACAGCATTGTTTTCATCCGGATGACATCAGTAGCGGCGAGTCATGAAAGGGAGTCAATGAATACGGTCGATCTGTATGCGGACATCGTACCTGGTGAGCGTGCTGCAGGCTTTCTACTGGGAGCGCACCTGACGCACGTGCGCTCCATCTTTGCGCGTGTACTCCGTTGGAACGGCACGCTCGGCCCGCTGCGCGAGGCGGTTGCGCGATGCGACGATTGGCTGCAGGCGCCAGCCCTGTCCGGCAACGGCGAACGTTCGGGCCAGTCGTTCTATTACCAGCGCGGCGCGGTGGAACTCCATTTCGACGGGCACGGCACGCTGGTGACCATCGCCATGTTTGGTGGCTATCGTGGCACCCTGTTCGGAAAAATTCGCGTCGGTGATGAACTGTCCAACGTAACCGACTTCTGCGACCTGTTCTTCGACGAAGACGAAGACATGCACTACCCGACAGGCAGCGCCATGACGGGATTGGCCTTCGGCGCCGAATTTGAGCCGCTGGAAAAGGCGCCATCGCAGCGCATCTTCGGAATCTACATTTTCAGCCAGCCAGCGGCAGCATGATCTCAACGCGCAGTCCGCCGCCTTCGCGGTTGCTGGCCCTGATCGTGCCGCGATGGGCGTCGATCACGCGCTGCGCAATCGCCAGCCCCAGTCCATGGCCATCGACGTTGTTGCTGGCCGCATGCGAGCGGAAGAAGGGCTGGAAGATCGCCGTCAGGTCTTGCTGCGCCACGCCCGGCCCGCGGTCGCACACCGATAAGTGCAGGCGGTCGGCGTCGGCACCGATGCCGATCTCGATCAGGCCACCTTCGCTACTGTGCTTGATGGCGTTGCGGATGACGTTCTCGATCGCGCTCCACAGCAGGTCCGGCGCGCCCCGCACGGTCACGATCGCCTGCCCCGACAGCACGATGCGGCGGCCGCACTGCTCGGCCTCGAAGCGCGCATCGGCCACGATGTCGTCGAGCAGGTCCATGAACGAAATATCTTCGTAGCGCGGCAGTGCGCTCGACACTTCCAGGCGCGATAAGGTCAGCAGCTCGCCGACCAGCTTATCCATCCGCACGCTCTCGCGCTCGATGCGTTCGAGCGAGGAGGCGATCTTGTCGGGCTGCTGGTGCGCCAGGCCGATGGCCGCCTGCAAGCGCGCCAGCGGCGAGCGCAGTTCGTGCGAGACATCGTGCAGCAGGCGGCGCTGGCCATCCATCAGGGTGCGCAGCTGGGCGCTCATGCGGTCGAAATCGCGTCCCAGGTCGTTCAACTCGTCGCCGCGCACGCCCGTGACTTCCGCAAAACGGGGCGACAGGTCGCCGGCGGCGGCCGCCTCGAACGCGCCGCGCAGGGCCCGGATCTGGCGCGAAAAATACCACGCCAGCAGGGCCGCGAACAACAGGCTGGCCAGCGTCGCGCCGGCCATCGTGATGTAGGGCAGCAGGTGGCGGTTCGGTGGCGGGCCACCCTGGTCGCCCGGCGCTCCGGGACGCGGGCCGGCGCCGAAACCGTCCGGCGGAACCCGGCGGCCGTCAGGCGGCCCGCCGCCCGGACCGCGCTGATCGAGCCAGCGCACGAACACCAGGAAGCGCGCTCCGTCCGGCGCGGTCAGGGTACGCACCACATTGTGGCGTGCCGGGTGCGCCAGCATGCGTTCGGCCTGGGCGCGCAATGCGGGCGTGACGGTCCGGCCCAGCATCTCGTGGCCGTTCGCGTCGATGACAAACATGCTGTGGCGCGTGCTGCCGCCCACCAGTTCGCGCAGCGCCGCGCTGCCGCCGAATTTGAGCGTGGCGGCCGCGCTGTCGATCATGAATTCGGCCGATGGCGCGGTATCGATGCCGGTCGCGCGCGGCGAGTCGATGGCCGCCTGCGCGCGCGCCTGGTCGCGCAGCCAGAACACGGTGCCAATGCCGACGGTGGCCGCCAGCTGCGCCAGCAGGATCGACAAGAAGAACTTCCAGAACAGGCGGCCCATGCTAGTCGCGAATGAGCTGGTAACCGAGGCGGTACACGGTTTGCAGGCAGGAGCGGCCGTCGGCCAGGGTGCCCAGCTTGTGCCGCAGGCTGCTCAGGTGGACGTCGATATTGCGGTCGAAGCGCGCCATCGGCCGGCCCAGGCCCTGTTCCGACAGGTCGTTCTTGCTGACCGGCCGGCCCGCGTTGCGCGCCAGGACTTCGAGCAGGTTGAATTCGGTGCTGGTCAGTTCGAGCGCCGCGCCATCCCAGCTGGCGCGGCGCTGCGCCGGCTGCATCGACAGCTTGCCGACGCTGATGGTGATGCCTTCGCCATCGCCGCGCGGCGCGTTGGTGCGGCGCAGGATGGCGCGGATGCGGGCGGTCAGCTCGCGCGGGGTGCAGGGTTTGGTCACGTAGTCGTCCGCGCCCAGTTCCAGCCCGAGAATGCGGTCGGTATCGTCGCCGCGGCCGGTCAGCATGAGGACCGGCAGCTGACTGTGCGCGCGGATGCGGCGCAGCGTTTCCAGGCCGTTCATATGCGGCATCATCACGTCAAGCACCGCGATGGCGCTGCGTCCGGACAGCGCCTCGCGCGCGCCGGCCTCGCCGTCATGCGCGCAGCTGACGCGAAATCCTTCCTGCTCCAGGTATTCGCGGAACATGCCGACCAGTTCAACGTCGTCATCGATGAGTAGCACTTGGTTCATGCATCCATCATAGCAAATCGGACCACCCTGGTTGGGCGCCGGGCCGGTGCCTTTACGCGCTTTTACATGTCCCTAACACCGCTTTACATCTCACCCTCGCACAATGGAGTCCTTCGTAACGCACTGACAGGAACCGCCATGAAAAACATACAACAACGCGTACTCGCCATCTTGTTAAGCAGCGCCTGCCTTGGCGCCGTTGCCGCGCCGGGGGAGGGCGGCATGCCGCCGCCGGGACCGAGGCCGGATATGGGCGCGCACGGCCCACACGCACGCGGTCCGGCGTTCGGACACGGGGTCGACCTCACGGACGCCCAGGAAGACAAGGTCTTCGCCATCATGCATGCGCAGGAACCGAAGCGCCGCGAGCACACGCGCACCTTGCACAATTCCCAAGAGGCGCTGCGCGCTCTCGGTAATGCGGAGCAGTTCGACGACGCCAGGGCGAGCTCCCTGGCGCAGGCCGCCGGCAATGCGCTGGCCGCACTGGCCTTGCTCGAGGCCCGCACCGACGCCCAGGTGCGCGCCGTGCTCACGCCGGAGCAGCGCAAGCAGTCCGCCGACAATCGTCCGCGCCACCAGCCACGTCCCTGATCTTCCAGGAGAACAGCATGTCCACCAGCGCCATTGGGGCATTCAGCCCGACCGCCACTAGCCCGGCCAGCCAGTACCGCAGCACGCCCACCGGCGCCGCCGCCAAACCGGCGGCCGCTGCCCCGCCCGACGGCAAGGCCTTTGTCAGCGCCATCGCCAGCGCCTTGCAGGAGATCGGCGTGGCCGATGCCGATACGGCCGACAGCAGCGCGAGCGCCGGCCCGGCCAGCGCGCTGGGCGACTTCTTGACTGAATTGATGGAATCGCTGCAGTCGGCCGGCGGCAAGGGCGGCAAGGGCGGCAAAGGTCCGCAAGGGCCGCCTCCCGGTGGCGGCGGACCGCCGCCCGGAGGCGGAGGAGGGGGCATGCAGTCCGACCTGGCGTCGCTGGCCGGCAGCCTGACCACGCAGGCCGGCAGCGACACCGGCACCGACGACAGCCACACCACCGGCAGCACCGCCAGGCTGGAATCCTCGTTCGGCAAGCTGCTCGGCGCCCTTGGCCTGGACAGCGCGGACTCGTCGACCAAGCTGGGCCAGTTCCTGCAAACGCTGGCCACCAAACTCGATGCCACGGGACCCGCCGGCAACCTGATTAACACCACCGCCTGATTCGGCACACAAGGACAACACCATGGAACATCACGACCACAGCCTGGCCCAGGACATGCAAACCATGCTGGACATGACCATCAGCCGGCGCCAGTCGCTGCGCTGGATGTTCGCATCGGCGGCGGCCTTGCCGCTGGCTGCCTGCGGCGGCGGGGACGACGCCGAAGGCAGCACCGTGACCACCACCGCGGCCGCCGATACCGGCACCACGCCCGCCACCGGCAGCAGCGCTTCCTGCGCCGTGATCCCGGACGAGACGGGCGGCCCGTATCCCGGCGACGGCACCAACAGCAGCGTCGGCGGCGTGGCCAATGCGCTGATCCTGGCCGGCATCGTGCGGCCCGATATCCGCGCCAGCATCGCCGGCGCCAGCGGTGTCGCCGCCGGCGTGCCGCTGACGATCAAGCTGCAAATGGTGAACGTGAAATCAAGCTGCGCCTCGCTGGCCGGGGCCACCGTCTACCTGTGGCACTGCGACCGCGAAGGGCGCTATTCGATGTACACCAGCGGCGTCACCGCCGAAAACTACCTGCGCGGCGTGCAGGAAGCCGACGCCAGCGGCATGGTCATCTTCACCACCATCTTCCCGGGCTGCTACGCGGGCCGCATGCCGCACGTGCACTTCGAGGTCTATCCGAGCCTGGCCAAGAGCACCAGCGCGGCCAACCGCATCAAGACTTCGCAGTTCGGCTTTCCCACTTCGATGCTGGCCGACACCTACGCCGCCACCGGCTACAGCGCCAGCGTGCGCAACCTGGCCAACATCAGCTACGCCACCGACAACGTATTTAGCGACGGCAGCGCGCTGCAAATCGCCAGCGTGAGCGGCAGCGCGAGCCTGGGCTACGTCGCCACGCTGACAGTAGGGGTTTCCCTCTAATCCTGCATAAGCGGCCCCGGAATCGTCTTACAATCGAAAAATGACAACACCGATCCTGCATTTTTCACACGGCAACAGCTTCCCGGCCGGTAGCTACCGCAAGTTCTTCGACCAGCTGCGCCCGGACTACGACATCCGCGCGGTCGACATGTACGGCCACGATCCGGACTACCCGGTCAGCGATGGCTGGCCCAAGCTGGTCGAGCACCTGATCGCCACGCTGGAGAGCTACGGCACGCCGGCCATTTTGGTCGGTCATTCGCTGGGCGGGATGCTGAGCATGATGGCGGCCAAGGAGCGCCCGGACCTGGTGCGCTGCGTGGTCATGCTCGATTCGCCCGTGGTGGCGGGCTGGCGCGCCATGCTCTGGCGGCTGGTGAAAGTGAACCAGAACTGGAGCGACTATCTGTCGCCGGCCCGCCTGTCGCGCCGGCGCCGCACGGTGTGGCCCAGCGTGCAGGCGGCCTACGAGCACTTTGTCTCCAAGCCGGTGTTCGCGGCCTGGGCGCCCGGCGTGCTGCACGATTATCTGGAACATGGCCTCGAACCGCATCCGGACGGCGTACAGCTGCGCTTCTCGCGCGACGTGGAAACCGATATTTACCGCGGCTTGCCGCACCACCTGGGCAGCGTGATGGGCAAGGCTTACCCGGTGCCGATCGGCTTCATCGCCGGCACCGAATCGGTGGAGCTGCGCCAGGCCGGCCTGGACGCCACGCGCAAGCTGGTGGGCGATAATTTCGTCGACATCCCCGGCGGCGGGCATCTGTTTCCGATGGAGTCGCCCGAGCTGGCGGGGCGCCTGACGCGCGAGATGATCGCCAGGCTGCTCCCGCAGCGCCAGGTTTAGCGATTCCCCGGCGCGGCAACGCCGCGCTCAGAGCCTGTCCCGCTTGATCCCTTCGGCCTATGCCGGCAACGCCGGCTGCGGATCAGCGCCAGGCGCCGTATCCAGCAAGCCGGCGCTGGCGATCAGTCCGCGCAGAAACACCAGGATCAAGCGTCCTGACGGATCGGGCCGCCCCGCCACTCTTTGCAGTGCCAGGCCATGTGTCAGCGCAATGAAGGCCGCCGCGAGCTCCTCCGGTTCGGCCGGCGGCGTGCGTCCGAGTGTGGCGAATAGTTTGCCGACCACGCGGCCCAGCCCGGCCCGGTGCGCATCCCACACCGTCTGGTACTCGAGCGCGAAGGTCGGGCTACGATTGGCATGCAGCTGCAGTTCGATCGACAGCGTGCACCAGTCGGCATCGTTGTTGAGCGTGGCGGCCCAGGACTCCAGCCCGCCCAATATCTGTTCCGGCGTCCGTCCGCCGCTGTCGACGGCGTTGGAAAGTTGCGCGGCTTCGGCCTCCATATGCCCCCGCAGCAACTCCAAAAGAACCTCCTCCTTGCTGGCAAAGTTCGAGTAGAAGGCCCCCTGCGAATACCCCGCCCAATCCGCAATATCGCGGATCGACGTGCCTCCATAGCCGTTCGTGACAAATAGCTGCTGCGCGGTGTCGATCAGACGCGCGCGTGTCTGGGCCTGGCTTTCCTCGCGGGACAGGCGTTTTCGTGGTGTGGTTTGACTCATGCCCATTAAGATATCACACGAACTCTGGATAGGGGCTGAGATATTCCTTGACACCCCTGGGGTGGCTCCGGCAAACTAAATATCAATCGAACTTTGAAATTCATATGATATGAAAATAGACCCGCAACTGAAGTCCGCGTTCGTCACCGGCGCGACTGGCCTCCTCGGCAACAATCTCGTGCGCGAGCTGATCGGGCGCGGCTTTGCCGTCAAGGCGCTGGTTCGCTCGCTGTACAAGGGCCGGCAACAATTCGGGGGACTGGAAGGCGTCGAGCTGGTGTTGGGCGACATGGCGGACGTGTCCGCCTTCGCCGATCAGCTGCGAGGATGCGATGTCGTGTTTCACACGGCAGCCTTCTTCCGCGACAACTACAAGGGCGGCAGCCACTGGAAGGAACTCAAGCGCATCAATGTCGATGGGACCCGGTCGCTCATCGAACAGGCTTACGGCGCCGGCATCCGGCGCTTTGTCCAAACCTCATCGATTGCCGTGCTCAATGGCGAACCAGGCGCACCCATCGACGAATCCTGCCTGCGCGAGCTGGACGATGCGGACGACTATTACCGCAGCAAGATATTGGCCGATCAAGCCGTGCTGCACTTTCTGGCAGGCCACCCGGACATGCACGCCAGCATGGTTCTGCCCGGATGGATGTGGGGACCGGCGGACATCGGTCCCACCTCGTCGGGACAATTTGTCAACGATGTGGTTCTCGGCAAATTGCCGGGGCTGGTGCCAGGCAGTTTTTCCGTGGTCGACGCGCGCGACGTGGCGCAGGCACATATCGCGGCGGCGCTGCACGGGCAACGCGGAGAACGTTACCTGGCGGCGGGCCGCCACATGACAATGCGGCAACTGGTGCCCTTGTTGGGCAAGATCGCCGGCGTCAAGACACCCATGCGCAATCTGCCTTTACCCCTCTTGTACGTCCTGGCGGCGGCGCAGGAACTCTACGCGCGCATCAGCGGCAAGCCCATCCTGCTCGGTCTGGCCACAGTGCGCTTGATGGTCAAGGAAGCCGGACGTACCCACTTCAACCACGCCAAGAGCGAGCGCGAACTCGCACTGAAGTTCAGGCCGCTTGAACAAACCATGACGGATACCGTCGCCTGGTATCGCAGCCATGGCTGGTTTTGACGCGAACGCTTCCCGCGCGACGGCCGTGATGCGATTGTGGCCGTGATGTCTGCCGGTTCACGCTTCACCTCGATGGCCGCCCTGGCCGTCTTCCCAGTCTGGCCAGCTTGAATGCGGTAAGTGCTGCCCGGCGTTCCTGGCCGCCATCGCGCACCAATGCAAGCTGAACGTGTTGTATTTGTGCTGACCCTGTCGGGAATATTCCTTGTGCATTGCCTCGATGAAAAAAGGAGGCTGCTAAGATCAGGACATCATCGCCCTCAAGCCGTATCGCCCGGCAAGGGCGGGCGCGGTCCCTCGCGCCGGATTCGCCAGCAAACTGGCAGGGGAAAGAATGGTTTTGCTCTTGGAACACATTAAAATGGCACTTGGCCGCCACGCGCTGCCGGCTGGTGTGTTCGTGATCGGCCTGGCGCTCTCCGCTTATGCCTACGTGGAGCGCGCGCAACGCAGTGAAGCGGAACAGCTCAGCGAATTGCAGGAAGTTGCAAAGAACTACGCCTCGCTGTTGCGGCACCGGCTTGACCTGTACGTGAGCGCAAGCCGGGCGCTGGCGGCCTTTCTCAGCGCCTCGAACGATGTCCAGCCCGCAGAATTCGACCACTATATCAGTGCCAGCCGGATGTTTGAAAAGTTGCCGGGGATCAGTTCGTTCGGCTACCTGCCCAAGGTGCCTGCCGCACAGGCCGATCGCTTCGAGGCCGCGGCGAGCCTGCACTTTCCGCGCTACCGCATCCTCAATCGGCGCGCTGGTATCGATGCCTACTTTCCTCTGCTGTATGGCCAGCATGGCGGCGACCCGGCCCGTGCCGGCCGGCTGCGCGGCTTCGATTTTTCGGCGGTTCCCGAACGCCGCGCCGCAATGCGGGAGGCCGAGGCACGCGATGAACCGGTCGCCACCCGGCTCCACATGGCGCTGCGCGATGCGGGCAACCGTCCTGTGGTGCTGATATTCGCTCCGGTACGGGCATCCCGGCCAGGCGCCGCAACAGCCACGGCACAGCGCGACAATCTGAGCGGCTTCGTATTTTCAGCGCTGTATGTGAACCACTTGTTTCTGAACTTCGACGATGGGCACCTGGCCCGGCACTTCGACCTCGACGTGTTCCAGGATAGCGTTGCAGCCAACAATATTGTATTCGACGCCGACCAGCGGCCGCAGGCCCTGGCGGCGAAACCGGACCAACTGCTGGCGCACCGCGCCGAAGTGCAGTTCGCCTACCGCACATGGCTGGTCCATTTTTATGCGAAACAGGCCGACCTGGGACCCAAGTCCAGGCGCGCGGGAGCGCAGGTGTTCGCTATCGGACTCTTGCTTGCCTTGATCGCGGGCTATGCCACGGCGGCCTGGCCACGCTATCTGTCACGCAAGCGCGCGATTGTCGACTTCAGGGAACGGTTTGGCGGTTTTTTCGCCCACCATCCGTTCGCAGTCTATGCACTCGACCCTCAGCGCCGATTCATCCAGGTCAACCAGCAGATGGCCAAGGAACTCGGGGTGAGCGGCGCAGCGCTGATCGGCACCACGGACGACAGGTTTATCGCAGCCGGGCAGCGCGACGCGGCGGCGCGGCATTTCGACGAAGTCCTCGCCGGACATGCTGTTGCTTACACCTCCCAAATCACTGCCGCCAACGGGCGCAGCTCGGACCTCTCGATCGTCATGATACCGATGAACGTGGCCGATAAGCTCAGCCATGTGCTGGTGTTCGCCGAAAATATCACCGACCGCAAACAAGCCGAGATGGCGCTCTACGAATCCAGGCAAATGTTGCAGCTCATACTAGACAATATTCCGCAAAACGTCTTCTGGAAAAACATCGACAGTCAATATCAGGGAGGTAACCGCTCATTGCTGGAGGTGGCCGGCCTGCAAAGCATCGATCAGCTGCTCGGCAAGACGGATGCGGACTTGCGCTGGCGCGATCAGGCGGCGCATTTCCATCAGGTCGACCGCGAGGTGATGCGCTCAGGGGTGGCACGCATGCGCATGCAGGCCACCGACGTCCGCTCGGATGGCACGGAATGCTGGATCGAAACCAGCAAAATTCCCTTGAAAGACGGCCAAGGCAAGGTGGTCGGTGTTCTTGCTGTCACCGAGGACATTACAGCGCGCAAATACATGGAGCAGGAGCTGTTCCGGCGCGCGAACTTCGACAGTCTGACCGGACTGCCGAACCGGGGATACTTCCAGAGCCAGCTGGAGGAGGCGGTCAAGCGGGCACAGCGCCGCAATGGCCTGGCGCTGCTGTACTTCGACATCGACCGCTTCAAGCAGATCAACGATACCTACGGGCACGACGTGGGAGACCAGGTGATTCGCATGTATGCCCAGCGCGTCCGCGCGATGCTGCGCGAGTCCGATTTCATGGCGCGGCTCGGTGGCGACGAATTCGTCCTGATCGCGGAAGGAATGAATGAGGAGCAAGATGGCGCGGTACTTGCGCACAAACTGGTCGAGGCGATGGTGCCGGCTTTCGACATCGGCGGCATCACGCTGCAAGTGAGCAGCAGTATCGGGGTCGCCTGTTTTGAAGCCGGCATGACACCGGACCTGCTGCTCAAGGCGGCCGACCAGGCGATGTACGATGCCAAGCGTGCGGGCAGGAATTGCTTCCGGCTAGCTGCGGGCGGGCCGCCATCCGGACGCGCCGGCGCCGGCGGCCACCCCGCATGAAGGCGATGCCGCGCCGATCGGCTCATCGGCAGGCAGGAGGCGGCTCACTTCGGCGGCGTGCCGTCCCGGCAGGGCGGGCGGAAACGGCGGACGCCAGCGCAAAAACAGGCCGCCAATCGCCGCCGGCAAAGGCTTTTCGCGTAAAATCGCGGGAATTTCTTTTTTCGCCGCACCGGATCGGCAAGCCTCGCGCCGGTCGGCTCCGAAGCGAGCGCGGCCCAGGTGGCGGAGAGAGCGTCATTGACACGGCGTTCTATTGACCTATTCTCTATTTTGGAATCACACGCATGAGCATTAAATCCGACAAATGGATCCGCAAAATGGCCGCGGAAACGGGCATGATCGAGCCTTTCGAGCCGGGCCAGGTCAAGGAACGCGATGGCCAGCGCATCGTTTCATACGGCACGTCGAGCTACGGTTACGACATCCGCTGCGCCGATGAATTCAAGCTGTTCACCAACATCAATACCACCATCGTCGACCCGAAGAATTTTGACGAGAACAATTTCGTCGATGTCTCGGGCAAGGGCTTTTGCATCATTCCGCCCAATTCCTTCGCGCTGGCGCGCACCGTGGAGTACTTCCGCATCCCGCGCAATGTGCTGACCATCTGCCTGGGCAAATCGACCTACGCCCGCTGCGGCATTATCGTCAACGTCACCCCGTTCGAGCCGGAATGGGAAGGTTTCGTCACGCTGGAGTTTTCCAACACTACGCCGCTGCCGGCAAAGATCTATGCCAACGAAGGCGTGGCCCAGGTGCTGTTCTTCGAATCGGACGAAGTGTGCGAAGTGTCGTACAAGGACCGTGGCGGCAAGTATCAGGGGCAGGTCGGGGTCACGCTTCCCAAGGCCTGATGGGGCCACGGCCGGGTTTCAGTAGCCGGCCTTGAGTAATAGATGGATCAGGTAACTCACGCTGGCCTTGCTCAAGGCCAGCACCGGCGCCGAGCGGATGGTTTCTTCAACGCGCGATCCGGGGTCGTCCGACACCATGGCGAAGCTGCCGTTCTTCTGTGATTCGATGACCACCACGCCGGCCGGGTGCCGGTAGCGGGTGAGCGGGTGGGCCGCCGCGACCCAGAGCGTGCGCGCGTCGTCGAGCCCGAAAAAGGGCTTCAAGGTGGGCAGGTCCGCGCCGTAGTTACTCTGCGCGCCGTGATGCGGCACCATCTTCGTACACGACAGCGCAAGCTCCGAGCGGTAGTACAATGCCAGCTCGTCGAGCAATGCCTGATTGCGAAAACCGATGTCGCCCAGCCCCAGCCAACCGGCGCGGCGGGTCCCGTCGCGGGCCGGATAGTCGGCATGATGTCCTATGGTGCACCCCACGTTGAATCGGCTGTCGGCGTTCTGGCCCGAGGTACGCGGGCCGGAGTACAGGCACAGCGATACCTCGTTATAGTCTACGAATACGCGCCCGCCATCCTTGGACAGGGTTGCATAGGCTATCCCCAGGAGCTTTTTGACCGGAGGTCCGCTCGCGGCGGCGCCATCGCCGGCCTGCGCCGGCTTTCCGAGTATCGAAAACAGTTTGCTCAGGATCTTTGCCGTATCGCGAGTATTTACTGTCTTTCCGCTGACCGTTTTTGCTACGCGTTCCATGATCTCCCTGAGCTCCGCAAATTCGACCTTATCGAACAGGGCGTTGACAAGCTTTGCATGGTTCGTTTCGCGCGAGTAGAAGCGAAACATCCAGTCCGCCTCCTTGACGTGGTAGGTGGCGTTGAGCGCGTTCGGATCCGGCGTGAACCGTTCGAGCAAATTATCCGGTCCGTCGCCGTCGCCGTCGGATTGATCGGACAGAGTGCGCAGTACGCGCAGCGATGCGAGTGCATCTGTTATCTCCGCCTGACTGCGCCCGTCCAGCACGTAGCAGCACAACAGCCAGACCAGTAGCTCGTTGTCCAGACGGTGCGGCAGGAACACGCGCTTGAACGTGTAGCGCTCGGCGACCAGCAGTGCCACGCCATTGCAGTGGTCCATGTCGAAACTTGAAATGACAAGCCAGTCGAATTTTTTTTTGTCGTCGCTTCGATGCAGGCCCGCCAGCACGGCGCGAATCGCGTCCAGATTGTTCGATCCGCAATCGTAGATGTAGCGGAACGGCTTGCCCGCCACCCGCATATCCGCCATATGAAAGCCGCCCTGGCCGACCGGGTGCTGGACGCGCCTGACGAGGATCTCGTGCATGAAAACTCTCCCATGGATGGACTTGCGATGGCTGCCAGCTTGCCACGGCGCGCCCCTGCGAATACTCCTCAATTGTCACGCGGGCGGCCGTGCGCCCCAAAAAAAAGGAACCCGAAGGTTCCTTTCATGCGTAGCGCATGGATTGGCGATTACTGGCGTACGCAATCGACGAAATAGCCGCGCTTGCCATCGACTTCGCGCTTGACCAGGCCGTGCACGTCGGTCTCGAAGCCGGGGAAGCGCTCGTTGAAGTCGCGCGCGAAGCGCAGGTAGTCGACGATGGTCTTGTTGAAGCGCTCGCCCGGGATCAGCAGCGGAATGCCCGGCGGGTAAGGCGTCAGCAAGATCGCCGTGATGCGGCCTTCCAGCTCCTCGATGGCCACGCGCTCGATCTCGCGGTGCGCCATCTTGGCAAAGGCGTCGGACGGCTTCATCGCCGGGATCATGTCGGACAGGTACATCTCGGTGGTCAGGCGCGCCACGTCGTAAGTCTTGTAGAAGTCGTGGATCTGCCGGCACAGGTCGCGCAGGCCCATCGCTTCGTAGCGCGGGTTGGCCGCCGCGAACTCCGGCAGGATGCGCCACATCGGCTGGTTCTTGTCGTAGTCGTCCTTGAACTGCTGCAGCGCCGTGACCAGCGTATTCCAGCGGCCCTTGGTGATCCCGATGGTGAACATGATGAAGAACGAGTACAGCCCGCACTTCTCGATGATCACGCCGTGTTCGGCCAGGTACTTGGTGACGATCGAGGCCGGAATGCCGGACTCGCCGAACACGCCGTCGAGCGTCAGGCCCGGGGTGACCACGGTGGCCTTGATCGGATCGAGCATGTTGAAGCCCGGGGCCAGATTGCCGAAACCGTGCCAGTCGTCCTCGGCGCGGATCATCCAGTCGTCCTGGGTGCCGATGCCTTCTTCCGAGAAGGTGTCCGGGCCCCACACCTGGAACCACCAGTCGCTGCCGAATTCGGCGTCGACCTTTTTCATGGCGCGGCGGAAGTCGAGCGCTTCGAAAATGGATTCCTCGACCAGCGCGGTGCCGCCCGGCGCTTCCATCATGGCCGCGGCCACGTCGCACGAGGCGATGATCGAATACTGCGGCGAGGTCGAGGTGTGCATCAGGTAAGCCTCGTTGAAGGCATCCTGGTCCAGCTTGACCGTTTCCGATTCGCGCACCAGCACTTGCGAGGCCTGCGACAGGCCGGCCAGCAATTTGTGGGTCGACTGGGTCGAGAAGATCATCGACTCCTTGGCGCGCGGACGGTCCTTGCCGATCGCGTGCATGTTCTTGTAGAAGTCGTGGAAGGTCGCATGCGGCAGCCACGCTTCGTCGAAGTGCAGGGTGTCGATCTTGCCGTCCAACATTTCGCGCAGGGTCTCGACGTTGTACACCACGCCGTCGTAGGTCGACTGGGTGATGGTCAGGATGCGCGGCTTCTTGTTGACGGCTTCGCGCGCGAACGGATTGGCTTCGATCTTGCGGGCGATCGATTCGGGCGTGAACTCTTCGAGCGGGATCGGGCCGATGATGCCGAGGTGGTTCCGGGTCGGCATCAGGAACACGGGAATCGCACCGCACATGATGATCGAGTGCAGGATCGACTTGTGGCAGTTACGGTCCACCACGACGATGTCGCCGGGGGCGACCGTGGAGTGCCACACCATCTTGTTCGAGGTCGAGGTGCCGTTGGTGACGAAGTAGCAGTGGTCGGCATTGAAGATGCGCGCCGCGTTGCGTTCCGACTTGGCGACCGGGCCGGTGTGGTCGAGCAGCTGGCCGAGTTCTTCGACGGCGTTGCAGACGTCGGCGCGCAGCATGTTCTCGCCGAAGAACTGGTGGAACATCTGGCCGATCGGCGACTTCAGGAAGGCCACGCCGCCCGAGTGGCCGGGGCAGTGCCAGGAGTACGAACCGTCGTTGGCGTAGTTGACCAGCGCGCGGAAAAACGGCGGCGCCAGGCCGTCCAGGTAGGACTTGGCTTCGCGGATGATGTGGCGCGCCACGAATTCGGGCGTGTCCTCGAACATGTGGATGAAGCCGTGCAGCTCGCGCAGGATATCGTTCGGGATGTGGCGCGAGGTGCGCGTTTCGCCGTAGATGTAGATCGGGATGTCCGAGTTCTTGTGGCGGATTTCCTTGACGAACGCGCGCAGCGCGATCAGGGCCGAATCGGTGTCTTCGATCGAGCCGGAGCCGAATTCTTCGTCATCGATCGACAGCACGAAGGCCGACGCGCGCGACTGCTGCTGCGCGAACTGCGACAGGTCGCCGTAGCTGGTGACGCCGAGTACCTCCATGCCCTCTTTTTCCATCGCCTCGGCGAGCGCGCGGATGCCGAGGCCGGAAGTGTTCTCGGAACGAAAATCCTCGTCGATGATGACGATTGGGAAACGAAATTTCATGGACAGCTCCAAAGCGAAGCGCCGTGAGGATGTCCACGCCTGTGCGGGACGCCGCTCACGGCACCGGTCAAAAAAAGAAGAAGCGGATTTTCGCAGAAATGGCGGCAATCCGGTGAAAAACTTTTGCTAGATTAACTACAAGCGGACCGTAGTGTCGCACAACAGGCGCGCGCGTGCGGCGCGCGCGCCAAACACTGTCTTTTTAGTGGGCCGCGACCGCGCCGGCGCCCATCAGCGCACCGATCGGATCGACGTGCAGCCAGGCGAACACGCCGAGCAAAATGCCGACCGCCGCGACCGCGTAGGCGCCGATCATCAGCCACTTCTTACGCGTCAGCAGGGTGATCGCCGCCAGCGAAATGGCGATCTGTTCGGCCGTGGTGGCCAGCGCCCACTGGTGGTGCTGGTGCATCTTGGCGTCGGACTGGTGGTTCCAGTCGTCGGCCTTGGCGTCGAGCGCTTCGGCATCCTTGCGGATGTCGTCTTTTTCAAGCTTGTAGCGCGCCACGTCGGCCTTGTATTTTTCCGGGTCGACGCCGGGCAATACCATCGCCAGTTCGGCCAGGTTCTGCTTGTTCGACTTGGCCTGGTAGTAGTTCCAGCTGTTGGCGGCCTTGGTCTTTTCGATCGCGGCGTTATTCTTGAACAGCGCCGCATCGTTCTGGGTGGCGCCGCCCTGGTAGCCGAACATGGCGCCGACCGTGGCCAGCACCGCCGTCATCACCGCGATATTGTTGGAGAAGGTGTCGCTGCCGTGGGCGGCGTGTTCGAGCGCGTGGTCGTGCGGTCCGTGTACGTGAAAACCGTGTCCTGACATGGGAATTAACTCGCTTTACTATAAGTGACGAAGGCGTAATCGAAGCCATTGCTGGCCGAATGGTGTGGTTCGCGCGCGGTCTCGGTCCATGCGGCCGGGTCGAGCGGTGGGAAAAAGGCATCGCAGGCGAAGCTGTGCGCGATCTCGGTGACGATCACCTGCTGCGCCAGCTCCAGCGTCTGTGCATAAATCTGGGCCCCGCCGATGACGAAGGCCGAAGCGTCTCCAGCGCCATCGCCGCCTTGCACCAGCGCCAGCGCCTGCGGCACCGAAGCTGCCCGTTCCACGCCCGCGTGGCACCAGTCCGGATTGCTGGTAATGACGATATTGCGCCGGTTCGGCAGGGGGCGGCCGATCGACTCGAAGGTCTTGCGGCCCATGATGACCGGGTGGCCGGTGGTCAGGCGCTTGAAGTGCGCCAGGTCTTCCGGCAGGCGCCAGGGCAGGGTGTTGTCGATGCCGATGCCGCGCGCGGCGTCCATCGCAACAATGAGTGAGAGTGTTGTCATAAGGCCTCGGTGTTTCCAAACAAATCAGAAGGTGCTCATTATCATGCAAATCGGCGACTTCGCGAGATTTTGATCTGTCGAAAGCCCTGTTGAGCCGTTGCTTCGCCCCGATGTTTCAAAGTGAAAAGTCACAAACTCTCACACCCTCGTTTTGTTGTAAAGCATTAATTACAAAGGGGAAATTGGCAAATTAAAAATTAAGTGTTGGGATAAAACGTCACACACTAATTTCTGTATGGCAACTGCGTTCCTGTGCTGTATCGTATTCCAACACTCGCCGCAACATGGATGGATAGCGCAGGTTTTTCTTGTCAGATTGCAAGACGATGACTGCCGGGACCGGGCAGCGGGTGCCCTATTTTGGAGATCAGATGAAGCACCCACTCAGTAACAGCAACGGGGCCCGCCCGCGCGCCACGCTGGCATTACAGGACGGCACGCTATTCGAAGGCAGCGCCATCGGCACCACCGGCCACACCAGCGGTGAAGTCGTATTCAATACCGCCATGACCGGCTACCAGGAAGTGCTGACCGATCCGAGCTACACGCGCCAGATCGTCACGCTCACCTATCCCCATATCGGCAACACCGGCATCAACAGCGAAGACGGCGAATCGGCGCGCGTGCAGGCCGCCGGCCTGATTATCCGCGACCTGCCTTTGCTGGCCTCGAATTTCCGCTCCACCCAAAGCCTGTCCGACTACCTGGTGCAGCAGGGCGTGGTGGCGATTGCCGACATCGATACCCGCAAGCTGACCCGCCTGCTGCGCGAAAAAGGGGCGCAGAACGGCGCCATCGTGGTCGGCGGCGAGCCGGGCCAGGCGCTGGCCCTGGCGCGCGCCTTCCCCGGCCTGGAAGGCATGGACCTGGCGCGCGTCGTCTCGACCAGCGCCCCCTACGAATGGACCGAAGGCCTGTGGCAGCTGGGCGCCGGCTGCGCCCCGCATCCGGCCCCGCAGCTGCACGTGGTGGCCTACGATTACGGCGTCAAGACCAATATCCTGCGCATGCTGGCCGGACGCGGCTGCCGCGTCACCGTGCTGCCCGCGCAATCGAGCGCGCAAGAGGCGCTGGCGCTGGCCCCGGACGGCATCTTCCTGTCCAACGGCCCGGGCGATCCGCAAGCCTGCGACTACGCCATCGAGGCCGCGCGCACCCTGATCGACAGCGGCACGCCCGTCTTCGGCATCTGCCTCGGGCACCAGATCATGGCGCTCGCCTCGGGCGCGCACACGGTCAAGATGAAGTTCGGCCACCGCGGCGCCAACCACCCGGTGCAGGACCTGGCCAGCGGCAAGGTCGCCATCACCTCCCAGAACCACGGTTTCGCGGTCGATGCGGCCAGCTTGCCGGCCAACTGCCGCGTCACCCATGTGTCGCTGTTCGACGGCACGCTGCAAGGCTTCGAGCGCCTCGACAAGCCCGCTTTCTGCTTCCAGGGCCATCCCGAAGCCTCACCCGGCCCGCACGACCTGGCCGTACTGTTCGACAAATTCGTTACCATGATGGAAAGCCGTAAACATGCCTAAGCGTTCAGACATCCGTAGCATCCTGATTATCGGCGCCGGCCCGATCGTGATCGGCCAGGCTTGCGAATTCGATTATTCCGGGGCCCAGGCCTGCAAGGCGCTGCGCGAGGAAGGCTACAAGGTCATCCTCGTCAACAGCAACCCGGCCACCATCATGACCGACCCCGAAATGGCCGATGCCACTTACATCGAGCCGATCGCCTGGGAAGTGGTGGCGCGCATCATCGCCAAGGAGCGTCCCGACGCCATCCTGCCGACCATGGGCGGGCAGACCGCGCTCAATTGCGCGCTCGACCTGCACCGCCACGGCGTGCTGGCCGAATTCGGCGTCGAACTGATCGGCGCCACGCCGGAAGCGATCGACAAGGCCGAGGACCGCGCCAAGTTCAAGGCCGCCATGACCAGCATCGGCCTGGCCTCGGCCCGCTCGGGCGTGGCCCACAGCATGGCCGAAGCGTGGGAAGCGCAAGGTCCGCTCGGTTTTCCGGTGGTGATCCGGCCCTCGTTTACGATGGGCGGCAGCGGCGGCGGCATCGCCTACGACGCGGCGCAATTCCACACCATCTGCCAGCGCGGGCTGGAACTGTCGCCCACCAGCGAGCTGCTGATCGAAGAGTCGCTGCTCGGGTGGAAAGAGTTCGAGATGGAAGTCGTGCGCGACAAGCGCGATAACTGCATCATCGTCTGCTCCATCGAAAACCTCGACCCGATGGGCGTGCACACGGGCGACTCGATCACCGTGGCGCCGGCGCAAACGCTGACCGACAAGGAATACCAGATCATGCGCAACGCCTCGCTGGCGGTGCTGCGCGAAGTGGGCGTCGACACCGGCGGCTCGAACGTGCAGTTCGCGGTCAACCCGGCGGACGGACGCATGATCGTCATCGAAATGAACCCGCGCGTCTCGCGCTCGTCGGCGCTGGCCTCCAAGGCGACCGGCTTTCCGATTGCGCGCGTGGCCGCCAAGCTGGCGGTCGGCTTCACCCTCGACGAACTGCGCAACGAGATCACCGGCGGCGCCATGCCGGCCTCGTTCGAGCCGTCGATCGATTACGTGGTCACCAAGATCCCGCGCTTCGCCTTTGAAAAATTCGCCGGCGCGGACGAGCACCTGACCACCCAGATGAAATCGGTGGGCGAGGTGATGGCGATCGGACGCACCTTCCAGGAATCGTTCCAGAAAGCCTTGCGCGGGCTCGACATCGGCGTCGACGGCGTGCGCCGCGACGGCATGCGGACCGGGCGCGCCGTGATCGAAGAGGAGTTGAGCAAGCCGGGCCCGGACCGCATCTGGTACGTCGGCGAAGCCTTCGCCCAGGGCTTCACCCAGGATGAGGTGCACGCGTGCAGCGCCATCGATCCCTGGTTCCTGGCGCAGATCCACGACCTGGTCGAGGTCGAGCAGTGGCTCGAACAGCAATCCCTGGCCACGCTCGACAAGCCGCTCATGTACCGCCTCAAGCAGCAGGGTTTCGGCGACCGCCGCCTGGCGGCGCTGCTGGGCGCCACCGAACAGGCGGTGCGCACGGCGCGCCACGCGCTCGGCGTGCGCCCCGTGTACAAGCGGGTCGACACCTGCGCGGCCGAATTTTCGACCAGCACCGCCTACCTGTACTCCACCTACGATGAAGAATGCGAAGCGGCGCCTAGTACGCGCAGCAAAATGATGGTGCTCGGCGGCGGCCCGAACCGCATCGGCCAGGGCATCGAATTCGATTACTGCTGCGTGCACGCGGCGATGGCCCTGCGCGCCGATGGCTATGAAACCATCATGGTCAACTGCAATCCCGAAACCGTCTCGACCGACTTCGACACCTCCGACCGCCTGTATTTCGAGCCGGTGACGCTGGAAGACGTGCTCGAAATCGTCGCCCTCGAAAAGCCGGCCGGCGTGATCGTGCAGTATGGCGGCCAGACCCCGCTGAAGCTGGCGCTGGCGCTGGAAGCGGCCGGCGTGCCGATCATCGGCACCTCGCCCGACATGATCGACGCCGCCGAAGACCGCGAACGCTTCCAGCAATTCCTGCAAAAGCTGGACCTGCGCCAGCCGCAGAACCGCACCGCGCGCACCGAGGTCGACGCGGTGCGCCTGGCCGGCGAAATCGGCTACCCGCTGGTGGTGCGTCCCTCGTATGTACTGGGCGGGCGCGCCATGGAAATCGTGCACGAGCAGGCCGACCTGGAACGCTACATGCGCGAAGCGGTCACCGTCTCGCACGATTCGCCGGTGCTGCTGGACCGCTTCCTGAATGACGCCATCGAGATCGACGTCGACTGCGTGTGCGACGGCGTGCGCACCCTGATCGGCGGCGTGATGGAACATATCGAGCAGGCCGGCATCCACTCGGGCGACTCGGCCTGCTCGCTGCCGCCGCATTCGCTGAGCGCGGCCACGGTGGCCGAGATCAAGCGCCAGACCTCGCGCATGGCGCTGGAACTGAACGTGGTCGGCCTGATGAACGTGCAGTTCGCGGTCCAGCAAAAGCGGGTCGACGGGCGCGTGCACGACGTGGTCTACGTGCTCGAAGTGAACCCGCGCGCCTCGCGCACCGTGCCGTTCGTGTCCAAGGCCACCGGACTGCAACTGGCGAAAATCGCCGCGCGCTGCATGGCCGGCCAGTCTTTGGCGAGCCAGGGCATGCTTGAAGAAGCGGTGGCGCCGTGCTTCAGCGTCAAGGAAGCGGTGTTCCCGTTCGCGAAATTCCCCGGCGTGGACACCATACTCAGTCCGGAAATGCGCTCGACCGGCGAAGTGATGGGGGTTGGCCCGACCTTCGGCGAAGCCTTCTTCAAGGCCCAGCTGGGCGCCTCGGTCAAGGTGCCGCGCGCCGGCCTGGTATACCTGCGCGTCAAGCGCGGCGACCAGGCGCGCGCGGTGGTGCTGGCGCGCCAGCTGCTCGGCGCCGGCTTCACCCTGGGCGCCAGCCTGGTGACGGCCACCGTCATCCGCGCCGCCGACCTGGAGGTGGAGGATATCGACGATGCCGTCATCCTGGATCGCCTGGCCGCGCGCCAGATCGCCATGATGGTCCTGACGGTCGATGAAAAACGCAGCGCCGTGGTGGCCTCGCGGCCGCTGCGGGTGGCGGCGCTGGCGGCCGGCACAGTAGTGTGCACCACCATCGCCGGCGCCGAATGCATGTTCGAAGCGGCCCGCCACGCCGACAGCTACGGACTGGCGTCGCTGCAGGAACTGCACGCCAAGCACCCCGAGGCCGCACCGGCGCCGCCCGCGCGCGCGCTGCCCAGCGCCGCCGACCTGGCGGCGGCGTCCACCGTCCTGCCCGAGCGGCGCGCCCGTTCGCGCGAACGCACGGCCGGCGGCACGCCGCTCAAGCTGTTCATCCGCCAGCCGTTCACCGAGTCGGACGCCGAGCAGCAGCGCCTGATTGGCGACATCATGGACCTGATCGACAGCGCCAACGGCATGCCGCACCCGTTCGACTACCTGACCGGCACCCGCGCCGAAAGCGCGGACACCTTCAAGAAGTCGTTCGAGCGCGATTACCACCTGCCGTTCACGCCCAAGAACTTCCGCGACCACCGTCTCGGACTGCTCGACCATGCCGATGCGGTGGTCAACATCCGGGTCGGCATGAGCGAAAGCAGCGCCTTCGAGCTGGGCTACCACATCTTCAAGGGCCGCTGCACGCCGGTACTGTTCCTGGTATGGAAGCACGCACCGATCAAGACCACCCTGATCCGCGAGCTGCAAGACCTGTGCGACGTGACGTATCTCGAATTCGAGCACGTCGACGAACTGCGCAAGGGCATTCACGCATTTTTCAGCACCATCCGGCACGGCGCAAGCACGACCACCACTTCGTAGTCACACAAGGAGGAACGCATGTTCGATAACATGAAAATCAGGACCCTGGTGATGGGAGTCCTCGGCTTCCTGATCGTGCTGATGGTTACCATCGGCGCGATGGGGATCTACAGCGGACGACATTCGGTCGGGCTGGTACGCGACATCACCGTCGAAGACCAGCGCAACACCAATGTACAATCGGCCATCCGGCTCGAAATGGAACTCAATCGCAGCCAGATCCTGCAAGCGCTCCAGCACAATCCGGTGCTGAGCTGGGCGCAGCTGCACGACCACCCGCTGACGGTCCACTTCGACCAGATCGACGCGATCGCGGGGCGCACCGCCAAGCGCTGGGAAGAGTACATCGCCGGGGTCAGGTCGCCCGAGGAAAAGCGCCTGGCGCAGGAGTGGTATGCCAAGAGCGACGGACTGGGGATCGAGAACGTGCGCGCGGCGGCGGCCTTCATCAAGGCCGAGAAATGGGACGACGCCGAGATGGTCCTGATCAAGAAGATCAACCCGGGCTACCGCATCGGCGACGCCACCCTGGCCACGCTCAAGGAACTGGCCGACAAACGCGTCAAGGCCGATGACGAGATGGTCAATTCCAGCTTGGCGCGCATCGCGTACGGCATGATGGGCATCCTGGTGGTCGGCGTGGTGCTGGGCATGGCGGTGGGCTGGACCCTGGTCAAGGCCATTTCGGCGCCGCTGCAGGAAGCCATGCAGATCGCCGTGCGCGTCGCCGACGGCGACCTGACCGGACAGATTGTCTCGCACGGGCGCAACGAGATCGGCGCCTTGCTGGGCGCGATGGCCAAGATGAAATCGAACCTGGCCGACATCGTCTCGGAGGTACGCAGCAGCACCGACACCATTTCCAGCGCATCGAGCGAAATCGCGGCCGGCAATACCGACCTGTCGGACCGCACCAGCTCCCAGGCCAGTTCGCTGGAGCAGACCGCCGCCTCGATGGAAGAACTGACCTCCACCGTGCGCCAGAACGCCGACAATGCGCGCCAGGCCAACGTGCTGGCGATGTCGGCGTCGGAAGTGGCCAGCAAGGGCGGGCTGGTGGTGGCGCAGGTGGTCGAGACCATGGGCTCGATCAATGCCTCGTCGAAGAAGATCGTCGACATCATCGCCGTCATCGACGGCATTGCGTTCCAGACCAATATTTTGGCGCTCAACGCCGCCGTCGAAGCGGCGCGCGCCGGCGAACAGGGGCGCGGCTTTGCGGTGGTGGCATCCGAAGTACGCAACCTGGCGCAGCGTTCGGCCGGCGCCGCCAAGGAAATCAAGGAACTGATTGGCGATTCGGTCGAAAAAGTCGACAGCGGCGCCAAGCTGGTCGACCAGGCCGGCCTGACGATGCAGGAAATCGTCACCAGCATCCATCGCGTGACCGACATCATGGGCGAAATCACCACCGCCAGCGCCGAGCAGACGGCCGGCATCGACCAGATCAACGAAGCGGTCGGGCAGATGGACTCGATCACCCAGCAAAACGTGGCGCTGGTCGAGGAAGCGGCGGCCGCCGCCGGACTGCTGCAAGAGCAGGCTGGTACGCTGACCCAGGTGGTCAGCGTGTTCAAGCTCGATGGCAGCCGTGCAGCGGCAGCGCCAGCGCGCATGGCGCCGCCGCGCAGGGCCGCACCGGTAGCGCCGCGCCTGGCGGGCAAGAGCGCGCCGGTCGTCAAGAAAGCCGCCGCGCCCAAGCCGGCCCCGCAAAAGCGCGCCGCTACCACGGCCGCCGAATCGGATTGGGAAGAGTTCTGAGCGGACCCGCAGGGCCACGGCGGCGTCAGCGCCGCTGTGGCCCTGCGCGCCGGTATCATGATGCCGGCCATATTGTATGTGGACTATTGCACGAGCTTGTCGCGGTGCCTGGCATAAGCGACGGCAGCGTCCTGGCATTCGACTGTCCCCACGACCGCCTGTATGCGGGCGCGGCAAGCACTGTCCAGGTGCTGGAGCGGGCCAGCAAGCAGGGTGAGGATGGCCAGGCCGCGCCGCAGTCGGTCAACGCCGCTTACCTCGCGGTGATCAGCGCTTTCGCCTTCCGAGATAAAGGGCGGGGCTTGCGCAATGGCAGGCGCCGCCTCGATTCACACCGCGACCGGCGCCTTGATGGACGCGTGCGATTCGTAGCCGACCACCTCGAAGTCCTCGAACTTGTAGTCGAACAGCGAGTCCGGCTTGCGCTTGATGACCAGGCGCGGCAGCGCGAACGGCGCGCGCGACAGCTGCAGGTCGACCTGCTCCATGTGGTTCGAATACAGGTGGCAGTCGCCGCCGGTCCACACGAAGTCGCCCACTTCCAGGCCGGCTTGCTGCGCCAGCATGTGGGTCAGGATCGCGTACGAGGCGATATTGAACGGCACCCCCAGGAAGATATCGGCGCTGCGCTGGTACAGCTGGCACGACAGCTTGCCGTCGGCGACATAAAACTGGAACAGGGCATGGCACGGCGGCAGCTTCATGTTCGCAATGTCCGCCACGTTCCAGGCCGAGACGATCATGCGGCGCGAGTCGGGCGTGTTCCTGATCTGGTCGAGCACCTGGCTGATCTGGTCGATGTGCTCCCCGCTTGGGGTGGGCCAGCTGCGCCACTGATAGCCGTAGATGGGACCCAGGTCGCCATTGGCGTCGGCCCAGTCGTCCCAGATGCTCACGCCATTGTCCTTGAGGTAGCCGATGTTGGTGGACCCCGCGAGGAACCAGATCAGCTCATGGATAATGGATTTGAGGTGCACCTTCTTGGTCGTCACCAGCGGAAAACCGTCTTGCAGGTTGAAGCGCATCTGATGGCCGAAGACGGAGCGGGTACCGGTGCCGGTGCGGTCGGTTTTTTCGGTGCCATGGTCTTTCACATGGCGCATGAAGTCGAGGTATTGGCGCATCGCTAAAACTCCTGATTATAACTCACTGGCCGGCCAGGCCCCTGGCCAGCAGCTCGATGCTGTCGCGCACGCGCTGGTCGGGCAGGCCGGCCAGGTTCTCGCCCACGTACAGCTCCACGATGCTGGTATCGGCCAGGGCGCCCGGCGCGGCGCGGCCGAACAGCCACACCTGGTGGTCGTGCGCGACGCGGTTGCGGATCTCGATGGCGCGTTCGCGGCTCACCGGCAGGTGCAGATGCAGCATGTTGGCCTGCGGGCGGGCCGGATTGACGCGGATGGCCGGATAATCGCGCAGCACCTCGTACAGCCACTCGGTGCGGCGGAAATAGTGCGGCATGGCGGCGATGCGGGCGTCGAACTGCATCGCCGCCGACACCACGTAGGGCGAGCGGTGGATCACATTGCCGCCCTGGCGGCGGAACCACTCGGCCGCGCGCTCGACGAAGGAACGGCTGCCGGCCAGCATGGCGCCACCCAGGCCGCCGATGCCCTTGTAAAGCGACACGTAGACCGAATCGAAGCCGGCGGCGATCTCGCGCGGCGTGCGCTTGTAGCCGGCGGCGGCCTCCCACAGGCGGGCGCCATCCATGTGCAGGTGCGCATTGCGGGTGCGGCAATGGGCCTTGATCGCATCGAGCTGTTCCCAGCTTGGATTCTGGCCGCCGATCTCGCGCATCGGGACCTCGATGGCGACCGCGCCCAGTTTATCGGGTAGGGCGCGCAAGTCGGCTGCCGTCCACGGGCGATGGCGTTCACCCGCCACTAGTGCGTGGAAGTGGCCGAGCAGCTGGTAGTTCGATTTCTCGTGGACCAGGATGTGGGAGGTCGGATGGAGCGCCACGAGGGTGCTGGCGCGGTCCTCGCAAGCCAGGCGCAGCGCCGTGACCTGGGCCATGGTCCCGCTGATGCAGAACACGGCCGCCTCGAAGCCGAGCAGGGTGGCGATTTTCTCCTCGAACTGCTCGACCAGCGCGCCGTTGCCGTAGACATCATGCGCGACATGATTATCCTCGCACCACGCGGCCATGGCCCGGAACGTCTCGGCCGGCGTACGCGCCCGATGGCCCGGCAGCACCGTATGGCAGTGTTGAAACAACTCGGCATCCGTCAAAACACACTCCTTCGGCAACTAATTCCCCAACCGGGGTCTGACCTCTGACTCGAAATTTTGCAAAATCGCGAACAGGCCCGCTTTGCAAAGATGTTCTTTAAATACTGTTCAGTCCTCGCATGGCGTTCAAACCCCGTGTTTGGGCGCTTTTCTCCGTCAGAGTATTGCGTCGGTAAAAAGTTTCGAATCAGAGGTCAGACCCCGGTTAGGAAAAGTTTCGAATCAGAGGTCAGACCCCGGTTTGGGGGTCAGGCGGCTTCGTGGGCGATGTGGATGTTGTGGAACTGCAGGGCGGCGAGGTTGGCGTAGATGCCGCCCAGCGCCACCAGCGAGGCATGGGTGCCGGTTTCGACGATCCGCCCGTCTTCCATGACGATGATGCGGTCGGCCCGCTGCACCGTCGCCAGGCGGTGCGCGATGATGACCGTGGTGCGTCCGACCATCGCCGCTTCCAGCGCACTCTGGACCAGCCGCTCCGATTCGGCATCGAGGGCACTGGTCGCTTCGTCGAGCAGCAGCAGCGGCGGGTTTTTCAGCAGCGCGCGCGCAATCGCGATCCGTTGGCGCTGGCCGCCCGACAGCCTTACCCCACGCTCGCCCAGGAACGATTTGTACCCCTGCGGCAGGCGTTCGATGAATTCGTGCGCGGCCGCCATGCGCGCGGCCGCGATCACTTCGGCGTCGGTGGCGCCGGCACGCCCGTAGCGGATGTTTTCCATGGCGTCGGCCGAGAAAATCACCGTGTCCTGCGGGACGATGCCGATCGCGTCGCGCAGGGCGTGCAGGTCGAGCCGCTTGATGTCTACGCCGTCGAGCGTGATGGTGCCGCTTTGCGGGTCGTAAAAGCGCAGGAACAGCTGGAACAGGGTGGTCTTGCCGGCACCCGACGGGCCGACCACGGCCACCGTTTCACCCGGCGCGATCGATAGCGTCAGGTGCCCCAGCGCCGCCGTTTCTGGCCGCGACGGATACGAGAAGGTGACGTCGTTCAGGGCCAGCGCGGCGCCGGTGGCGGTGCGCGCAGGCAGGGCGACCGGCTTGGCCGGGTTCTGGATCGAGGATTGTACCGACAGCAGTTCGAGCAGGCGTTCGGTGGCGCCGGCGGCGCGCTGGGCTTCGCCCATCACTTCGGACAATGCACCGATCGAGCCGGCCACGATCGAGGCGTACAGAATGAACTGGCCAAGGTCGCCGCCCGTCATCGTCCCTTGCAGGACGGCGTGGGCGCCCAGCCACAGCACGAACACGATGGTGCCGAACACCAGCACGATGGCGATCAATGTGAGCAGCGCGCGCGCGCGGATGCGCCGCATCGCGGTCTGGAAGGCGCCTTCGACCGATTTGCCGAAGCGCGCCGCTTCGATTTTTTCGTGCGTGAAGGCTTGCACCGTCGGCATGGCGTTGAGGATTTCACCGGCCATGGCGGAGGCGTCGGCGATGCGGTCCTGCGAGTCGCGCGAGAGCTTGCGCACGCGCCGTCCGAACAGCACGATCGGCACCACCACCAGCACCAGCAGCCCCAGGATGATGGCGGAGAGCTTGACGCTGGTTACGAACAGCATCACCAGGCCGCCCAGGAACAGCAGTACGTTACGCAGCGCCATCGAGATGCTGGTGCCGACCACCGCCTGGATCAATGTGGTGTCGGTGGTGATGCGCGAGAGGACTTCGCCGGTCTGGGTGGTCTCGAAAAATTCGGGACTCTGCTCGACCACGTGCTTGTACACGGCACTGCGGATGTCGGCGGTGACGCGCTCGCCCAGCCACGATACGGTCAGAAAGCGCGCGGCGGTGGCCACGGCCAGCACCGAGGCCACGCCGAACAGGGCGAGGAAGGTGGCGTCGACATGGCGGATGCTCTTGGGGCCGGCCGAGGCGCCGAAGCCCAGGTCGATCATCTGCTTGAAGGCGGCCGGAATCGCCAGCGTGGCGCAGGCGGCGACCACCAGCGCGATGCCGGCCATCAGGAACTGGCGCCGGTAGGGGCGCAGGAACGGGAACAGGCCCTTGAATGCGGCGAGACTGCCTTTGCGGTTCGTGTCGGACGAGTTGCTGGGGGAACTGCTGGTGGAGCTGTTGGTCATCGTGTCAGTGCTTCAGTGTTCGTTTTTAAAGTTTCATCGCACGGTCGTAACCGGTCATTTCAAGGTAGCCCTGGCCGGCTTGCACCCCATCGCGCCTGACCGTGACCGCGCCTTCCCAATATACGGCGCCGGTCGAGCGCCGCGAGTCGAGCTCCTGGTCTTGCTGCAGGGGGGTGATCTGCCAGTTGGTGGCGCCCGTGGTTATTTGCGTCGCCACCGGGTAGACGGCATTCGTGCGCGGCGACCTCCAGTGGGCCTGCGGCGTAAATACCACGTCGCCGGGGGCATATTGCGTCACTTTGCCGGCCGCGTCGCGCAGTGTCGCGTGCGCCCATAGTTTACCACCTTGTTTGCTGCGGATCTGGAAAGCCATCAGCGCCGAGCCGTCAGCGAGATTGGCGCCGACCCAATCCCAGCCCTGGGTGTCGGGCGGCAGCGCTTCGGTGGACCATTCGTGATCGAGCCAGGCGCTCCCTTCGACCGCGCGCGCGGCGCCGCCGCCGGCAGCGGCCATGCCGCGTACCTTGAGCTGCGGTTCGCTGTAGTAGTAGCTGGCGTGCCGGCCTTGCGCACTCTTGGGCGAGTAGCCTTGCTCGCCCTGCGCCAGCACCGGCTGGGTCGGCGCCAGGGTCAGGTTCAGGGTCAGATGCGGCGAGACGATGCTCACCTGGTAGCTGCCGTCGGCCGCGCGCAGCATGCGCCAGTCGTCCAGCTTGAGGTCGGTGGTGCCGGTCTTGGCGTGCGCCAGGCCGAAGCCTTCGCGCACGGTGCGCTGGTCGTGCACCAGTTTGCCGAGCGCGGGGTCGGACAGGGCGGCGTGGCCGATCACCAGCTGCTTGGGTGCGAACGCGCTCGGATTGGCGCGGTCATGCCCGGTGGCGCTGCGGAAGAAGGTGACCTGGAACCCCAGCGGCTTGCCGTCGCCGGTCTTGAGCCAGCCGGTGACGTACCACCATTCGGTGCGGTAGTCGGGATGGGCGCCGTAGTCCGCCGGGAAGGCGAGCGCGCGCCCGGGCGCGACAAGCCCGAACACCGGCGGCGCCGCCTGGCAGGTGTGCGCCGCCGCCAGCAGCAGCGCGAAAATGAATCGTTTCACCAGTCCTCCCTGACTGCTCGAATAGGTCCGCCCGACAGGGCGAAGCGCCCCGACACCAGCGCGGTGACGACAGAGGCCACCAGCAGCACGGCAGCCACGCTGCCCACCAGCGTCCATGGCACATGCAGCTGCATCGACCAGTGGAACGATTGCGGGTTGACCACGTAGACCAGGATCGTGCTGATGATGAAGCCAAGACCGAAGCCGCAGGCCACGCCCAGCGCGGTCAGCGCCCCGCCTTCGAGGGCCAGGATGCGCAGCACCTGCCCGCGCGTGACGCCCACGTGGCGCAGCATGCCGAATTCCTTGGCGCGCGCCAAGGTCTGGGCCGAAAAAGTGGCGGCCACGCCGGCCAGGCCGATGGCGATGGCGATCGCTTCGAGCACGTAGGTGACGGCGAAGCTGCGGTCGAAAATGGTCATGCTGAGCGCGCGGATGTCGCCCGGCTTGGCGAAATCGAGGGTGCGCCCGAAGGGCAGGGCGCGGATCTGCTGTTCCAGGCGGTCGGCGGTGGCGCCTTTGGCGACCCACATCGCGACATCGTTGACGTGCATGTCGCCGGTCAGGGCGCGGTAGTCGGACAGGCGCATCTGCACCGAGCCGGCCTGGGTGGCGTAGTCGCGCCACACGCCGGCCACGAAAAAGTCGCGCAGCCGGCCGCCAAGGGGCATGCGCAGCACGCCGCCGGCCTTGACGCCATACAGGTCGACCATCGCTTCGGATACCCAGACCGGCACCGCGCCGTTGGGCAGCGGGGCCGTCGCGCCACGGATCAGGATCGTGCGCGACGGGTCGGCGGCGTCGATGGTGCGCGCCATCAGCAGCACGTCGGGCCGGGCCGGGTCGAGCGACACCTGGCGCGAACGCAGGAAATCGACGCGCGCGGCGCCCGGCAGCGCGCGCAGGGCGGCCTGTTCGGGCGGACCCAGCCCGCCGGCGCTACCGCCGCTGGCGATGCGCACATACAGGTCGGCCGGCAGCAGCTGCACCAGCCAGTCGTCGAGCGAGACGCGAAAGCTGGAGACCATGATCGCCATCGCCACCATCAGGCTGAAGCTCGATAGCACGCCGCCCAGGGCGATGGCGGCCTGGCCGGAGGCGTTGGCCAGGCGCGCCATGGTCAGGGCCAGCACCGGATGGCGCACATGGCGGCGCATCGCCACGCGGTTGACCAGGCCGAAAAGGGAGGCGGCCAGGCGCGGCATCAGGCCGATGCCGCCGATCAGCAGCAGGCCGATGGCGGCGTAACCGAACAGCGGCAGCTCGAACACGGGTGGCGCGAACGCCATGGCGCCGGCCAGCACGATGCACAGCACCGATGGCCAGATGCGCGCCAGGCGCGCCAGCGCGACTTCGTCGGTGCCCGATTTGAGGGCCACGGCGGGCGCCGCGCGCGCAGCTTCGAAGGCGGGCGCCATGCAGCCGAGCAGGGCGACGCCCAGGCCCAGGGCAAAGAAAACCACGGCGGCCACGGGGGTGAACTGCACCGCCGGACGCGCGCCGGTAAAGTAGCCGGCGCCCAGGTCGCCGCCAAAAAAGTGCAGGGCGGTGGCGGCCAGCGCGTAGCCGGCACCGATGCCGGCCAGCGCGCCGATGACACCCAGGCTGGCGCCTTCGAGCATCACCTGGCGCAGCAGCTGGCCGCGTTCGACGCCAAGCACGCGCAGCAGCGCGAACTGGCTGCGGCGCCGGATCACGGACAGTGCCTGGGTCGAAAACACCAGGAAGGCGCCGGTGAACAGGGCCACCAGGGCTAGTACCGTGAGGTTGACGCGGTAGGCGCGGCTCATGCCCTGGTTGCGGCTTTCGGCGTCGTCGTCGTTGGGCTGGCCGACATTGAAACGGCCGGGGAAATCGCGTTCGAGTTCGCGCGCCAGCGCGCGCTCGAAGTTGCCGCGGTCGATGCCGTCGCGCAGGCGCAGGTCGATGCGGGAAAGCGTGCCGACCTTGTCGAAGCGCCACTGGGCCGCGCCGATATCCATCACGCCGATGCGCTGGCCGGGGCGCGCCTGCTGCAGGCCGCCGGCCACGCGCAGGGTGAAGTCGCGCGTGCCAGAACGCAGCTGCACGCTGCCGCCGCGCTGCGTCTTGAGCCAGCTCATGGCCGCCGGCGACAGGAACACGGCGTCGTCGGCCAGCACGTCGGCCATGTTCTCGCCATCGGTGGCGCCGAGCAGGCCGGGCGAAACGAAACCGGCGCGAAAGGCGTCCAGGCCGATGATCTTGAGATTGCCCTGGGCGCCGGGCACGCCGGCGTTCAGGGTCAGGATGGGCGAGGCCACCGCCACCGAAGGGTGCCCGGCCAGGCGCGGATAAATCGTTTCGTCGAAACCGCCTTCACGTGCCGATACCTGGATGTCGGCCTGGCCCGACAGGCTCTTGACGGCCGCCGAGAATTCGTTGAAGGCGGAGGCGTTGATCAGGTGGATGGCAAACCCCATGGCCACGCCGACCGCAATCGCCGCCACCGCCAGCAGGGCCCGCACCGGGTGCGCGCGCCACTCGCCCAGCAGCAGCCAGCGTGACAGGGTCTTCATCGGCGGCACGCGGCGTCGCGCGCCCGGGCCGTGTTCAGTGCGCGCTGCTCGCGCTCGGCTTTGCCCATGCCGCCGGCCTTGGCGGCTTCGGCGGCCAGCCGCTGTTGTTCCTTCGACTGTTGCTGCTGCGCGCTGGCGCACGTCGCTTGCCGCGCGGCGGCGGCCCGGTTGGCGCGGGCGTCGGCGCGGGCCACCTGCGCCTGCCTGGCATCGCGCGTGGCGCGTTCTTTTTGCAAGCGGGCCAGCAAGTCCTTCTGGCGCTGCGCTTCGCGGGCCGCGTTTGGATCGGGCGCGGGCGCCGCGTCGAGCTGGGTGCTGTTGCCGCTGGCGCAGGGCTGGTCGGCGTAGATGACCTTGCCGCCAGTGCTGCATTTATAGATGGGGCCGGCATGCGCGGCGCCGCCCAGGGCGCACAGCGCCAGGATGTACAGGGGATGCAGCATGATTGCTCGCTCCGGATTCACAGGATTTTTCCAGGGTTCATAATGCCCAGCGGGTCGAGCGCCGCTTTGATGGCACGCATCATGTTCAGTTCCACATCCGATTTATATCGCTTGAGTTCGTCTCGTTTGAGGGCGCCAATGCCATGCTCGGCCGACATCGAGCCGGCGTACGCCGCCACGCTGTCGTGCACGATGCGGTTGAGCGCGTCCTGATGCGCCAGGAAATCCTCGTGCGGGGTGCCTGGCGGCGGCGCCACGTTGTAGTGCAGGTTGCCGTCGCCCACATGGCCGAAGCAGACCAGCTGGCAGCCGGGATAGGCCGCCAGCACTTTGGCGTCGGTGCTGTCGATGAAGTCGGCGATGCAGGACACCGGCAGGGCGATGTCGTGCTTGATGTTCTTGCCGGCCGCCGCCTGCGCCAGCGGAATATGTTCGCGCAGTTGCCACAGGGCCAGCGACTGGGCCACCGAGGTGGCGACCACGGCGTCGTCGGCGATGTCCTGGGCGATGGCGTCGGCAATGGTGTCTTCCAGCAGGCCAACGGCATGCTGTTCCGATTCGCTGCTCGACAGTTCCAGCAGCACGTACTGGGCGTGGCGCGTCACGAACGGCTGCGCCAGGCTGGGGAAATGGGTGGCCACCAGGCGCAGGCAAAAGTCGGACATCAGCTCGAAGCCGGTCAGGCTGGCGCCGCAGCGGTCCTGGGCCAGGCTCAACAGGTCGAGCGCCTGGCGCGGCGCGGCAATCGCGACCAGCGCCGTGATCGAGGCCTTCGGTTGCGGGAACAGGCGCAGCACGGCGCCGGTGATCACGCCCAAGGTACCTTCGGCGCCGATGAACAGGTCGCGCAGGTCGTAGCCGGTATTGTCCTTGCGCAGGGCGCGCAAGCCGTTCCAGAGTTCGCCCTGGGCGGTGACCACTTCCAGGCCCAGGCATAGCTCGCGCGTGTTGCCGTAGCGCAGCACGGCGGTGCCGCCGGCATTGGTCGACAGGTTGCCGCCGATGCTGCAACTACCTTCGGCCGCCAGCGACAGGGGAAACAGGCAGCCGGCGGCGGCCGCCGCTTCCTGGATGGTTTGCAGGATGCAGCCGGCGTCGACCGTGATGGTGCGGTTGACCGGGTCGAGCGCGCGCACCCGGTTCAGGCGCGCCAGCGAGAGCACCACGGCGCTGCCGCTGGCGTCGGGCACGCTGCCCAGCACCAAGCCGGTCTTGCCGCCCTGCGGCACCAGCGGCACGCGGTGCGCGGCGCAGGCTTGCACCAGTTGCGCCACCTGGCCCGGGTCGGCCGGACGCAGCACCGCCAGCGCGCGCCCGGTGAAGCGGGCGCGCCAGTCGGTCAGGAAGGGCGCCATGTCGGCCTCGCTGGTGAGCACGTGGGCCGCGCCGGCGATGGCGCGGCAGCGCTCCAGGAAGCCGCTGCCCGGCGCTGTACTGTTCAAGGGGTTCACTTCGTCGATTTGGTGCAGTTCACCTTCTCCAGCAATTCCTTGGCCATCTTTTTCGCGGCCTTTTTATAGGGGCGCAGGTACAGCAGCGCGCAGGCGAAATAGACGAACACGAGCACGATTTCGCCGAGCGCCATCATGCGCGATTCCGGCAGCTTGTCGCTCCAGGCGCGCACCACGCCTTCGGTGAAGTACAGCAAAATCACCATCGAAGACCATTGCAAGGTGTAAATATCGCGCTTGATCACGCCGCCCAGGGGAATCAGCAGGGGCAGGGCCTTGAGCGCCAGGATCCAGCTGCCCGGGCGCAGGGGCGCGACCACGATTTCCCAGGCCAGCAGCCAGGCGATCAGCACCGCCAGGCTGGCGATGGCGCCGATGTGAAAGTACTTGGGCGGCTGCATCAGGAAGCTCCGTGCAGGCGGGCGGCGGTTTCCGCCAGGCGGCGGCCCATGGCGATGGCGAGCCGTTTTTCATCCTCGCTGACCGCTTTGTTGCCGTCGACCCCGGCCCAATGCGTGGGGCCGTAGGGCGTGCCGCCGCTGGTGGTGGTCATCAATTCCGGATTGCTGTAAGGCAAGCCCATGATCATCATGCCGTGGTGCAAGAGCGGGATCATCATCGACAGCAGGGTCGATTCCTGGCCGCCGTGCAGGCTGCCGGTGGAGGTGAACACGACCGCCGGCTTGCCCGACAGGGTGCCGGCCAGCCATTCGGCGGCGGTACCGTCCAGAAAATATTTCAGGCTTGACGCCATGTTGCCGAAGCGCGTGGGCGAGCCCAGCGCGAGGCCGGCGCACTCGGCCAGGTCCTGCGCTTCCACATAGGGGGCGCCGGCCGGCGGGATGGCCGGTTCGGTGGCCTCGGCTACGGTGGAGATGGCGGGCACCGTGCGCAGGCGCGCATCGACCCCGGGGACGCTTTCGATACCTTGGGCAATCAGTTCGGCCAGCTTGCGCGTGGCGCCATGGCGCGAGTAGTACAAAACGAGAATAATCGGATTGGTTTGGTTCATCGTTGGTATTATAGGGCGCTTTACAGGGTTACATCGGCGCAGCCGGCGCGTTTTTCACGCGTTTTCACGATACATGCTTTCAAAAACCGTCCATTCGATTTCCCGATCCACCAGCGAAATGATCAATAGCAGCGTCGATATGGTGCGTGGCCTGACCTGGAGCGAAGCGCGCGACTTGCTGCGCTTCGCCCGGCGCCGCCTCAACGAAGAGAAATTGCCGCAGGTGGCAGGCAGCCTCACGTTCACCACCACGCTCGCGCTGGTGCCGCTGCTGACCATCGTGCTGGCCATTTTCACGACATTTCCCGTGTTCAGCAACTTCCGGGTGGCACTGGAAGCGTATTTCGTCCAGACTTTGATGCCGAAGGCCATCGCCAACACCATCAGCGGCAACCTGACCCAGTTCGCCAGCAAGGCCAAGAGCCTGTCGGCGGTCGGCGCGGTGGCGCTGGTGTTGACCTCGGCGGCGATGATGAACATGATCGAGCGCGCCTTCAACCAGATCTGGCGCGTGCGCGAAGTGCGTCCGATCGGCCAGCGCGTGACCATTTACTGGGCCCTGGTCACGCTCGGCCCGCTGCTGTTCGGGCTGTCGCTGACGGCGACCTCGCAACTGTTCATGGCCACCAGCGCGCTGGCCAGCAATCTGCCGTTTTTGAGTACCCTGTTCTACACGGCGGCCTCGGTCGGGCTGACCACCGGCGCCTACACGCTGCTGTACATGACGGTGCCGAACCGCTTCGTCGACTGGCGCGACGCGGTCTGGGGCGGGCTGGTGGCGGCGGTCGCCTTCGAGGTCGCCAAGCGCCTGTTCGCCATGTTCGTCAGCCGCTTTCCGACTTACGCCATCATTTACGGCGCGCTGGCGGCGCTGCCGCTGTTCTTGCTGTGGATTTACGTGTCGTGGATGATCACCCTGGTCGGCGCCTTGCTGACCGCGGCGCTGCCGATCGTCAAGTACGAACGCTGGTGGTATGAGCCGGTGCCGGGCGGCGCCTTCGTCGACGCCATGGCCATCCTCAAGGTGCTGCACGGCCGCGCCCAGGTGAGCGATACGGCGCTGGTGTCTTCCGCCGCGATCCGCGCGCATACGCGCATCGGCTACGATGAAATGACCACCTTGCTCGAACAGATGCTGGCGGTGGGCTGGGTCGGGCGGGTGCAGGCGAACGTGACCACCCGTTCGCGCTGGGGCAAGCGCGCCATCGAAAGCGCCGAGAACTGGGTCTTGCTGGTCAATGTGGACAAGCTGCGGCTGGCCGATGTGTACCGTTTGTTCGTGTTCGGGCGCACCGCGATCGACGCGGCCGTGGCCATCGACCTCGACAAGGATACCGAGCTCGACAAGAACTCGCCGATGACGCTCGACGGCAGCGCGCTGGCGCGCCAGGTGGAGTGCGCGGTGGAGGATGGTTTACATCAAACCCTGGCGCAGCATTTTGCCGCGCCGCTGGCGCCCGCGGCGCGCGCCTGAAAGACAGCGCCGGGCGCCAGACTTGCCGGCACGGTGCTGAACTTCAGGCGCCGTGTGCATCGATCAGATGGCGTTGGCAATGGCTGGCGTTGCCCGCTTTGCACGGCGGCGCATCGCGCCAACGGCCAGCAAGCCAATACCCAGCATCAGGTAGCTGTGCGGTTCGGGCACTGCCGTGATCGCGAACTTGGTGTCGGCGGTCATCGTATAGATGGTGTAAGAGCCCTCGCCAAGATCAAAGAAATGGCCCCAGAAGCCGTAGTCGGGTGTCACGGCAATACTATCGGAAATGCTGCCGCCATCGTACGGAGGGGAGCCATTTCCCATCTGTTGTCTGTAGCGGTACCAGAGAGTCAATGCGCCTTTGGGATCGTAATTGAACTCCGACAACGTACAGCTAATCGACGCATTTTCTCCACAGTGCTGTACCGCCGGAAATTTGTAGGTGAACGATTTCACTTCTGGCAAAGTGAATACGCCATCCCCGTTCAGATCATCGACGATAAACTTGCCTCCAGTGCTGGCGTTGGCATCCCAGACCCCGTACAAGCTTGCTCCGGTGTAGCTGAACTCGTAAGCCTGCTCAGCGGCCTGGCTGTTCAGTGCGCTTAGTGCAAGCAGGCAGGCGGCGATTCTCCTCAACATGGATATTTTCCTAAGTTTGTTACAATAATATTGTAGTCTACACAGCAAAAAACGCGGAATCAACCTACAAATTTTCAACTTTTTATCGCCGTGGCCGAACGGGAATTCACAGGTGGAGTGCTGGACGTTGACCATGCCCGCACTACCAGCTCAGCTTCCCCGCCAACATCTGCCAGTACATCACCCAATCGCCCATGAACGAATACAGCGGCCGTGCAAACGAGGCTGGCCGGTTCTTTTCATAGAAAAAATGCCCGATCCAGGCGCCGCCATAACCCGACACGAGCGCCGCCAGGATCCACCACGGATTCATGCTGTCCACATACTGCACCAGCGCCGCGAGCGCCGACGAGCTGCCGATAAAATGCGCCCGCCGGCACAGCACGGTCGCGTGCTGCGTCAGGTAGTAAGGATAAAACTCGGCGAAGCTGGCGTGGCGGGTCGGCATGCGGCTCTCCTGGCGGATTTACGCGGGCGTGGTGGCGAACTCGAACAGCGCGTCCAGCACCGCGTCGGGCTGCTCGGCCATCAGCTGGTGGCCGGCATCGACCTGGACGACTTTGCCGTGGGCGATGGCGCCCGTCAGCAGTTTTGTCGAGCGCGGCGGCGTCATCATGTCCTTGCTGCCGAAGATGAACAGGGTAGGGCAGCGCACCGTCTCCGCCGCGGCCTGGCCGTTGGCGTAGGCATTGCAGGCGTAAAAGTCGGTGTAGAACAGCTGGTCCGGATTGATGACCGACATGCGCTGCATCAGCCGCCGCGCGCCGCCCATGGTGTAAAACCCCGGTCCGGGACACGATGGCTTTTGCGCCATCGACGAGTGCGAGAAAATATTGACCATGTCGATCGCAGCCTGCTCGTTGTTCTTGGCCGTATCGAGCAGCGCGTCGGACACCTTCATCGGATAAGTGGTGCCGAGCAGCGCCAGATGGCTCACGCGCGCGGGCGCCTGGAACGCAGCCTCCAGCGCGATCAGGGAGCCCATGCTGTGGCCCGCCAATACGGCGCGTTCGACGCCCACGGCATCGAGCACCGCCAGCAGCCAGGCCGCCATTTCTTCCACGCTGTGCAGGGCCGCGCCCTTGCTGCGCCCGTGGCCGGGCAAGTCCACCGCCAGCACGTTGAAGCCGTGGTGCGCGAAATAGCGCGACTGCAAGGCCCATACCGAATGGTCGTTCTGGGCACCGTGGATGAAGACGATGGTCGGCTGGGCCGCGTTGTAGGCCTTGCCGCCGGTGTAGCAATAGGCGTCGAAACCGGGAAGGGTGCAGATCATGTCAGGCTCCCTTCTGCGACAGTTTCAGGCCGCGCGCCAGGTCTTCGATCAGGTCATCGACGTTCTCCAGCCCGATCGATAGGCGCATCGTGCCTTCCTTGATGCCGGACGCCGCCAGTTGTTCGGTCGGTACGCGGAAGTGGGTGGTCGATGCCGGATGGATCACCAGCGACTTGGCGTCGCCCACGTTGGCCAGGTGCGAGAAGATCTTGAGCGCGTCCACAAAGCGCCGCCCGGCGGCGCGGTCGCCTTTGAGGCTGAACGAGAACACCGCGCCGCAGCCCTTGGGCAGCAGGCGCTTGGCCAGTTCATGATCGGGATGCGATTCCAGTTCCGGATACGACACCGACTCCACCGCCGGATTGGACAGCAGGAATTCGACCACCTTGCGCGTGTTGGCCACGTGGCGGTCCATGCGCAGGCTGAGCGTCTCGATCCCTTGCAGCACGGCGAAGGCATTGTGGGGGCTCATCACCGCGCCGAAATCGCGCAAGCCCTCGCGCCGCGCGCGCAGCGAAAAAGGCGCCACGGTCGATTCCTCGGCGAACACCATGCCGTGAAAGCCCTCGTACGGCTCGCACAATTCGGCGAAGCGCCCGGTCTTGTCGTAGGCGGCTTGCCAGTCGAAGGTGCCGCCGTCGACCAGCAGGCCGCCGATGGCGGTGCCGTGCCCGCACAGGAACTTGGTGGCCGAGTGGAAGACCAGGTCGGCGCCATGGTCGAACGGGCGCAGCAGGTAAGGCGTGGTGAAGGTCGAATCCATCATCAGCGGCAGATGGTGGTCGTGCGCGATGGCCGAGACGGTGGCGATATCGAGCACGTCCAGCCCCGGATTGCCCAGCGTTTCGGCGAACAGCACCTTGGTGTTGGGACGGATCGCGGCGCGCCAGGCGTCGGCGTCGCGCGGGTCCACGAAGGTGGTCTCGATGCCGAAACGCTTGAGCGTGTAGGCCAGCAGGTTTTGCGAGCCGCCGTACAGCGCGCGCGAGGCGACGATATGCGAACCGGCGCCGGCGATCGTCACCAGCCCCAGATGCATGGCGGCCTGGCCGCTGGCGGTGGCGATGCCGGCCACGCCGCCTTCGAGCGCGGCGATGCGTTCTTCGAGCACCGCGTTGGTCGGGTTCGAGATGCGCGAGTACACGTGGCCGGCGCGTTCCATATTGAACAGCGACGCCGCGTGGTCCGAGTCCTTGAACGCGAACGAGGAAGTGAAATAGACAGGCGTGGCGCGGGCGCCGGTGGCCGGGTCGGGCGCAGCGCCGGCGTGCAGCGACAGGGTGTCGAAGCCGGGGTATTGAGGTCCGCTCATGGTGGGCTCATCAGTTAGAAAAAGGATGGGCCGAATCGTAGCACGCATGCGTTGCACAAAAGCGTGGTTTGCTCGCTAAAATGGTGCAATGAGCAATCGGGCGCTTTCTTCAGTGGCCTGATTATTCGCAATGCTGGATTTTTTGCCAAGCTTACGCTACAGTCGGAGCTAGGGCTTATAAAAGACATCCACTTATAACCTCACAAGACAAGGCGGCCACCATGAAAGTCTCAGAAATCCTTCAAGTGAAGGGTAACATCCTGTACACAGCAACGCCCGAGATGCTGCTCGTGGACGCGGTCAACACCATGGCCGAAAAGGACATCGGTTCGCTGGTGGTCATGGAGTTCGGCGACCTGGTCGGCATGCTGACCTTCCGCGAAGTCATCAAGGTGCTGCACAAGAACGGCGGCTCGGTCGGCGCGGGCACGGTGCGCAAGCACATGGACGATCATCCGATCACCGTCACCCCGGACACCGAGGTCAACGAAGTACGCCGCATGATGCTCGAAAAGCACGCGCGCTACCTGCCGGTGATGAACGCGAAAACCCTGCTCGGCGTCATTTCGTTCTACGACGTCGCGCGCGCCGTGCTCGAAGCGCAGAGCTTCGAGAACCGCATGCTCAAGGCCTACATCCGCGACTGGCCGGCCGAAGCCGTTCAGGAAGACTGATTTGGGCTTGGCCCCGGGCGCGGCGCGCCGCTTCAAGCAGGTGGACGTGTTCACCAAGGTCGCGTTCAAGGGCAATCCACTGGCCGTCGTGCTCGATGCCGACGGCCTGTCCGACGCCGACATGCAAGCCATGGCGCGCTGGACCAACCTGTCCGAAACCACCTTCGTACTGACCGCGCGCGATGCGCAGGCCGACTACCGCGTCCGCATCTTCTCTCCCGATACCGAGTTTCCCTTCGCCGGCCATCCCACTTTGGGCACGGCGCACGCCCTGCTCGAAGCGGGCCTGGTGCCGCGCCGCGCCGGCACCTTGGTGCAGGAGTGCGGGGTGGGCCTGGTGCCGATCGAGATCGGCGCCGATGGCACCTTGGCGTTTCGCGCGCCGGCGGCCACCCTGGCGCCGCTCGAGCATCAGCACCAGCCCTTGCTGGCGCGGGTCTTGCCAGGCGCCGTGCCCGATGCGGTGTGCACGCCGCTCGTCGTCACCATGGGCATCGCGTGGCTGGTCGTGCGTTTGGCGAGCGCGCAAGCCTGTCTCGATGCGCGCATCGACGGCGCCGCGTTGCAGGAAATGACCCGCCTGGGCGTGACCGGCGTGGCGATCTACGGCCCGCATGACGCCGACGGGCCGGCCGATTACGAGGTCAGGGCGCTGTTTACCAAGCACGGATCGCTGGTCGAAGACCCGGTTACCGGCAGTGCCAATGCCTGCATCGCGCGCGTGCTGCAGGCGCAGGGCTTTCCCGACGGCGGCGAGACCAGCCGCGCTTATAGTGCGCGCCAGGGCACCTGTTTGCAATGCGACGGCCGCATCGCGGTCACCTACGTCGATGGCGAACCGTGGATCGGCGGCCAGTCGATCACGGTGATCGATGGCGCCGTGCGCGCGTAAGTGATACGGAGTCGCTACCCCGCTTGTTCGTACGGCGGGCATGGCTGGCTCCGCGATGGCCTCTGCAATCGGCCCCATCGCCTGGTGTATGAACATCCTGCGCGGGGCGGCCGAACTCCTGATTTTCGCCGGACTGCCGGTATCTCGCCATCACCGCGAGCGACGACACCCGCCGGGACAGTGCCAGCGCTGCGGGCATCTTCCAGTCTGGCACCGCAACTAAGCCGGAAGTCGGGAAGTGTGAAAAATTTGTAACAGACCATCGCACGCGCGACAGGCACTGGTATATTCCGGTGTTCGATAATCTTGTCATTAATTTAAGGTTAATCCATGAACAAATTCGCCGCAGGTGTGGTGATAGCGGCCACGCTGGCGTCACCGCTATTGGCCCACGCACAGGTTCGCGCTGAAGGTAGCCTGACCAATTTCTCGTACACCTTGATCGACTTGCTGCCCAACGATGGCATTGCCCCGTCGCTCAGCATCGTCACGCCCCAGGGTAATGCCGGTCGCGCCTCGGTGTCCGGCTCGCTCAGGCAGTTCGACACCGTTGAGCCATGGTTTGACGACGACCGTAGCCAATCCACAGCGCTTTATAACCGCGGCCTCAACGTTAGCCTCGCCACGCCTGTCGGCACGGCAAGGGGGAGCTTGACGGGTACTGATTTTCATTCATTGCAATTGCACACCGTGGCGTCGACGACCAGCACCCCTGCTGCTAGCCGCATGGCGGCTGGCAAAATCGGTTTGAATATCACCGAGTTTGTGCTCTCGCCGGGTACGCGGGTGTCGTTTTTCGCAGACTTCACCGGAAGCGCCTCGGTCACGCTGCCAGAAGGCGAGGTACATCAGGCATATCAGGACTATGCAGAAATCAAGGCTCAGGGGTCTTTAAATGCCAATATACAAAACCGGCCGGGCGAGTATGTATATGTATCAAATTTCACCAACTTGGAAGCATGGAACGGCCTTCCAGGTGAAAGCCCTGCCAGTGAGCGCTTCTCGCTGACGCTCGACAACCAATCGGCGTTTTCAGCCGATCTGAGACTGCAGTACGACTTGCACGCGACTGTGCAGGCCATGAAGGCCAGGGAGGTGCCGCCAACCCCTGTGCCTGAGCCGGCCACCACGGCCATGCTGGTTGCCGGACTGGCCCTGGTCGCCGGTGCCGTCCGTCGCCGACGCAAGGTCCGGGGCAAAGACTGATTGCCATGCGGCGCCGCGATGGGCGCGTCCTGACGCTGGACGCGCCTGCCCGAGTCCTGCACTGGCTTGCCGCATTCCGTGTAAAACACGCTCATTATTCACCCAGGATTTTTATGAACACCATTGTTAACACGCTGGCATTGGCCGCAGCGCTCGCCGTCCCGTTGTCCGCCAGCGCGCAAGTGAGCGCACAAGGCACATTGACCAATTTTTCGTATGCGCTGGTCGACCTGCTGCCCAACGACGGCATCGCGCCTTCGCTCTCGATCGTCAAACCGCAGTTTACCAGCTACCCTGGCACGCGGGCGGACGGCGATATCATCGAGACCGGACTACGTGCCACGCGCAACATGAGCCGGGACAGGACGAGCGCGCTGTATAGCCGCGATCTCGATGCCAGCATGTCCGTCCCCCAGGGCAGCGTGGTCTCGACCATCAGCGGACGACATTTCCAGGACCTGGCCTTGCATGCGGCCGCATCGACCACGGGCAGTGTCGGCTATAACCGGTCGGCGACCGCGTCGAATTTCATGTACATCGAAGAATTCGTCCTCTCGCCTGGTACGCAGATCACGTTCTTTGCCGACGCGAGTGGCAGTGTGGCAACGTCACTGCCACGTACAAATGTGCTGAGGTAAAATTCAACCCTCAAGGCCAGCATGGGCTTTGAAAGCGCCTGGCCCGACTGGTACCCGACTACGACGACGCACTTCGAGTTGACTGCGCCGACCTGGAGTAGCGACCCGAATTTGCCGTTCTCGCAGTCGGCAAGCGAGCGTTTGTCGATCATGTTCGAGAACACCAAATCGACCACGCAGAACCTGAAGCTGTCGATCAGCTTGTGGGCCCAAGCCGAATCGCGCGATACGACGCCATCGACCAGCCCGGTGCCGGAACCGGCAACCTACGGGATGCTCCTTGGTGGTTTGGCGCTGGTCGCTGGCGCGGCGCGCCGCAAGCGGGTTCGCTGAGCCGATGTGGCATGCCGGCGCGTGCCTGCATCGTTCCATGGGCCGGCCGCCAAGGCCGGGCCCATGTCATGGCAGGTATTGCGCCGGCGCCGCGTGCAAGGGCGGTGCCGGCCCGGGCAGCGTTCAGTGCGCCGCCGTTGCCATTTTCTGCCTTGTGAAGTTCTGACAGAGCGCCAGCGCTGTGACGGTCCTCGCGGCCGCCGTCCCCTTGTGCAGGGGGATGTCGAGGTGCTCAGCCCGGGTCGTTCGACTCGGCCAGCGCCGCCTGCGCGGGTGTGAGCTGGTCGCTTGAACTGATCAGGGTCGCGCGGCTGGTATCGAGCATCGCCTGCGCGCCCAGGTGCAGTTTTTCGATCAGCTCCCGGTTGTCCGCATTGGGCTTGGGCCGCAGCGCGCTCCAGCCGTTGCGGCCATTTGCCTTGACCCAGTACAGCGCGGCGTCGGCCAGTTCCACCAGGTGTTCCCAGCTCACGCCCTTGGCGTCGTCCAGATACAGGCCGCTCTCGGCCAGCCCCACCGAACAGGTGAGCGATACCTCGATGCCGTCGCCCAGGTCGAACACATGGTTGGCGACCGCGCGCCGGATACGCTCGCCCAGCACCGGTACGAACTGGCGCGTGCTGGGCCGGCACACCAGCAGGAATTCTTCGCCGCCCCAGCGCACGATGTAGTCGCCCACCCGCACCTGGGCGCGCAGCACGTCCGACACCTGCTGCAGCACCCGGTCGCCCGCCTTGTGGCCGTAGGTGTCGTTGATGCGCTTGAAGTGGTCGATGTCGACCAGCGCGAACAGCAGCGTGTTCTCGCTCGACCCGGTGCGCTTGTTTTCGCGCTCGTAGAAGGCCAGGTCGGCCGGGATCTGGTTGCTCAGGTAGCGCCGGTTGTGCAGCCCCGTGAGCGGATCGGTCTGGCTGGCCAGTTCGAGCGCGCGGTTGGCCACGTGCAGCTGCTCGGTGCGCTCGGCCACCTGCTGCTCCAGCGCGGCGCGCTGTCTTTCATGCGCACTGCGCTGCAGGCGGAAACCGGCGTACACGGTGCCGCCCAAACAGGCCAGCAGCAGGCCGTAAAACCAGCTGGTCTCGTAGAAATGCGGCGCGATGATAAAGTCCAGGCGCGCCGGCAGCTTGCTCCAGACGTCGGCGTTGTTGCTGGCCTTGACCTCGAAACTGTAGGAGCCGGCCGGCAGGTTGGTGTAGTTGACCGCGCGCGGCGCGCCCGCCTGCAGTTCGCGCCAGTCCTTGTCGTAGCCATGCAGGCGGTAGCGCAGCACCACGCTGGCCGGGTCCTGGAAGCTCAGGGCGGTGAACTCGAAGGCCAGGTCGCGCGCATCTTCGCGGACGCGCAGGGCGCCGCCCTGGCCCTGGCGGATGTCGCGCCAGGTGTCGAGCACGCGCACCCGTTCGATCACGGCCGTCGGCGGCGTCATGTTCCTGGTCAGGCCCATGGTGTCGAGCGTGACCACGCCATCGCGGCTGGGCAGCCACAGCGTGCCCGCCGGGTCCATGAAGCCCTTGGAAGTGCCGGCGCCGTTGCAGCAGAAACCCTGTTCGCCGCTGCGCCGGTCGCCGCGCTCGTTGAGGATCATTTCGCCGGCGGCGGTCCTGGCCTGGCCGTTCTGGACCCGGCGCATGTCGGCCAGCGGGGCGCGCAGGATGCCGCGCAGGCCGGCCGACCACAGGTAGCCGGCCGCATCTTCCACGAGGAAGAAGGGCGCGTTCGGCGGAAAACCCTCGGCGGCGCCGAACTTGTGCCAGCGGCGGCCGTTGAACAGGTAGATTTCCTCGGTCAGCGTGCCGAGCACGAGCGCGCCGTCTTTCAGCTCGGTGATGGCGGTAATGTCCATTCCGGGCTGTAAGCCGCTGTCCTGGCCGATCTGCACCATGCGCTCGCCGCGCAGTTCGTACAAGCCGTCCTGGGTGGTCACCAGAATGCGCCCGTCCTTGAGTTCGCGCACCTGGCGCGCGCGCACGTCGCGCAGGCCCTCGTCCTTGCCGTATTTGGTCAGCGCGGCGCCGGCCAGGCGGAATACGCCCTCGCTGGTCGGAAACCAGATGACGCCGGCGTGATCGCGCACGATGCCGTTGATTTGCGCGGCGGCCATCGGCGCGAACAGGGCGGGCGTTTCGACTTTGCCGTCGCGCCACAGCGCCAGCCCGCGCCGCGTGCCGATCCAGATGCGGTCGGCGTCGGCCAGCAGGTTGTAGGCATGCGGATGCGGCAGCTGGCTGCCCGACAGCACCTGGCGGAAGCGCCCGTCGCTGTACACGCTCAAGCCGTCGCGGGTGCCGACCCAGGTGCGCCCGTCCGGCGCGCGCGCCAGCGACCAGACGATCGGTTCGGTCAAGCCTTCCGCCGCGGCCAGGCGCCGGGTCGAGCCGTTCCACAGGCGCACCAGGCCCTGCCACTGGCTGCCCAGCCACAGGTTGCGCTCGCGGTCTTCAAAGGCGCTCAGCACGCCCTTGAAGGCGGCCGGGTTCTGGTCGGAGATGATTTCGGTAGTCTTGCCGTCGCGGATGCGCGCCATGCCGGCGTTGCTGGCAACCCACAGGTTGCGGTCGCTGTCCTGATACAGCATGGTGGTCGGCGAATTTTGCAAGATGGGTTCGGTGCCCGCCGCTTCCAGCACGCCGCCGCTGCGCGCAAACAGGCCGACGCTGGTGCCGGCCCAGATTTTGCCTTGCGCCTCGGCCAGCCGCGTGACCACACCATGGCGCAGGCCGGCCGGCAGCGGAATCCGTTCGGTCTGTTTGCCGCTGCTGTGAAAGATGCCGCCGGTGCCGCCGATCCAGATCCCGTCGGCGCTCTTGAGCAGGGCGGTGGCCGGCGCCGGGCTGCCGGGACGATGTACCAGCTTGCCGCCCTCGTAATCGAACACGCCGCTGGTGGTGGCCACCAGCAGCCGGCCCTGGTCTTCGGCCATGGCGTAGATGTCGAGCATGGGAAACTGGGTCGCATCGGCCGCGGGGATGGCGCGGAACACGCCGTTTTCGTAGACGGTCAGGCCCTTGTAGGTGCCGATCCAGACGCGCCCGGCGCTGTCGGCCATCAGGCTGCGGATCCAGACACCGGCCATGCCAGGCTGGTTCTCGGGCGAATAGGTGGTGAAGCGCACGCCGTCGAAGCGCGCCAGGCCATTCTGGGTGGCGACCCAGATGTAACCCTGCTGATCCTGGGTGATGGCTTGCACGCTGATCTGCGGCAAGCCGTTCTGGATCGACCAGCTGGTGCGCACGAAGTGGTGGAAGGCTTTGTCGGGGTCAAGCGCCAACGCCGGCCCGCTCAGGGCGAGACAGGCCAGCCAGAGCAGCGCGCAGCAGCGCCAGGCGCGCCGCGCCAGGCTTGGGCTGCAGCGCGACGTGTCGATCCTCATGCATTCATTCAAGTTGGCGCCCCATCCAGTGCACAGCATGGGATCGATATTACGTGAACGCAGGCGCGCACGGGACGTTTACAGATGACGGAATGGGTGCTGTTGCCGACGTGCAACGATTGCTTGCTACTAGGATACTTCGGGGTGCTCGCGCACACCTTCACCGTCGCCCCCGCGCAGGCGGGGGCCCAAGTTCGTACCGAAGCCAGTGGCATATCTAAATACTTGGGCTCCCGCCTGCGCGGGGGCGACGGTCGGGGGAGCGTGTGCGCTCAGGCCGCCGTTTTCAGCGTCCTGGCCTGCTGCCAGAACGCCTGGAACGCCTCGCCACTGCTAAATGCGCGGCGCGGCAGCAAAAACACGGTATTTCCCTTCAGCCGGAACAGGATATATCCCGACAGCCGGCCCACCGAAGCGACCGCGGCCCACGGCTGCATGCTGTCCTGCTTGCCCGCGCGCAGCTCCAGCCCGGCGTCGGTAAGCGCATAGTGGTGCCGTCCCAGCATGGGGTGGCCGGCATCGAGCTTGAGCAGCATGGTCGCGATATTGATCGTCAGGGCCGACAGCCCCCCGCCCAGCGCGCCCCCGAGCGCCGCCACCGCCGCCACGCCCAGCGAGTACAGATTGCCCGGCGTGCGCGTGACCAGCACCAGCACAAAGATCGCCAGCGCCAGCACGCCCATGAAAATCCAGTTGCCCTTGAGGCGAGGAATCATCGCCAGCGACACCAGGAACACATCGCGTTTGGTGATATCGACCGTCACCTGCATCATGCAGGGCGCGGCAGGGCTTCGTCGTTGAGCCACTCGTACAGCGCCGTGGTGGCCATCGGACGGGCGAACAGGAAACCCTGCGCCAGCGGGCAGCCGAGCGACTGCAGGATTTCGGCCTGGCGCTCATCCTCGACCCCTTCGGCGATCACCGACAAGCCCAGGTTGCGCCCGAGCTGGATGACCATTTCGGCAATGCTGCTGCCGCGCGCCGAATGGGTGATTTCGGTGACGAAGGCGCGGTCGATCTTGAGCCGGTCCACCTGCAAGCGCTGCAAATACGAGAGCGATGAAAAACCGGTCCCGAAGTCGTCGATCGCGATCGATACGCCGGTGTGCTTGATCTGGGCCAGCATCTTGATCAGCAGGTCCGGCTCTTCCATCGCCATCGATTCGGTGATTTCGAGTTCGACAAATTCCGGCGGCGCCCCGGTTTCTTCCAGCGCCGAGCGCAGCATGTCGAGGAAGTAGGGATGGCGGAACTGCACCTGCGAGACGTTGACCGACATGGTGAACTGGCGGTGCCCCGCTTCGCGCAGGCGCACCAGTTCATGGCAGGCGCTGCGCAGCACCCATTCGCCGATATCGATGATCAGGCCCGAATACTCGGCGATCGGAATGAAGCGGTCCGGCGAAATATAGGTGCCGTCGGCAGTCTGCCAGCGCAGCAGCGCCTCGGCGCCCACCGGGCAGCGCGCCACCAGGTCCATCTGCGGCTGGTAGACGACGAACAGTTCGCCCTTGGCAAAGCCGGTGCGCAGCGCGTGCATCATGCGCACCCGTTCGCGGATTTCGACGCCCATGCTGCGCGAAAAATAGAAGTGGCCGGCGCGCTGCTGGCTCTTGGCGCGCTTCAAGGCGATGTCGGCATCCTTGAGCGCATCGGCGCCGCTGCCGTCGTGTTCCGACAGCCGCACCAGGCCCAGGGTGGCCGACAGCTGCACATCCTGGCCGTCGATCGAGAAGGGGGTCTCGAACAGCTCCAGGATGCGCACCGGATTGACCGCCTCGGCATCGCCCAGCACGCTGAAAATATCGCCGCCGATGCGCGCCACCGTCAATTGCTGGCCAAGGCGCTGCTGCAGGCGGGTGGCCACGGCGACCAGCAGCATGTCGCCGAACTGGTGGCCGAGCGCGTCGTTGGTTTCGGCGAAGTGGTCGAGATCGACCAGCGACAGGGTGGCGTCGTTGCGCGCCGGTCCGGCCATGGTGGCGTCCAGGATTTCGACCAGGCGGGTGCGGTTGGGCAGCTTGGACAGCTGGTCGTAGAAGGCGGCGTTGTGCAGATGCGTCACCAGTTCGACGTTATCGAGGCCGACGGCGACATTGCTGCAAAAGACTTCGAGCAGGCGCTGGTCGATCTCGCCGAGCACGCGGCCGGGGGCCAGGTAGGCGACGAAATCGCGGCTCGATTTGCCGGCGAAGAACAGGGTGACGATGCTTGGTTCGTAGATGTTGCGGCGCTGGGCCAGGGTGCGTTCCATGGCCGTGGCGACGGCGGCATCTTCGACTGCGGTCAGCTTGCCGGTGCCAAGCCGGCGGTAGGCGCCAGCGGTGGCGATGATGTGCAGCTCGCGGCAACGCCCGTCCGGGCACTCCTGCACGCACAGCACGCCGTTCGGCTCCACGTCCAGGATCTCGGCGATCTGGGCCAGCACGCCGGCGGCGAAGTTTTGCACGCCGTGCAGCGCCATCAGCTCGGTGCTGGCGCGTACCACCAGGTCCAGGCCGCGCCGGTTGGCGCTGATCGCGCGGATTTGCTGGTACGAGCGGATTGCCGCCGTCACCGTCGTAAACAGCTTGATGCGGGTCAGTTCGGACTTGGTCTTGTAGTCGTTGATATCGAAATCGCGGATGGCGTCGATTTCGGGCGCATAGCCGGGCTGCCCGGTGCGCAGGATGATGCGCACGTCGGCCAGCTTGAGCGTTTCGCGGATGTAGCGCACCAGGTGCAGGCCGGCGTCGTCCTGTTCCATCACCACGTCGAGCAGGATGACGGCGATGTCGTGCTCGTGCTTGAGCATTTCGCGCGCCTGGCCGGCCGAGTAGGCGTGCACGAATTCGAGCGGCCGCTGCTGCATGTCCAGGTTGCCGAGCGCGAAGGTGGTGGTCGAGTGCACGTCTTCGTCATCGTCGATGATCATCACGCGCCAAACGCCGTTCCCACCCCCGGCTGCCGGTAGCGCGGGATGTTCCTCCAAAAATACCAGATCGTCGTGGTCGTCCTCAAGGTCGTCCAAGGGCGTGCTCGATGGGGGCATGTGTCGCTTCTCCAGGCGTTTCTCGGTAAAGACGCGTCGCCAGTCTACGTCCAATAGTTACAGTAACGCATATTCATGCAGATAGGGCGACACAGATTGCGGAACTGCCACTGATTTCCAACAGCATGCCACGAATTCGGCCTCCTGTATGAATTAACCATGAGAAAAAGAAATTGCACAATGGATCGGGTGAATTGGCAGAATGTTCAGCCGCCTGGCAAGCTCGGCGTGGAGGCAACTGGGCGGCGGCACCAGCAAAAGCGCGCGGACTGGTAGAATTGGCTTTTCCGCCACTCACTTTCCTATCATGTCCGGCAATTCTTTTGGCAAGCTGTTTACCGTTACAACGTTTGGCGAATCGCACGGACCGGCCATCGGCTGCGTGATCGATGGCTGCCCGCCGGGCCTGGTGTTGTCCGAAGCCGACATCCAGCCCGACCTCGACCGCCGCAAACCGGGCACCTCGCGCCACGTCACCCAGCGCCAGGAAGCCGATACGGTCGAGATCCTGTCCGGCGTGTACGAAGGCAAGACCACCGGCACGCCGATCATGCTGATCATCCGCAACCAGGACCAGCGCAGCAAGGATTACGGCAATATCGTCGAGAGCTTCCGGCCCGGCCACGCCGACTACACCTATTGGCACAAGTACGGCATACGCGATCCGCGCGGCGGCGGACGCTCCTCGGCGCGCCTGACCGCCCCCGTGGTGGGCGCTGCGGCGATCGCCAAGAAATGGCTGCACGAGCAGTACGGCACCGTCTTCATGGGTTGCATGAGCCAGCTGGGCGACATTCCCGTGCCCTTCGAAGCCTGGGAACACGTGCCGAACAACCCCTTCTTTGCCGCCAGCGGCGACGCCGACCTGATCGCGCGCATGGAAACGGCCATGGATGCACTGCGGCGCGACGGCGACTCGATCGGCGCGCGCATCGACGTGGTGGCAAAAAACGTGCCGCTGGGCCTGGGCCAGCCGATCTACGACAAGCTCGATGCCGACATCGCCTACGCGATGATGGGCATTAACGCGGTCAAGGGCGTGGAAATCGGCGCCGGGTTCCGCTCGGTGGCCCAGCGCGGCTCGGAGCATGGCGATGAACTGACCCTGGAAGGCTTTGTCGGTAACAACGCCGGCGGCGTATTGGGCGGCATTTCGACCGGCCAGGATATTACGGTGTCGATTGCGATCAAGCCGACCTCGTCGATCCGCACGCCGCGCCGTTCGATCGACAAGGCCGGCAATCCTGTCATGGTCGAGACCTTCGGCCGGCACGACCCCTGCGTCGGCATCCGCGCCACGCCGATCGCCGAAGCCATGCTGGCCCTGGTGCTGATCGACCACGCGCTGATGCACCGCGCCCAGTGCGGCGATGTGCGGGTCGATACGCCGAAAATTGCCTGACGCCGTAGCGGGGCGCGCGTCCCCGCAACTTCTTCCGTACTCGCTGTTCCTGTTTGCGTATTACGCGCAGGTCGGCGCCTTCGCCATCTACGCGACGCTGTTCTTCGCCGCGCGCGGCATGAGCGCGCCCCAGATCGGCGTGCTGATGTCGCTGATCCAGGTCATGCGCATCATCGGCCCCAACCTGTGGGGCTGGCTGGCCGACCACAGTGGCCAGCGCGTGCGCGTGCTGCGCCTGACCACCGCCGGCGCGCTGCTGGCCTTTTGCGGCATGTTCTTCGCCCAATCCTATGCCCAGTTCATCGCCGTGATGGTGGTGTACAACCTGTTTTCGAGCGCGCAGGCACCGCTGGCCGAGGCCTTGCTGCTGGCGGCATTGCGCAGCGACGCCAGCAACTATGGGCGGGTGCGCATGTGGGGTTCGGTCGGTTTCATCGTGGCGGTGCTGGCCGCCGGCTGGCTGCTCGACTGGCTCGGCGTGAACGCCTTGCCGGCGATCGCGCTGTTCCTGCTGGCGTGCGTGGGCGCATCGGGCCTGCTGATCGTGCAGGCGCCCGCTGTGCCCCACGCGGAAGCGGCGCCGGGCTTGTGGAGCGTACTGCGGCGGCGCGAAGTGATCGCGTTCTTTGTGTCGGCCGCGCTGATGGCGGGCGTGCACATGTCGCTCAATGCCTTTTATTCCCTGTACCTGGAGCAGGCCGGCTACAGCAAGCCGGTGATCGGCGCCATGTGGGCGCTGGGGGTGGTGGCCGAGGTGGCCTTTTTCTATTTTCAGGCGCCGCTGCTGCGCCGCTTCGGTGCGCAGCGCGTCATGATGTGCGCCTTCGCGGTGGCGGCCGTGCGCTTTCCGCTGATCGGCGCGGCCGGCCAGCTGCTGGTGGTGCTGGCGCTGGCGCAGCTGCTGCACGCGGTGACCTTTGCCGCCCACCTTTCAAGCTCGGTGATGGTCATGCAGCGCTGGTTCGCAGGTCCGTTGCAGGCGCGCGGCCAGGCGCTGTACATGAGCCTTGCGTATGGCATCGGCGGCACCGGCGGGGGCTTGGCGATGTCGCTGTGCTGGGACCGCATCGGCCCGCCGGCGGTGTTTTATCTGGCCGGCGCGCTGGCGGTCGGGGCTGCGGCCAGCGCCGCGCTGTCGTTTCGCTGGCAGCGCGCGCAGCAGGTCAGCTGATGCGTGCGCTCAGCGCGGTTTGGCCGCGGCGGCGTCCAGTTCCACCTGCTGGCGGCGCGCCACGGTCTTGACGATCAGCGCGCGCAGGTCGTTGAGCAGCGCAAATTCGGTCTGGCTCAGGTGGATCGCCGGGAAGCTGTCGTCCCAGTCGCCGTAAATGAAGCCGACCGGCTGGCCGTTCGACGACAGCGGCAGGATCACGAAGCTGCGCCCGCCCGACAGCGCATCCTTCCACCACTGCGGCAGCTTGGCCGCGAACTTGGGGTCGTGCGCGTTTTCCACGAAAATCACGCGGTCGCTGCCGAGCGAGGCATGGAACACGTTGGCGCTGTAGGTGTCGTCGAAACCGAGGCCGCCGATCAGGTCCTTGACGCCATCGCCCAGCCCCATCTTGGCGATGTACTTGTTTTCGCGGCGGTTGCGCAAAAAGGCCACGGCGCGTGAAAAGGTCAGGCCCTGGTACACCGTCTCCAGCGCCATCGACATCATCTGGCCCGGATTGGCCGTGGCGACGACGTCGCGCATGTCGGATACGCCCGAGAGCAGCACCTTGTTGCCCTCGGCGCGCATGCGGCGCGTGGCCATGTCGGCTTCGCGTTTTTCGGCCGGCTTGGCCAGCGGTGCGATCGACAGGTCGGCCGCTGCCGTTTCCTTGGCTTTTTCGATGGCGCTGAGCAGGTGATCCGGCTCCACCCCCAGCATCGACGAAAAACTGCTGGCCAGCGCGCGCACGTTGGCGGCGCCCGCTTCGTCGTCGTTCCACAGGGAGCTGGCGCATTGCGACGACATGGTCGATACCGCGGCCAGCCAGTCTTCGTGCGTGAACGCGTCGCCGCGCTCGGCCGGCTCGATCCGGCGCATGCCGTTGATCAGGTTCTTGGGCAAACCCCAGTGTTCGGCGGCGGCGCGCCCGATGTCTTCCATCGTCAGTCCCAGCACCGGCGGCGCGGCGGCGTCTTCGCCACCGGTGCCGCCGACCGCCTGCAGCGCGGTCCAGCGTTCGGGCATATAAAAGGTGATCATCATCCGTCCCAGGGTGTGCAGCATCGAGCACACCACCGCTTCCTCGGAGTCGCGCGCGGCGGCGCTGGCGGCGACCTGCTGCGCCACCATCCCGGCCAGCACCGCTTTTTCCATCTCCACGTGGGCGATGGCCGAATCGGGCGAGGCGCGCGTGAGTTCCTCGATCAGTTTCAAGCCCAGCGCCAGGTGGCCGATGGCTTCGGTGCCGAGCACCAGCACCGCCTTGCTGACGGTGTTGATGCGCTGGCCGAAGGCCGAATACATGCCGCTGTTGGCCAGGCGCAGCACCTTCTGGGTCAGGACCGGGTCCGACAGCACCGTTTGCGTCATGCTGAACTGGTGCTCGTCCTCGCCGCGCATGGCGCCCAGAATGGAACTGATGGCCTTGGCGAAGCCGGGCATGTCGCCGCGCCGGCGCACCCGTTCCCACAACTGGTTCAGGGTGGCGTCGGCGTCGGCGCTGGCCGGGCCGGGCGGGGCGGGATGGAGCAGGGCGCCGGCAATCATCGTATCCCCGCCTGCGGTTCGATCGGCATCAGGGACGCGTACAGGTCTTCCTTGAGGGCGGCCATGGCCGCGTGGGCCGGCATCGGCTTGCCGGTCAGGTAACCCTGGATGTACTGGCAGCCGCGCTGGTCGAGGTAATCGAGCTGCGCTTCCGTTTCCACGCCTTCGGCCACCACCGACAGGCCGAGGTGCTTGGCCAGGTCGAGCACCGCGTTGCAGATCGCGCCATCCTTGGGCGCGTCGGGCAAGTCCTTGATGAAGGCACGGTCGATTTTCAGCACCGAGATCGGGAAACGCTTCAGGTACGCCAGCGAGGAATAGCCGGTGCCGAAATCATCGATGGCGATGCGTGCCTGCCGTTCGGCCATCTTGACGAGGATCGATTCTGCGTGCACGGGGTCGATCATCAGGGTTCCTTCGGTGATTTCGAGGACCAACTGGCTGCCGCTCATGCCGGAAAAGGCGAGCGCATGGTCCAGCACCTCGAGGAATTTATCGTTGCGAAACTGGCGCGGGCTGATGTTGACCGAGATGTACAGCGGGCGCTTGGCCACTTCCTCGAACTGCTTGAGCTGCACGCAGGCCGCCTTCAGGGCCCATGCGCCCAGCAGGTTGATCAGGCCATTGGTCTCGGCGATGGGGATGAAGCGCACCGGCGGCACCATGCCCAGGGTCGGGTGCTTCCAGCGCATCAGGGTCTCGAAGCCCTGGATGCGGCGCGTGGGGGCATCCACGATCGGCTGGTAGTACAGCAGGAACTCGCCTTCGCGCACGGCCTGGAACATGGCCGCTTCGAGCGAGATGTCGTGTTCCGGCGGGCCGCTGTCGCGCGGGCTGTAGACCAGGCAGCGCGCCTTGCCGGTTTCCTTGGCGCGCGACATGGCGGCGTCGGCCAGCGCGACCAGCTGCACTTCATCTTCGGCGTGCTCGGGGAACAGCGCCAGGCCGATCGAGGCGCCGATGTAGATCGTGTGCTTGTCGACCTCGAACGGCGCTTGCAGGGTCGCCAGCAGGCGTCCGGTGACCAGCTTGATCTGGGCCTCGCTGCAGGTGCCCGGCAGGACCGCGACAAACTCGTCGCCGCCGATGCGCGCCAGGGTGTCGCTGTCGCGCAGGGTCTTGCGCAGGCGCGCCGCGGCGATGCGCAGCACGGCGTCGCCGACCGGGTGGCCCAAGCCATCGTTGACCTTCTTGAAGCCATCGAGGCCGATGGTGGCAACCGAAAAATTCTGGCCGGAGCGGCGCGCGTGGGCGATCACCATGCGGATGCGGTCCGACAGCAGCAGGCGGTTGGGCAGTTCGGTCAGGGCGTCGTGGGTGGCCAGGTGGCGCAGGCGTTCCTCGGTATCGCGCCGGAGCGAGATGTCGCGCCCGACCACCAGCAGGGCCGCGCCGCCGGCGTGCTGCAGGCGGCCCAGGCGCAGCTCGAACCAGATATCCTTGCTGGCGGTATGCAGGCGCACGTCGAGCCGGGCCGGTTCGGCGGCGGCGCCGGCATCGAGCAGCGCCGCGCCCAGTGCGGCCTGGTCGGCCTCGGGCGCCAGCGATACCAGCGCCGCTCCCATCCCGCGCAGCGCGAACAGGGTCCGGGTGCGCTCGCTGGCCGCGATGATCCGGCCGGCCGGGTCGAGCCGGAACACGATGTCGCCGGCCGCTTCCATGAACTGGTCAAGCTCGGTGGCCGTATCGCCGTTGGGAACTGATGGGGCACTGGAGCGCATGGTGAAATCGTTACCTTCGTAGTGTGGCTTGGCGCGGGTGGCCGGCTGCCCGGCCTGGTCTAGTTTAACAAATCGCTATCCAATGTGGCACGGAAAGATTCTAGGATGCATCAAAAATCGCCGGGGTGGTGCCTCATTTAAAGTTGCTTGAGCGAACGCAAATAGCGGTGTGCCGGATGGGCGGGAAAGCAACTCTTGCCCCGTTTTCGGCTTTGGGCTAGGCTGTAGCGCGGCACGCCGCCGGTTTTCCGGCCCGGCTCGCTATTGTCGCTCACCCTGAGCTTTTCGGGGGTGCGCGCACTTGGATAATGCTGCTTTTGCGCAATATTTCCGGGACCCGCACCCGGCCAGACCATGAATCCATACGATACCCACGAAATTTTCAACCAGGCAAGCGCATTTGGGAATGTCAACCTGTATGCCTGCGATCCGGCGCTGCAGGAAGCGCTGGCGCGCGAAGGGGCGGGGTGGGCCAGCGACGCCCTGCACGCGCTGGGCGAACAGCTCGGACGCGCCGAGGTGCTGGACCTGGCGCGCCAGGCCAATGTGAACCAACCCGTGCTGCATAATGTCGACCGCGGCGGGCGGCGCGTCGACGAAGTCGAGTTCCATCCCTCCTGGCACCAGTTGATGGCGCTGATGATCGGGGCCGGCGTGCACGCCACGCCGTGGGAGGCGGCGCGGCCCGGCGCGCAGGTGGCGCGCGCGGCCCAGTACATGCTGTTCGGGCAGGTCGAAAACGGTTCCCAGTGCCCGGTCACGATGACCTATGCCTCGGTGCCGGCGCTGCGCCAGGCCGGGGCCATCGGCGCCAAATGGCTACCCAAGATCCTGTCGCGCCAGTACGATCCGCGCTCGCTGCCGATCGAACAAAAAAGCGGCGCCCTGATCGGCATGGGCATGACGGAAAAGCAGGGCGGCACCGACGTGCGCGCCAACACCACGCGCGCCACCGTACTCGACGCGCTTGATGCGCGCGCGCGCTTCGGGGACGAGGGCGTGGATGCCTGGCGCATCGTCGGCCATAAATGGTTCTTTTCGGCGCCGCAGTCGGACGCGCACCTGATCCTGGCCCAGACCGACGGCGCCGGCAGCGCCGGGCTGACCTGCTTTTTCGTGCCGCGCTACCTGCCCGACGGCAGCCGCAATGCGATCCGCGTGCAGCGCCTCAAGGATAAACTGGGCAACCGCTCGAACGCCTCGTCCGAGGTGGAGTTCTGCGACGCCGTCGGCTGGCCGGTGGGGAAGGTGGGACGCGGCATTCCGACCATCCTGGAGATGGGCGGCTACACCCGGCTCGATTGCGTGATCGGCAGCGCGGGCATCATGCGCGCGGCGCTGACCCACGCGCTGCACCACGCGCGCGAACGCGCCGCCTTCGGCCGCACGCTGGCCGGACAGCCGCTGATGCAAAACGTGCTGGCCGACCTGGCGCTCGAATCGGAGGCCGCCACCGCGTTCGCGCTGCGCCTGGCGCGCTGTTTCGACAACGCGGCCGATCCGGCCGAAGCGCTGCTGGGCCGCATCCTGACCCCGGCCGGCAAATACTGGCTGTGCAAGCGCGGTCCCGCCTTCGGCGCCGAAGCGATGGAAGTCATGGGCGGCAACGGCTACGTGGAAGATGGTCCGCTGGCGCGCCTGTACCGCGAGTTTCCCGTCAATTCGATCTGGGAGGGTTCCGGCAATGTGATGTGCCTGGACCTGTTGCGCGCCTTCGGCAAGACGCCGGCCGCGCGCGCGGCGCTGGCGGCGGAACTGGCGCTGGCCGGCGGCGCCAATCCGGCCTTCGATGCGTGCGCCGCAAGCCTGCTGGCCGACCTCGATGGGGCCCAGGGCGACGAATACGGCGCGCGCCGGCTGGCCGAGCGCATCGTGATCGCGGTGCAGGCCGCGCTGCTGCTGCGCCATGCGCCGGGCTTCGTGAGCGAGGCCTTCATCGCCTCGCGCGTGGCCATCGACGTGGGCGGGGCGTTCGGGCGCCTGCCGGCCGGCGTCGATTGCGCCGCGATCCTGGCGCGCGCGCTGCCGCCCTGAGGCGCGTACCGACAAAAAAGCGAACAAGCGCCCGGTTTGCGGGATAATACGGGTACAAGCCACAACAACGATAACTGAATCGAATTCCATGAAACAAGATCCGCGCTTCCCCAATCTCTTCATCCTCAACCACCCGCTGATCCAGCACAAGCTCAGTCACATGCGCGAGCGCGACACCTCCACCCGCACCTTCCGCGAGCTGCTCAAGGAAATCACGCTGCTGATGGGTTACGAAATCACGCGCGACCTGCCACTGACCACACGCCAGATCGAAACCCCGCTGGTGACCATCGACGCGCCCGTCATCGCCGGTAAAAAGCTGGCGATCGTGCCGATCCTGCGCGCCGGTATCGGCATGAGCGACGGCTTGCTGGAACTGGTGCCGTCGGCGCGCGTGGGCCACGTGGGCGTGTTCCGCGACCCGGAAACGCACAAGCCGGTCGAGTACCTGGTGCGCCTGCCCGACACCACCGACCGCATCTTCATCCTGTGCGACCCGATGGTCGCCACCGGCAATTCGGCGGTGCATGCGATCGACGTACTGAAAAAGCGCGGCGTGACCGACGAACAGATCATCTTCCTGGCCCTGGTGGCCGCGCCCGAAGGCGTGCAGGTGGTGCAGGACGCGCATCCGAAGGTGAAGCTGTATGTGGCCTCGCTCGATTCGCACCTGAACGAACACGCCTACATCGTGCCTGGCCTGGGCGACGCGGGCGACCGCATCTTCGGCACCAAGTAAGCCGCGCGCGATGGCCACGCTGATCGACCAGGAGTTTTTCGCGCGCCTGCACGCGCTCAACGAGAAGTTCGCGGCCAGCGTGCCGGCCACGCTGGCGCGCCTGGAAGAGCTGCGCGCCAGCTTCGACCCGGCCGCCGCCGACGCGGCCCTGGTCAAGGAGCTGCATCAGAGCCTGCATACCATCGCCGGTTCGGCCGCGACGTTCGGCTTTCGCGTGTTCGGAGCCCAGGCGCGCCAGCTGGAACAGCGCCTGCGGGTGCTGATGGCGTTCGAGCTGATCGCGCCCAAGGACTGGAACGACTGGCTGCACGCGCTCGACGTGTACGTGGCCTGGGCACGGCACGACCCCAGGGCGGCGACTTACCCCGGCCAGCACGACTGACACGCCAAGAAAACGACAGCGCACGTATTTTTTTACCAATTGTGCGCGCATGCAAGGTCAAGTGCGCGTATCGTTTGATTTAGCGCAAACTTCCGCAGTGTCGATGCCCCTATATTTATCGAACTGCCGCTGCAACCCGGTGCTGAAAAGTTGAAATTCTGAATTTTTATAGCTTCCGGGAAGTTTATTTTGCAGAGGACGTGTTTTTTGTGTTTTATTCGGTATAATGCGGGATCGTTGTGATTCGAGGTAGTTGTGCAGTCTGTCTGTCATTTCTTTCTTGCTTCGTCAAACGATCTAAAACGGGCGTAAGCCCAACTTAACTGAAATAGGAAATTGTAATGGCAACTGGCATCGTAAAATGGTTCAATGATTCGAAGGGTTTTGGCTTTATCACTCCTGATGAAGGCGGCGAAGATCTGTTCGCTCACTTCTCGGCGATTCAGTCGAACGGCTTCAAATCTTTGCAAGAGAACCAACGCGTCTCTTTCGAAGTAACCGCTGGCCCTAAAGGCAAGCAAGCTTCGAACATTCAGCCTATCTAATCGCTGAATCAACGACAAAAAATCCTCGGTTTCCGGGGATTTTTTTTGTCCGTCTTTTCGTCGGCCCGCCTCGCGCGGGCCGATGTTGTTTTCAGGCGCGCCAGTAGTCCGGCTGCGCGTAGGTGCGGCGCAGGAAGTCCACGAAGGCGCGGATGCGCAAGGGCAGGTGGCGGCGCTGCGCGAATACCGCGTGAATGTCGTTGCCGGGCGCCGCAAAGCGGTCCAGCACCGTGCGCAGGGTGCCCGCTTCGATCTCGGTTCCCACTTCCCACATCGAGCGCCACGCCAGGCCTTTGCCGGCCAGCGCCCAGTCGTGCAGCACTTCGCCGTCGTTGCAGACCATGTTCCCCGCCACTTTCAGGGTCACCAGCTTGCCGTTGTCGCGGAAGGTCCAGCCGCGCTGGCTGCCTTCGCTGCTGATCGCCAGGCAGTTGTGGCGCGCCAGGTCGGCCAGGGTTTCCGGTATGCCGTGGCGTTTCAGATAGGCGGGCGAGGCCACCAGCACGCGCTGGTTGTCGGCCAGCTTGACCCCGATCAGGCTCGAATCGGACAGGCTGGCGATGCGGATCGCCACGTCCACCCCTTCGCCGACGACGTCGACCACGCGGTCGTTCAGGTTCAGGTTGACCGTCACGTCGCGGTGCTCGGCCAGGAACGAGGGGAGCAGGGGCGCCACGTGCTGGCGCCCGAAGCCGGCCGGCGCCGATACCAGCAGGTGGCCGCTGGCGCGCGCGCTGCGTTCGGCGACCGCCGATTCGGCTTCTTCGAGTTCGCCCAGGATGCGCTGGCAGTCTTCCAGGAAGGCCGCGCCTTCGTCGGTGAGCGCCAGTTTGCGCGTGGTGCGCTGCAGGAGCTTGACGCCCAGGCGCGCTTCGAGGGCGTCGAGGCGGCGCCCGATCATGGCCGGCGCGATGCCCTCGGCGCGCGCCGCCGCCGACAGGCTGCCGCGCGCGACGACTTCGACGAAGGTGGAAATCTGACGGAACTGCCCCACGTGTACTCCTTTTATCTGTGACAAAAACGCACAGATGAATGTATTTTTTGTCTCGTTTAGCTACCAGTTAGTGAATATACTAGATGACAGATGAAACGCCAATTTTGCATTTACCTTCGACAGGAGCACGCATGACTATCAATATCCCCGCCGGCATGGAAATCACCGCCGAGATCAAGCCTGGCTACGAACAGATTCTCACTTCCGAGGCGCTGGCCCTGGTGGCGCGCCTGACGCGCGCGTTCGAGCCGCGCCGCCAGGAACTGCTGGCCGCGCGCGTGGCGCGTGCCAAGCGCCTCGACGCCGGCGAGCGTCCCGACTTTTTGCCGGAAACTGCGCAGATTCGCGCCGGCGACTGGAAAATCGCCCCGATTCCGCCGGCGCTCGAATGCCGCCGCGTCGAAATCACCGGTCCGGTCGAGCGCAAGATGGTCATCAACGCCTTCAACTCGGGCGCCGACAGCTACATGACCGACTTCGAAGACTCGAACACGCCGAACTGGGACAACCAGATCACGGGCCAGATCAATATGCGTGACGCCGTGCGCCGCACCATTTCGCTCGAACAGAACGGCAAGGTGTACAAGCTCAATGACAAGATCGCGACCCTGGTGGTGCGTCCGCGCGGCTGGCACCTCGATGAAAAACACGTGCTGGTCGACGGCAAGCGCGTCTCCGGCGGCATTTTCGACTTCGCTCTGTTCATGATCCACAACGCCAAAGAGCAGCTGGCGCGCGGCGCCGGTCCGTATTTCTACCTGCCGAAGATGGAATCGCACCTCGAAGCACGCCTGTGGAACGATATTTTCGTGATGACGCAGCAGGAACTGGGCCTGCCGCAAGGGACCATCAAGGCGACCGTGCTGATCGAAACGATCCTGGCCGCGTTCGAGATGGATGAAATCCTGTACGAACTGCGCGAACACAGCGCCGGCCTGAATGCGGGCCGCTGGGATTACATCTTCTCGTGCATCAAAAAATTCAAGCTCGATAAGGACTTCTGCCTGGCCGACCGTCCGAAAGTGACGATGACGTCGCCGTTCATGCGCGCGTATGCCTTGCTGCTGCTGAAGACTTGCCACAAGCGCGGCGCACCGGCGATCGGTGGCATGGCGGCGCTGATCCCGATCAAGAACGATCCGGAGAAAAACGAGATCGCCATGGGTGGCGTACGCAACGACAAGGCGCGCGATGCGACCGACGGCTACGACGGCGGCTGGGTTGCGCATCCGGGCCTGGTGGATCTGGCGATGGGCGAATTCAAGAAAGTCCTGGGCGACAAGCCGAACCAGATCGACAAGCAGCGTCCCGATATCGACGTGACGGCGGCCGAACTGCTGGACTTCAAGCCGGAAGCGCCGATCACGGAAGCAGGCCTGCGTTATAACATCAACGTCGGTATTCATTACCTGGGCAGTTGGCTGGCGGGCAATGGCTGCGTGCCGATCCATAATCTGATGGAAGACGCGGCGACGGCGGAGATCAGCCGCTCGCAGGTGTGGCAGTGGATCCGGTCGACCAAGGGTGTGCTGGACGACGGCCGCAAGGTCACCGCCGACATGGTGCGCGCGATGATTCCGCAGGAACTGGCCAAGGTCAAGGAAGTCGCGCCGAATGGCGACAACCCGACCTATGTGCGCGCGGCGGTGATTTTTGAAGAGATGTCGACGTCGGAATCGTTTGCGGAGTTCTTGACGTTGCCGCTGTACGAAGAGATCTAAGCGCCGTCGTTCCTGGCATTGCCGGGAACGACGTGGGTCAAGCGCGCAGCGCCATCGCTTCGCGCTTGATGATCAACTCCGCAAACTGCTCCGCCGGCATCGCCGGCGCCAAATACCACCCTTGCAGCAGATCGCAACGCTGCGCGCGCAGGTAGTCGAGCTGCGCTTCCGTTTCCACCCCTTCCGCCACCACTTCCAGCCTCAGGCTGTGCGCCAGCGCGATAATGCCCGCGATGATGGCCGCGTCGTCGGCGTCGTGCGGCACATCGGCCACGAACGAACGGTCGATCTTGATGATGTCGACCGGGAAGCGCTTCAGGTACGACAGCGATGAATAGCCCGTGCCGAAATCGTCGATCGACAGCCGCACGCCCAATCCGCGCAGGCGGTGCAGGGCCTTGAGCGTATCCTGCGCGTGTTCCATCAGGGTGCTTTCGGTGATCTCCAGCTCCAGCAAATCGGGCGGCAAGCCCGATGCCACCAGCACCGCTTCCACCGTATCGGCAAAATTCTTTTGCAGCAGCTGGCGCACCGACAGGTTGACCGCCACCCGCATCGGCGGCAAGCCCTGGTCGATCCAGGCCTTGAGCTGGGCGCACGCGGTGCGCAGCACGAATTCGCCGAGCGGATTGATCAAGCCCGTTTCTTCCGCCAGCGGGATGAATTCGACCGGCGGCACCATGCCGCGCGTCGGGTGCTTCCAGCGCACCAGCGCTTCCATGCCGACGATGCGCTGGTTGTCGAAGCGCGCCTGCGGCTGGTAAAACACTTCAAGCTCGTTGCGTTCCAGCGCGCGCCGCAAGTCGCTTTCCAGGCGCACGTGTTCCGAAATGGCCTGTTCCATCGACGCTTCGTAGAACTGGAAGCCGGTATTGGTCTTCTTGGCGCGGTACATGGCGCTGTCGGCGCGCTTGACCAGGGTCGGCACATCGAGGCCGTCGAACGGATACATGGCGATGCCGACGCTGCTGGTGACGAAAATATCGTGGCCATCGATCTGGAACGGCGCGGCCAGCACGCGGCAGATGGTCTGCGCCGCAGCCGCCGCCGGCGCCGGGCCGTCGACATCGCCCAGGACGATGGTGAATTCGTCGCCGCCCAGGCGCGCCACCATGTCGATGCTGCGCACCGCGCGCCGCACCCGCTGCGCCACCGCCACCAGCAGGCGGTCGCCAATGTCGTGCCCGAGGTTGTCGTTGACGTACTTGAAGCGGTCCAGGTCGAGGAACAGCACCGCCAGCGAGGTCTTGTTCACGCGCGCCTGGTCGACCGCCTGCCCGAGCAGGTCGAAGAACAGGGTGCGGTTCGGCAGTCCAGTCAGCAGGTCGTTGAAGGCCAGGTGGCGGATGCGCTTCTCGGCGCGGTTCGCTTCGATGATGCGGCGCACGCGCTGCGACAGCACTGCGTAGTGAATCGGCTTCGGGATATAGTCGCTGGCGCCGGCCGCGAAGGCCCGCTCGACCGACGAATTGTCCTCCAGCGCGGTGATCATCAGCACCGGAATGCTGCTGCCGCCGGGCAGTTCCTGCATGCGCGCGCAGGCCGTGAAGCCATCCATCACGGGCATGACCGCGTCCATCAGCACCACGTCGGGCTGGAAGCGCTTGAGCATCATCAGGGCCTGGGCGCCGTCGGCCGCTTCTTCGACCTTGAAGCCGTCGCGCTGCAGGGTGTAGCGCAAGGTGCTGCGGGTGCTGCGGTCGTCGTCGACGATGAGCACCTGCGGCACGTCGTCGCCGCCGCCCTGGCCGGCCATGCCGTCGCCGGTCACTTCCTGCGCCAGCGCGCTGGCCACCGCGTTGTAGGCCACGCGCAGGCGTGGCAGCAGCGGCACGATCAGTTCGGGATGGCCGCCGATGCCGTGGTCTTCGGCTTCCTTGGCCAGTTGCGCCAGGTGGGTCGCGCCCAGGTTGCCGGCCGAACCCTTGATCGCATGCGCCTTGGCGCGCGCGGTATCAAAGTCGCCGCCGTGGGCCGCCGCTTCCAGGTCGAGCAGGTATTGCGGCGTGTCTTCGAGGAAGGGGCTGATGGCCTGGGCCAGCGATGCGCCCATGATTTCGCGCAGCTTGACGAACATGGCCTGGTTGATCGGGCTCTCGCTGTCGCCCCCGTGTTCTCCCGGCGCGGGCACGCTGCGCGGCTCGTCGCCGGGCGCCGCATCGCCGCGCGGCAGCCAGCGGTCGAGCTTCTGGCGCAGCTCGAACAGGGTGATCGGCTTGGCCAGGTAGTCGTCCATGCCGGCCGCCAGGCATTTTTCGGCGTCGCCGCGCTGGGTGTTGGCGGTCATCGCGACCAGCGGCGTGCGCCGTCCGCTGCCCTGTTCAAGCGCGCGGATATGCGCGGTCGCTTCGTAGCCATCCATCTCCGGCATGCTGCAATCCATCAGGATCAGGTCGAAGCTGCCATTGCGCACCGCTTCCAGCGCTTCGCGCCCGTTGGCGGCGAATTCGCAGGCGCAGCCGTTCATGGCCAGCATGCCGGCGGCGACCATCTGGTTGGTGCGGTTATCTTCGGCCACCAGGATGCGGAACGAGGTGCGCGGCGGCGCGGCCAGCTGGCTGGCCATGGCCAGCGCGGGCGCCTTGGCGCCGGCCAGCAAGTCCTTGAGGGCTTGCAGCAGGCGGTCTTCGCGCAATGGTTTACCGAGCGAGGGATGGCCGTCGACCAGGGTGCCGCCCGAGGGCGTGCCGAAACGGTCGAGGATCAGCACCAGCGTGCCGGGCGAGTCGAGCGCGATGCGTCCCGCCAGGTCGTTGCCGTCGTCGTCGAGGGCGCCGATGTCCATCATGACGATGGCGTACGGGCGCGCCTCCATGGCGCCGACCTTGAGCTGCAGCAGCGCTTCGCCGCCCCAGCGCGTGACGTGGCAGTCGATGCCGTGGCGCTGCATGGTCTGGGCCACGAAGCTGCGCACGATCTGGCTGTCGTCGACCACGATCGTGCGCAGGCCGGCCAGCTCCGTGTGGGCCGGTTCCGGCAATTCCTGCAGCGCGGCCTTGCAGACGATGTTGAAGGTGAAGGCGGTACCTCCGCCGAGCGCGCTGTCGACCGTGATGGCGCCTCCCATCAGTTCCACCAGTTGCTTGCAGATCGCCAGGCCAAGGCCGGTGCCGCCGTATTTGCGGGTGGTCGACGGGTCGGCCTGGGCGAAGGATTGGAACAGGTGCTGCTGCTGGTCGGCGCTCATGCCGATGCCGGTGTCGCGCACTTCGAAGCGCAGCCCGAACTGCGGGCCGTCGGCCAGCGCGATTGCCACTGCCACTTCGCCATGCTCGGTGAACTTGACGGCGTTGCCGAGCAGGTTGATGAGCACCTGGCGCAGGCGCAGCGAGTCGCCATTGACGCATTGCGGCACGCCCGCGCCGAGCAGGTAGCCCAGTTCGACGTCACGCACCTGCGCCTGCTTGGCCACCAGTTCGATGACTTCTTCGAGCAGCTTGCGCAGGTCGAAATCGACTTCTTCGAGCGAGAGCTTGCCCGCTTCCATCTTGGAGAAGTCGAGGATATTGTTAATCAGCTCGATCAGGGTGCGCGAGGAATTCCAGGCCACGTCCACGCATTCGGCCTGGCGCTTGTTCAGGCTCATTTCCTTGAGCATGTCGAGCATGCCGACCACGCCGTTGAGCGGGGTGCGCACTTCATGGCTGACGGTGGCGGCAAACTGCGCCTTGACCAGCGCCATGCTGACGGCGGCGTCGCGCGAGTCTTTCAGTTCCGCTTCGCGCTGTTCCAGCACGTTCATCATCTTGTTGAAGGCGAGCGCCATGTCGATCAGGTCGCGCGGGCCGGCCGGGGCGGCGCGCATGCCCGACTCGCCCGCCTCGGCGCGCTGCATCAGGCGCGAAAGCGCGTGCAGCGGGTTGATCATGTGGCGCGTGAGCAGGCGCACGATGGCCAGCAGGATGATGGCGAACGACAGCGTGACCACCAGGTTCCCCACCAGGAGCGACAGCGTGAGGCGGTTCAGCGTCACTTTGGCGACGGTCACGTGGACATGGCCGAGCAGCTGTTTGGGCGGCTCTTGCAGGTCGAACGGCGAGGCCAGTCCCTGGCCGCCGAAGACCGGTGCCGTGAAGTGCCAGGCCTGCGAGGTTTCGCTGGCCAGCCGGGCGAGCGGCGTGGGCGACACGGGCGCCGGCGCTGCGGCCGGCGCGGCGCCGGCCTGGCTTTTCGAGAGCAGGACCCGGCCGCGCGTGTCGCTGATCTGCACGCTGAGCACATCGGGGAAGGTGAGGGTGGTGGCGACCACGTCCTGGGCGTTTTCGGGCGAGTGGTAGAGCAGCGCCAGGGTGCTCTGGCGCGCCAGGTTGTCGGCGATGCGCTCGCCCTGTTCGAGGAAGTAGTCGCGCATGCGGGTGCGCGCTTCCCAGGAATTCATCAGCGAGGAAAACAGCGCCAGGCCAAGAATGGCGGCCGAGACGATCACTGTCAGCTGGCGGCGAAACCCGGTGCGGCGAAGGAAGTCGTGGAACATCTACTCAGGGCTCCGGATAAATAAGGTCGAAGGTACGTTGCTGCTGGTAGCCGATGTTCAGGCCCATATGGCTGGCGGTACGCAGGTTGATGGCGGCGTGCAGTTCGCGCAGCGGCTGTACGCCTTTCCTGCGCTCGCCGGCGATGGCGCCTTCGGCGGAACTGGCTAGCGAGCGGCCCAGTTCCACGTTGTTGGGACTCATGGCGAACAGCGCGCCTTTTTTCACGTGCAGCACATTGCTGGAGAAAATAGGCACGCCGCTGTTCCAGGCTTGCTTGAGGATCAGCGGCAGCAGGGTGCCTTCTTCGACGGTGGTGGTGTCGTGCGGCAGCCAGACGGCGTCGCGGCGGCTGTCGGCGCCGGCGAACAGGGTGGCGTACAGCTGGGCGGCCTGGGACAGGTCGCGCGCTTCGTACGACGCCAGTTCGAGGCCCTGCTCGCGCGCCGCTTCGCGCGCCAGGCGCAGCAGCCATTCGGTTTTCCTGGGGTCGTACACCACGATCACGCGCCGGGTGTCGGGCAGCAGCGTGCGCAGGCGCGCAAACAGCAGCGCCGGATCGGGCGTGAGGCTGATGCCGTTCAGGTTGACGATTTCGGCGTCCGACAGCAGCAGGGCGCCGCCCACCAGCACCTCGATATCGCGGTCCAGCGCGGCGGCCACGTTCAGGCCCTGGCGCCCGAGCGCGATGACGACCTTGGTGCCGGTGCGCCTGAGCTGCGCATTCAGGTCGGCCGCGTCGAAGCGCGTATCGACCGCGTAGCTGCGCACGCGCAGGCGGGTGCGTTCTTCGATCCCCTGGATCATGCCGATGAAGGCGCTGCGAAACGGTTCCGACACGTTCGGATAGAGCACCGCGATGCCGCCCTGGCCGACCGCGGCTTGCAGCTCGGGGCGGCGCAGCTGGTCTTCGAGCTGGGAGACGGTGAGCGGCTGCAGGCCGTACTGGCCGCCGCTGTCGTAGCGTTCGAGCAGGCCGGCCGACTCCGCCGTCGCAGGCGCGAGATCGTCAGCCATGGCGTGCGGCGCCGGGCCGGCCAGCAGCAGCAACGACAGCAGCGCGGACGCGCCACGCGGCGCGCGCGGCCGTGCGTTGAAAAAAAGTGTAGTCATTGCGTACAGCGGGGACGCGTGGTCCGGTTAATTTGCAAGCAGCCACGCATGTGGGCACACACCAGGCTGCAGTATACGTCACCGAAGTAGCCCGAAAGAAAGAATTTTGAAAATCTAACAAAAAACCACGGTCACGGTTCGGGATACAGGAACTGGAAGCTGCGCTGGACCGCCGGGCCGGCCGCGATGCCCAGGTGGCTGGCGGTGCGCAGGTTGAGGGCGGCGTAGACTTCGCGCAGGGGCAGCAGGCCGCGCGGCGGCGGTTCGGCCGTCATCATGGCTGTGGCAAGATTGCCAAGATTGCGACCGAGTTCGGTGTTGTTCGGGTAGAGCGCGAACAGGGCGCCTTTGCGCACGTGCAGGAAGCTGCTGGAAAAGACCGGCACGGCGCGGTTCCACGCTTCGCGCAGCACCAGCGGCAGGATGGTGGTTTCGTCGACGGTGGTGGGGTCGGTGGGCAGCCAGAGCGCGTCGCGCCGGTTGTCGGCGGCGGCGAAGGCGCTCTGGTAGAGGCGCGCGGCGGCGCCCAGGTCGAGCGCTTCGAGCGCCGCCAGTTCCAGCCCGTGCAGGCGGGCCGCCTCGCGCGCCAGCCGCAGCAGCCAGTCGTTGTGCTGCGGGTTGTAGACGACGATCACGCGGCGCACGCCGGGCGCGAGGCTGCGCAGGCGGGTAAACAGCAGGGCCGGGTCGGGACTGAGGCAGATGGCGGTGTGGCGGTCGCCGTCGGGCAGCGAGGAAATGCCGCTGACCACCAGGCCGAGTGCGGGATCGAGCGCTTCGGCCACCTTGAGGCCCTGGCGCCCGAGGGCAATGATCACGCGCACGCCCTGGCGCCGCAGCGCCGCGCCCAGTTCGGCCGGGTCCAGCGCGGCAGCGAGCGGCCAGGCTTGCACGCGCTGGTGCAACTGCTCTTCGATGCCGCCGATGATGTCGGTGAAGACTTTGCGCACCGGCTCGGGAAGGTCGGGAAACAGGACCGCGACCGGACGCGGCGCGGCAAGTTCGCCCGTGAAGATCGTTTGCGCATGCAGCGGCGCGTGCGGCACGAGTGGCGCGGCCAGCGCGGCGCACAGGCGCAGCAATGCACGCCTGTGCGGGGAGGGCGGCGCCAGCTTATCGATGGCGCGGCGCCCGGCCATGAAGGCAGCGGCGCGCTTGCGCCATTGCTGGATCGGGCTGGTGGGCCGCGCTTGGGTGTCGTCTCGTCATGTGATTATTCACACTGTTTCTTTGTGGAATATCTTAGCTGAGTTATGCCGCCTTGGGTGTGCTGTCTTTACATCAACTGTGCTGGCGTGGCATTTAACAGACGTTTGATGTTGATCAAAACGTGTTTTTCCAGGTGCGCAGTGCGGCGAAGGAAGCTTGCGGCGGCGCTGCCGGGTCCAGTTTGCCCAGGGCAATCAGGTTGGCGACGATACCGGGCTGGCGGTCGCGCAGGAAGGGGTTGGTGGCTTTTTCCAGGCCGATGCTCGAGGGCAGGGTCGGGATGCCGCGCTCGCGCTTGGCGGTTTCGGCCACGATGCGCTGCGCGATCAGCGCGTTGGCCGGTTCGGCCGCGGCGGCGAAGCGCAGGTTGGACAGGGTGTATTCGTGGGCGCAGTAGACGGCTGTGTCGTCCGGCAAGGCCAGATAGCGCGCGAGGGAGGCGCGCATCTGCTCGGGGGTGCCTTTGAACAGGCGTCCGCAGCCGCCGGCAAAGAGCGTGTCGCCGCAAAACAGCCAGCGCTCGCCGGAGCGCTCGCGCAGGTAGGCGATGTGGCCCAGGGTGTGGCCGGGCACTTCCAGCACGCGCAGGGCGAGCGCCAGGCCGGGCACTTCGACCAGGTCGCCCTCGGCGAGCGGCACGCCGACCGTGGCGATGGCTTCGGCGCGCGGGCCGTACACCGGTACGGGCGCATGCGCGAGCAGTTCCGGTACGCCGCCAATGTGGTCAGCATGATGATGGGTGAGTAAAATGGCGGTGAGCGTGAGATGATGCGCGGCCAGGGCCGCGATGACGGGCGCGGCGTCGCCGGGGTCGACCACGGCGGCGTGCACGCCATCGTGGATCAGCCACAGGTAATTGTCCTTGAACGCGGGGACGGCGAGCACGCTCAAGGGGCGGGGCGTCGGATACGTCATAGTGAAGGTGTCGGCAAAGGGGTAGGCATGGATAGCGCGGCATCCGAAAAATCCATTATAGCGCTCGATGACTGGCTGCAGACGCCGGCCGGCGCTTACGTGCGCGCGTGGGAACAGGCTTGCCTGGACGAGCTGACGGCCGATATCTTCGGCTACAACGCGGTGCAGATCGGCTTGCCGCAGATCGATGCGCTGGCCGCCAGCCGCATGCCCAACAAGTGGCAGGCGGCCACCCGCACCTCCTCGCGCGAGCAGGTGGCGCTGGGCGCGGGCAAGCGCCAGATTGCGGTGGCGCTCGATTTCGCCGAGCTGCCGTTCGCGTCGCAAAGCCTGGACCTGGTGGTGATGCCGCATGTGCTGGAATTTGCGGCCGAGCCGCACCAGGTGCTGCGCGAGGTCGAGCGGGTGCTCATTCCGGAGGGGCAATTGATCATCTGCGGCTTCAATCCGGCCAGTTTGTGGGGCTTGCGCCAGGGCTTGCGGCGCGTGACGCGCTCGGCCTACCTGCCGGCGGCGGGTGAATTCATCTCTATGCCGCGTATGAAAGACTGGTTAAAATTGCTCAATCTGGGCGTGAGCCGCAGCCATTTCGGCTGCTATGCGCCGCCTTGCCGCACGGCGCAGTGGATCGAGCGCTATGCCTTCATGGAGCCGGCCGGGCAGCGCTGGTGGCCGTATCTGGGCGCGGTGTACATGGTGCATGCGATCAAGCGGGTCAAGGGCATGACCATGATCGGTCCTGCCTGGAATAAAAAATCGGCGACGGCGCCGCAAGCGGTGCCGGCCACCAATCGGAAGTAAAGACAGCGAAAGTAGAGAAAGCCAGGATGAGCAAAGTAGAGATTTTTACCGACGGTGCGTGCAAGGGCAATCCCGGCACCGGCGGCTGGGGTGCCTTGCTGGTGGCCGACGGCCACGAGAAGGAAATCTGTGGCGGCGAACTCAATACCACCAACAACCGCATGGAGCTGCGCGCCGTGATCGAGGCGCTCTGCATCCTCACGCGCCCGTGCGAAGTGGTGCTGCATACCGACAGCCAGTATGTACAGAAGGGGATTTCGGAATGGATCCACGGCTGGAAGGCGCGCGGCTGGAAAACCGCGGCCAGGGAGCCGGTCAAGAATGAAGACTTGTGGAAGGCACTCGATCTGGCGCAGGCGCAGCACGCGGTGGAATGGAAATGGGTGCGCGGACACAATGGCCACCCCGGCAACGAACGGGCCGACGTGCTCGCCAACCGCGGGGTCGAGACCGTCCGCCGCTGAGCGCGCCCGCGCTTTGTTATACTGCGCGCCTCGTTTCACTCTTCACCCAGACTGCCATGCGCCAAATTGTCCTCGATACCGAAACCACCGGCCTCAATCCCCGCACGGGCGACCGCGTCATTGAGGTTGGCTGCGTCGAACTGCACAACCGTATGCTGACGGGGAATAATTTCCACCGTTACATCAATCCGGACCGCGATTCGGAAGAGGGCGCGCTGGCGGTGCACGGCCTGACCACGGAATTTTTGCGCGACAAACCCCGGTTTGCCGAGATTGCGCAGGAGTTGCGCGAGTATATACAGGGCGCCGAAGTCATCATTCATAACGCGCCGTTCGATCTGGGCTTTTTGAACAATGAATTCAAGCTGCTCGGGCTGCCGTCGTTTACCGAGCATTGCAGCGGGGTGATCGATACCCTGGTCAATGCCAAGGAAATGCATCCGGGCAAGCGCAACTCGCTCGATGCGCTGTGTGACCGCTATGGCGTGTCCAACGCCCACCGCAAGCTGCACGGCGCGCTGCTCGATGCGGAGTTGCTGGCCGATGTGTATCTGTCGATGACGCGCGGGCAGAACAGCCTGTCGATGGATGTGGAGGACGAGTCGGCCGGCGGCGGCGGTACCTTGGAAGCGGTGGCGCTGGCCGAAGTCATCGTGCTGGCCGCCAGCGCGGACGAGCTGGCCGAGCATGAAGGCGTGCTGGGCGGGCTGGACAAGGCGGTCAAGGGAAACTGTATTTGGAGAAATTACGCGGAAGCGTGACGTTTTGCGAAACCTGTGTCATAATACGCCCCGCTTCGGGAGGTTAGCTCAGGGGTAGAGCACTGCATTCACACTGCAGGGGTCGCAAGTTCGAAACTTGCACTTCCCACCAAGAATACTAATGAAATCAAAGGCTTGCACCGATCGGTTGCAGGCCTTTTTTCTTGGGTACGGAAAAAGTACGGAAAACACTCTTGGACGACTCTGGATGAGGCTGGACAATAACGCCAGTAAGCAGTGATCGCCATTGCTATTGAGTAAGTTTACGATGTTGCGCAATTGTTCCCATCGGGAAGGCAAAGTTAGTGGAAATTTCTTTCCAGCATTATACGATGCCGTATATTTTCGTTAGACGTCGTGCCGAAACTGGTACTTTTCAGTTCGACCCTAAAACTACCCCGCTAAAGTAATGATTCTCTTGGCGTGGACGAGCCCCTAAGTGCTAGCTCCCCACTATCCGCTGTTCCACCCATTTCGGAGCCGAAGGGCCATACGGTACTCCTATGGGTATCAGCGTCAGCTCATCGAATACAGCACGACGGTGCAAAGTACATGTCGCGAGTAGACGTTCCGTTTGGTGCGGGCAACGGCCGCTCACCCATCTTAACGCAAAGTTGCTTAATTTACCCGGGAAGTGCTGGCTGATGTGAAATTCCACCCAAATCGGCCCAAGTTCCGACTTGAGACCTATACCTCAGAACGGTAATGTTATTGCATGCCGCAAATGAGGACAGCACCATGAAACACTTACCCGAAGTGCCCGAGGCTTACTTTGTCAAAATTCATGAGGTTCTTGTGATCTCTGCCTTGTCGAAAGCGAGCATTTACGATGCAGTCAAAAAGGGAACGTTCCCGGCCCCGGTAAAAGTAGGGGTCCGCGCCGTCGCTTGGGTAAGGAGTGAAGTTTTAGAATGGGCGGCAATGAAAGTCAGAAAAAGTCGCGAGATGGCGGCTGAGGATTGCAAAAAATAAATCGTGCGCTTGGCAAGGAGCATCGCGCCAGGGTTTGGCGCCATCTTTGTGCCGGAGGAGGGATGAAGGCAGAGCGGTCACGCCCGGCTCAACCGCTCCCGCCCGGATTCAGCGGTGTAGGCAACAGTGAGGTAACCTGACTTTTTCGGACACTCTGGTTTGGTAAACTTCACCAACTGGAGAAATTTTATGACACGCTCAAAAACATACACCCCCGAACTTCGGGAAGAGGCAGTAAAGCTGGTCCTGACGCAGGGTCTTACGTTGGAAGACGCCGCACTGCGCCTGACGATTCCCAAAGGCACGCTGGCCAACTGGGTGGCGGCAGCAAGACACGGCACGTCGCCCAAAGTGGCCCCTGGCAGCCGCTCGGTCCCTGAGCTTGAGGCCGAGGTAAGCAAACTGCGCAAAGAGCTCGCAGAGGCCCGCATGGAACGCGATATCGTAAAAAATGCGGCAGCGTACTTTGCGCGGGAGTCGCTGCCAAGTACGCGCTCATGAAACAATTACGACTCGAATATCCCATCACCGTTCTGTGCCGCGTCTTTAACGTTTCGCGCAGCGGGTTCTATGCGTGGGCGGACGGCAAGCTGTCGCAGCGCGCGCAGGACGATGCGCGCCTGAAGGTCGCCATCGAGGCCGTCCATGCGCAGAGCCGCCAGACATATGGCCCGCTACGCATGCAGCCGGAACCGGAAGCGCAGGGCTTTCCAGCGGGCCGGGACCGCATTGTCCGACTGCGCCGCGAGCTCGCCTTACGCTGCAAGCAGAAACGCAAATTCAAGGCCACCACCAATTCGAGCCATGACCTGCCGGTGGCCGACAATTTACTGAACCAGACCTTCGCACCGATCCGACCGAACGAAGCCTGGGTGACGGATATCACCTATGTAGCGACGGGCGAGGGCTGGCTCTACCTGGCCGGTGTCAAGGACGTCTTCACCTGCGAGCTGGTGGGCTACGCGATGGACGAACGCATGACGCAAACGCTGACGGCAACGGCGCTATGGAAGGCCATGCGCAACAAGCGCTGATTCATCATTCCGGCCGTGGCGGCCAGTACTGCGCTTATGACTATCAAAAACTGGTGAAGCAATTCGGCATGCAGGCGTCCATGTCGCGCAGAGGAAATTGCTACGACAACGCTCCGATGGAAAGTTTCTGGGGCAGCCTAAAAAACGAGCTGGTGCATCATCAGCGCTACGCGACAAGGGCCGATGCACGGGCGGCGATACAGGAATATATCGAAAGCTTCTATAACCGCCAGCGGCGCCACTCGCGCCTCGGCAATGTTCCGCCCGCGCTGTTTACCGAAAAATTCAGCAAACAGCAACAGGCGGCTTGAAACAAGAGTGTCCGCTATTGACAGTACACCTCATACGTGAACTCAGGCAAAGCGACGATCGATCACGCGCTTGAGCTTTCCCGAGCGGGGATTGATTTCCAGCGCCGTCGCATCCACCCATTCTATGTCGATGGGCAGGATCTTGCCTTGCGCCAGCAATTGACCATACATGGGGCGATGCTCGTAGATCGCAGCGATGATCTGCGCGCTGAGCGCCCGATCGGCATTGCGATTGCCGATCCGCAGTATCAACCCATCCTTTCCGTCACGATGGATGGTCAGCAATTGAAAATCGCAGGCGCCCTGGCAAGCCGGAAACGACGCCAGTACCGACCTTACATCTTCCGGATACAGCGTGACCGGGCCGACCCTGGCCGATTCATCGGAACGCCCCCGTAACAGAAACTTGCGATGCGCCGTACCATGGGCATCGACCCACCTGGCCCTGTCACCGACCGGATAGCGCAGGATCGGCATCAAATGGCGCCGCAGGGCCGTGACCACGGCCAGCCCTTCGATGCCCGGCGCGACGATGGGCGAGCCCGTTTCTTCATCGATAATTTCGAACAGCGCATCATCATCGTAGCAGCGAAATTCATTGGGGCCGCATGAAAGATCGGCGAATCCCAGCAATCCGGCATCCGTGCTTGCATAACCGATGGAACGGATCTCGACGCCTGGAAAGCATGCTTCCAACCTGGCGCGCTGATCGGGATACATGGCTTCGCCGGCAAACAGGATCAATCTGACCGTCGACGCGGCTGGATCGCCCCCCACCTTGTCAATGTGATCTACCAGGCTCATCATTGTGGTCGGCACGCCGGCCAAGACCGTGGCCTTGAATTCCGTGATAAAGCGATAGACATCGTCGGGTGTCGTGGCGCCCGCAATCGGGAGTTGCATGACCCGCTTGGGGCACTCTTCGAGCGCCTTGTGGGTAAACAAGAACGATCCATACAACTCGCCGACATAAAACAGATTGGCGACCCGGTCGCCATCCTGCAGACCTCCCAGCGCCAGTCCGCGGGAAAAGGCTGTGACAAACACATTCCAGTCAGTCCGGCTGAACACCGAGAACTTGGGGTTGCCGGTGGTTCCGCCACTCTTCAAGACGATGCCATCGTGCATCGCCCCCGTCAGCAATTGCCCATCCTCCAGACGGTTGGCTTCCCAAAACGCTTGCTGGCTCAACACGGGCAACTGTTCGATCGCGTGTATCGTTTCCGGCAATGCGCGGTAAAGGTCGCCATAAAATGGCGAATTTTTCCGGGCAAACGCGATCAGTGAGGGAAGTATTTCCCGGCTAATTTCCATGCTCATCAACGCGCTCTCCGGTCCAGCACACGAATCAATTTTCCGCTTCCCGCAGTCCTGTGGAATTCATCGATTCCCACCGCTTGCACTTCAAACAGCAGCGTTTCATCGGTCAGCACGGCTTCCTGCAAATCCAGGTAGTTTTCCAGGAAAATCTCTCGGCAACGCAGCGCTGGCAAGCGCTCCGAATCGGAAATCACCAAGATGACCTTTTCCTTGATCTCGGCTTGCGCCAGGATCAGCTGCGCTTCGCCCGCATAGGCGAAGTGCGTCGCCAGGATACGGATGAATTCCTGATAATTGAGGAAAGTGGAACCAATCCGACAAATATCCCCCGTCCGTCCCAGCAGTCGAAAGCGCGGCGCGGCCCTGCCGCAGGCGCAAATGCCATCCGGATCGGCGATCCAGTGGCCGACGTCGCCGATTTCGTAGCGCAATGGCTTATTGACCGACAACATGCGCGGCGTGAAAACCAAGCGGCCGACTTCCTCGCCTTGCACCGCTCGATCTTCATCCATTTTCAATATTTCGAGGTATTGAAGCTGTTGCTGAAGATGGTGGACGCCGCCATCGCTATGTTCGCACTGGAACCCGATCGGACCGATATCGACGCTGCCATAGGCGGCCGAGCGTATCACATCGACCTGGAAGGACTGGTGCAGATAATGTCGCTGGGCGGGACTGAAATGTTCTCCGCCATAATAGATCTTCTTGACTCCCCGATAGGCGGAGAGAATGTCAGCTTCCTTTTCAAACAGTTGCAGAATATACGATGGCATGCCGAGCAAGACATTCACCTTGTTCTTGACGATTTCCTGGGCGACCATGCGGGTATCGCCATGGGCCGCCATGGGGAACTGGATGGCGCCCAGCTGTTCGAGTGCCGAAAAAAAGCTGATGAAGCCACCGTAGAGTCCCCCGCCAAAGAACAGATTCATCGCCCGGTCGCCGAGCGGATCAAAGCCCGCCGCGTACAAACCCTCGGCACCGAGCCGGATATGCTCATGGTATTGCTGGTAGCTGAACGTCGACAGTTTTGGTTCGCCCGTGCTACCGCCCGACTTGAAGAAAAGATGGGCTTGGGCAGGATCGGCCGGCACCGACTGGAACTGCTCCTTGGCGGTCATGGCCGGAACGGGGTCCCACTGCAGCGGAGGGAATTTTCTCAACTCATCGAAATTGGAAATCCCCTGCGCTTCATGGGCCAACTGCAAGCTCACTCTGCGGCAATAGCGTTGCAACGCATAGACACCGTCATGCGGCTCGCCGGGGTATCCTCCCGTCATCTCGCCAATACGCCGGATACGGATCGCACCCGCACGCAAAAAAGAGCGCGACAGCGGATGCATTTCCGAGAGTTTGCAACAGATCGCCACTGTTTGCAGATAGTTGCGCATGGGCCGCAAGACCCGGATGATGTCGGTGCGCGGCAAGGGCTTGACCCAGATGCTGCGGTACAGCGGCGATGCCGCCAGCGCCGCATGGTCGTCGATGTAAATGCGCCACCCGCCATCTGGTGCTTCGATGAGGCGAGCATTGCCGAGGCACGATTCGAGCCTGTGACACTCGCTGACCAAAGCAATTTCGCCGGCACTGGCGGTATCGGGCAACTGGCGTGGCAGTTCGTGCGCCACCAGCGTCAAGGCATCGGCAAGCCGCTCGCCAAACCGCTGCAATTCATTCCAGTCCGACGTGTCGAGATAGACACATTGCGGACTGGAACAGGCTTGCTGTTCCATCAGGCAGCATTCCATGGCGAGTTGTTTCAGCGTATGGGGATCCTGGGCAGCTTCCATGGAAAGAAATGCCAACGATATCTTGTGTCCCCACTCGACGATGCGCACGCTGGCAGGGGCCATGGCGCGTATCGATTGAATCGACTCCTCACCGCCCCAGGCGGCAATGCCATCGGCCCCGGCAAATACCGGCTCCAACAGATCTTTTCGCTTCGACGAAATTTTCGCCACGATGATGAATTTCTCAAGCTGGGCGCTCGGATCGCACTTGCCCAAGGCATGTAACAAGATCTGGGGGAAGGAACTCTCTTGCGGACTCGTCTTGAGAAAGTTAAAATTTCCAGAAAGCAATCCTTCGAGCACGCTCATCGGCCCGACCGTGAAGGCATTTTGCGGTGAAATGTGGACCAGGAAACCCAACGGCGCCCAAGCTTCGAAGATCGCATCGTCGAATTGGGTGCGGCAAGCGAGCAAGGGATTGCTGGAACCGAGTTCACGGATCAGCTTCTTTTCCAGATTCTCACGGCGCAAGACATCGGCTATTTCAAGCAAGGCCAGACCGATTTCGTCCGACGTAAATTGATCGGTGCCAGACAAGCAGTTCTTCAATTCGGTAAAAATAGCCGATTTTTCCCTGATATTTTTCCCGAGTAAATCCCCGGCCGCCAGCACCGTCTCGATATCGAGTTCGCACGCCATTTGCCGGGCCACCAGCGATTGTATATCGCCGATCCTGCTGGCCAGTTCTTGATCGCCGATCCACTCGCCTTGCCAGAGGTGTTGCTTGTTCATATTTTCCATGATTACCGCCTCAACAGTTCAGCCGCCGCAATGGCGCAGCTTTTATTTTTACTTGTTCCAGCCCGTCCGTGAATGACGAAATACGGCCGCTCATTTCCGCAAGCACAGGATTCGCCGGGATACAGTGTCGCCATGTCGCCCATCAAGACACTCTGGGCAGGCACTGAGGTGATGTAGGGCGTGAGAAATTGCAGAAAGCCCGCTTCACCGAATTTCCTTGGTTTCAGGGTACGCACATCGCGGATGATCACCTGCGACCAGACGGGAACATGAAATTGGTGGTGTGCGCACTCCGCGTACGGGACGGCATGCTCGACCGAGCCGAAGCTGTCGCGGATACGCAGGTCGGGAATGCCAAGCTGCTCGTGAATGCGGGCGTACAGATCGTGTTTGGCGATCGCCTGGTCGGCATTGCCTTTCCATCCACCGCCGAGGAATACCAGCGAATCGGCGCAGAGTTTGAGCGGCGGCAAGCCCAGCTCGCGCATCCGCTTCAGTGTAAAAAACAGAAATGCCGGGAAACCGAAAATGCGTACTGGAAGACCTTCTGCGGCGTAGTGTTGCAGCTTTTCGATGCAACCAAAAACATCGAACTCGTGCGACGCGCCGCCCGTCGCCGTGGTTGGCGCGCCGGTCCTGCGCAAAGCATAAAATGCCGATGCAACGGGTGCATACTTGCACAGGAAATTGTCGGTGTGGGCCGTTCCCAGTTGCGAATCCGATGCGGTTTCATACGAATACAGCAGATAGTTGGTCTTGACATCCGGCGTGTTCCAGCCAAAGTGCTCGAAGACCGCGTCGATCATCTTTTGCCCGGCGCTCAATGACCATGCATCAAACGAGACTTGCGACTTTTGACCGGTGGTTCCGGAAGAAGTCAGGTGCAGCTTGATGTCATCGCGCGCAACCGAAAGAAGTTCGTGCGACTTGAAAAACGTCGCCGGAACAAAGGGGATGCTCGCCAGGTCATCGATCGAGGTCAGCGTGGCGGCATCAAATTGTTTCATTTCCAGCAATTTCCGATAAAATGGCGATTGCTCTTGGTGCCAGTTGATATTTTCCTTCATGGCATCGACAAACATCGATTCCTGCGCGGCGGAGGAAGCGAAGGGATGGCGTTGTTCGCAAACGCCCTGGACCGCGTGCATAGTCTTGATATTCATATTTCCCTAAATTCCCGATAAAATGCGGTGGCCAGTGATATCGTCAACAACCCGAGCGCGAGACATATCGTCATTTTTGTCAAATCGATTTTTTCAATCAAGCTTCCCACCATCAACATCGATATCGGCAAGGCGCCAATACTGATCGTATTGACCCAGCTCATGACCACGGGGACATCGGCTGGCGCGGGCCGCGATTGAAACAGCGTCAATAGCGACACATTGACGACGGCCAGTGCCAGCCCCAAGCCAGCCAGTGCCAGGCAAGCCAATACGGGATTGTGGTTCAAGCCAAAGAAAAGGTAGAGCAGGGACACGGCGCTCAAGCCGACGATCGCCCGCTTGCCCCTTTTGAGCGGAAATTCCGCGACCGAAAGCAACAAACTTCCCGCCACCATCCCCATGCCGATCGATACCTCGAAGGCGGCCAGCATGGCAAGATTGCCGGCGAATCGGGTCTGGACAAACAAGGGGAGCAAGGCCATCAAGGGTGTCAGCGCAAGATTCATCAGGAAAAATGCCGACAACATGAAGCGTATCAAGGGATCGGCAAACATCGACCGCCCGGGTATCGCTGGCGCCATGTCGGCATTCGCCGGCTCCGGGTCGACCGTTTCCGGATCAGCAGGATCGAGCCGGATTCCCCCTTCCAGCCCTGCCGCCAGCAAATAGCTAAGCCCATTCAATACAAGCAGACCCGACAAACCAAGCCAAGGATAGAGCAGGGCGGAAATCGCTGGCCCAACTACCGTCCCCAGGGAAAAGCAGGAATCGACCATGGCGGTCAACTGTGGGACCAATTCCTTTTTTGGCATGAGCCCGGGCAGCGTAAAGACAGCGATATTGAACAGCGCGCCAAGCAAATTTGAAACAAACGTCAGGATAAATAGCGTGGTCAGCGAATGGTGCTTGAAATAGGCGAGCCACAACAGTCCGACCAGCAAGAAGATGATGCCCCTTAATACGTCGGTGTGTATCAGTGTCCTCAGGACGCCGATTCTTTGCACCAGCTTGCCCCCACTGCTGGCCAGCAACAGATGGGGAAGCGCGCCTATCGCCAGGAACCACGGTATCATTTGTATGGATTGCTCCTGCGAAATAACCCAGACCAGGCCGAGGGTCATCATCTTGTCGCAGATTTGTGAAATGAATTGCCCGACGAAAAGCCGGGATGAATTCTGGTCCTTGAATACTGCCATTGAAAATTTCATGATAATCCTGTCACGCTGCGCACGCCGGTTCCGGCTCCAGCGAATTTTTTTTCCAGAGTTGCAGATACTGGTTCAAATATTCGTGATTAATGCCTTCCAGGCGGATATTTCTGAAATTCAGTATTTCATAAGATCGGCTGAATATGACGAAATCATAGCGCTGCGCGCCAATCAAATGCATGGCGGGGAAATAGGCGCAGGGAATGAAACCGGCTTGCATTGCGATTTCTATTTTCTCCGACTCATCGGCGCGAATAATGAATTCGATATAGCGCACACCCAGGTCTTGCAAGATTACCGATGCCTTTTCCACGATATCGGCGAATCCTGCATTGCACAAATCGTGAATGGCGATCAACACGCAATGTTTGTCCGTCTCTGAAAAATAACAGAAAACCTCCACGTCCTGATCGGCCGAGCTGATCAGCAGATTGGGTTCTTGAAACGGGAAAAAAGTATGGTGCTCTTGCGCCACCAGCGTGTTCTTGCCCTCGTCAAAACGGCGCTTGGTCAGGCGCGGTGCATGGATCAATTCGAGTTCCAGCGCGGAGCGTGCGCGCGAGAAATTTTCGGCGCTGGTATGGGGAATCCAATCGTCGGGAATCGCGGGCAAGCCGCATTCGCGCCGGACTATTTCAAAAAGGGGACGCAGGCGTGGATGCAGGGCAAAATCGGTAAAGCGCGAAGCGAACGCGCTTTTCGTAAATAATGCAGTAAGGCAATGCGTTTCATACCCACTGGTCTTGTGAACATTTGGGAAAATTCCCAGTTTTCGGTAGCCCAGATTCGCCGTCAATTTTTGCGGTGCCGAAGAAACCGTTCTGGTTGTGGCGTAGACGACTTCGACATGTGCGATGGCGCGCAATTGCGCATAGCCGAATTCCATCATCCTTTCCGTCAAATTCTGTCCGCGACAGTCATTTTCAATGACTGCGCCAAAGACTTTGGCAAACCCAGTGAGCGTGTGCTGATAGACAACGGAACCAACAATTCGGTCATCGATGGACGCCACAATCCAGTAATAGTCATCCCGCCCGAGCGCAGCGCGCAGTCGCGCCGTCTCCGACATCATTGGATCACTGTAATCACCTTGGTAGACGCTCTGGTAGAGGTCGACGATCTGAGCGGCATCTCGTGGAATGGCTTTTCTTAAGGTAATATCTTTTTTCATAATTGCTTTTTTTGACAGTGTATTATCTTATTGGAATGGCGCCGTTTTGTCGGCGTGCAAGTTAATCATGGCGCCGAATTCTATATAAGGCAATATTGAAAGTCAAGCAGGGAAATATAAAAGCTTGGTGACGACGAAGAAAATATGAGGCCGCTGCCAAATGATTAGTCGAGGTGGACAACGAGATCAAGCGGAAAATTGTCATCAATTTGTAACGCAAATGCAATAAGCATTAATTTTCCTCGGATCTGGTTTTTCTTGAAACAGCGAGAGCGACGCGTCGCCTCGCTCTGGCAAACCATTTGATACCTTGCCACCCGATAAACGCGGCGCTCTCGACATAATGTGACGCTTTCATGACCGACATGCAGCGCTTTGGGCGGCATGCTTTGGAGGCGAAGCGTTCAGCTGACAAGGCTCCTGCTGGCGTCGTCGCCGTCGTGTCAATGTTTTTACGTCGCGCAGGCGTCTTCGGCACGTCAAATAAATTTGCGAACGGCCGTACTAAATTGTGCCATTCTCGTATCGATCCACCCGGCGGCGGGCCAACGCCGCTGGGCACAGACCATTCATCCCATACCAGGAGAGACACATGCCAGACCGCCCGCACGGGCTTGGCCAAATCGTGGAAGGGCGCCTTCAACATGATCCCACGGCGCCACGCTGGGCGGCCATGTGCTGCGGGCGGCCATCGCGCGCGCCAACATCGAGCCGGGTGAAGTTGAGGATGTGCTGATCGGCTGCGCCAACCCGGAGGGCGCGACCGGCGCCAACATCGCGCGTCAGATCGCGCTGCGGCCAGCGCGTCACCTTCATCCCCGAAGTGAAGGCGGAAGATAGGCGATTCAAGCGCATGAACCACCGTATCGCGGCTGCCATTTTGCCGTCGCGCCACGAAACCGGCTCATGGCATGTCGCTGCGAACTGAAAACTTTCCGATGGCACAGAGACATCATGCGGCCGTGCTTGGACAACGTGTCAACACGTCAACCATATGGTCGCAACCCGGCCCTTGGTGGCGCACGTGTCCCGCATGAGCGCCGCTGACGGGTCTTGGCCCACGTCTTGCTGGCCCCACAACGGCGGCCCGCGGGGCCCAATGCCGTTTCGAGTGGAACTTGACGTCGGCTACTATGTGGCCTACTGCTGTGAATGCCTGATTCCCCCTGATTGTATGATGCAACGGGCCCGGAGCAGGGTCACGGGCGGGCGCAGCCCGGCGAAGCGAACCCTTGACGCTGTGCAGGGCCAAATCCGGAAGGGAGCTTGCGGCGGATAGTGCGGCCGGGCTGGCACTTTATCGAACAAGCTGCGTGGCCGGAGACAAGGTAGCCTGTCGCGACCTCGGGATGGTGTATGTGTCTGGCAAGAGCGTAGCCGCAAATCCGGCGCTGGGCGCGACATGACTCAAAAAGGCCTGCGACGAGGGCTCCGCGCAAGCATGCGGCGACCTCGCGCACCTGTACCACCGTGGGGCCGGCGTGTCCCAGGACAGTGCTGCCGCATGGACGCTCGACCAGGCCTCTTGCGATGGAGGGTACAAACAGGCATGCCAGATGGTCCGCTAGCCTGCGTGGTGTTTGCGCGCCGCGCGTTCCCGTCAGAAAAGCACTGTAATCGCCGCGTGCGGTAGGGCGATCGCGCGTTCGTCGCGAGATCGCCCTTGTCGCCTTACGCTAAATTCCACTCACTTCCCGTATTGCGCCGCCGAATCAGGCCGGCGTCTTGCGCAGGAATTTTGTAATTGAAATTGTATTTGTTTCTCGCGTAGACGGACCATTCCCAAGGCCAGCGGCCCTTGTTGCATGTCAGGCCCATATTGGTATAGCCCGATTTGCATTCCTTAAGGCAGGTATCGAAGGCTTGACCGTCGCCAGCGAGGCATTCAGACTGATAGCAGCCGGCATTGGCAACCCCGAACATGGCGCTCCCCGTGCAAGACGCCGCATGCTCGGCATCGACCGGCGAGCGCTGGGTTGGATGGGTGCTGATACCGTCCGGTCCCCAGGCCCAGCTCGCTGTCCGATCATCGTTGATCCAGGGCTCCTGATTGCCGTCAAGATCAACCAGATTGCGCCAGCTCTGCAAATAGTCGGCGGACGATGCCGGATTGCGGTAATCGCCAAATTGTGCGCACTCGGTCGGGCCCGGCGGACCAAAGGAATTGCTGTCGTGGTAGGAACCACGCGCGTATTTTCCTGAATAGACAACGGGGTGCGTGCCATTCATGGGGAAACCGCGCGGGCCGGAACAACGCCCGACGCCATCTGGGGTGCAGGGCGCGGCACGCGGGCCGGCAATCCGTGTGTAGTGGCCCCCATGCTGGTAGTAGCTGACAGCGGCAACTGCGCTGCGGTCCTCCGCGATTGAACTTGTACAATTCCACGACAGATTGATTGTATTTATTCGCCATAATGTCCTGCCAGTATTTATTTTCTCCAAATACCCAACAGGACAATGCCATGCAACGACTATCCAGTAAGCACCTGTCTGCCGGACTGACACTCTGCCTCGCGCTGTTCTTGAGCGCGTGCGGCGGCAGCAGCGCTCCCCAGCCAACGCCGGAACCGGTCCCGCCTCCTTCCGCAGTGTTGAGCGGGCGCACCAGTTTCGTTTCGGCCGACAGCGGCGCCAACCAGTCCACCCTCGGCCTGGACGGCACGCTCAAGCCGACCGTCGCCGACTCCGCTGTCCCGCCCGCCGCCACGCCCGTCGCCGCTGCGCCCACCCGCACCGTGCAGGAGGGCGACATTTTCCGCATGCTGGAGAACGGCAAATCCATTCTTAGCCTGAACCGCTTCCGAGGCCTGCAGATCATCGATATCAGCAACACGGCGAGTCCGCGCGTTGTGGGCCGTGCCGCCATCAATGGCGAGCCGGTGGAAATGTACCGGGTGGGCAACCGCGTGTACATCTTGCTCAATAACTGGACCGAGTACAAGCGCATCGCCAAGGGCGGTGCCGAATCGCTCGATCAGTTCAGCGGCGGCGCCGTGATCACGGTCGATATTGCCGATCTGGCGGCTCCGAAAATTATGGCCACGGCGCGCGTGCCTGGCAACATTGACACCTCGCGCCTGACCAGCGGCGCCGGCAAGAATGCCTTGTACGTCACTGCCAGCGACTACACCGCCTCGGTGATGCCGATGGATGTCATGCCTGCTACGTCATCCTTGTATTACCCGGCAGTGAGCAAGACCCACGTCCTGAGCTACCGCATCAACGAACAGGGTCAGCTGATCAGCAAATCGACCCTGCAGCTGGGCGGCAATGTGCAGGCGGTCCAAGCCTCGGGCGATCGCCTGATGGTGGCGCGCGCGGCCGACGACCTGGGGCGCCAGAGCGGCTCGCGGGTGGCGCTGATCGATATCTCCAGCCCGGATGGCGTGATGGTCCAGGGCGCCGATGTGGGCGTCAGCGGCCTGGTGCAGAAGAAGACCAATATGCACATGCACGGCGACGTGCTGCGCGTCGTGTCCGGCAACTGGTGGTCCTCCGGCGCCAATGTGAATCATGTCGAAACCTTCAATATGGCCGACATCGGGCGCCCGAAGCCCATCGACCACGACACCTTCGGCGCCGGCCAGCAGTTGTTCGGCACCTCCTTCTTCGCCGACAAGGCGTTCTTCGTGACCTATTTGCGCAAAGACCCGTTCCACGCGTTTTCGATCACGCCTGACGGTACCATGAAGGAAGAGAGCGAGTTTATCGTCTCTGGCTGGAACGATTTCTTCATGCCGGTGCACAACCAGACGCGCTTGATCGGGGTGGGCCACAACGACGAGAATGACCGGCGCAGCCTGGCCATCAGCCTGTACGACGTGACCGACCTGAAGAACACCAAGCCGCTGCTGATGCGCGCCGACGTCGATCTGGCCAACAGCTGGTCCCAGGCCAACTGGGATGACCGCGCATTCACCGTGCTGGAAAACGCCGCGAACGCCATCGCTCCCGATGGCAAGACGCGCGAAACCGGTCTGATTTTGCTGCCCTTTGCCGGCTTCAATGCCAACACCCGGGAAAACAGCGCCGGCGTACAGATCTTCACCTTCTCCGCCAGCACCGTCACCCGGCGCGGCATCATGAAACAGGACACGGAAGTGCGGCGCAGTTTCATGGGCGATACGGCCAATGACCTGGCGGCCAACCTGTCCGACAGCGAGCTGTCCCTGTTCAGCATCGTCAATGCCGACTCGCCGCAAGTCAAGGGCCGCCTGCCCCTGGCGCCGAACTATGGTCAGTTCGTGCTGTTCAAGAATGTCAACGTGCGTTATCACGTCAACGACAATCAGTGGTGGTCAAGCACTGCGGCCCGCACCGATCAGGTGGAACTGGTACCGCTGGCCGATCCGGATGGCGCCGCGCCCTTGTCCAGCATCACGGTACCGAGCAACGCCAAGCTCTACAACGTGGCCGAGAAGCTGGTCGTCGTGTCCAGCGCCGGCGGAAACGATGGCACCGTGAACACCACCATCACCACCTATGACCTGGCCGATGCCGCCAAACCGGTGCGGCTCGGTTCGCTCACCACCACAGAGCTGGCGCAGACCAACATCTATCCGATGATGGGTAACACCATCTGCCCCATGATCGGGCCGTGCGGTGGCTGGTACGGCACGCCCGATGCCACCGTGGTGGGCAATGCCCTGGTATTTGCCACCCAGGTAACACCGATCCTGTTGCGCGGACCGCAGCCTGCTGCCGCTCTGGCCATGAGTTCGCTGCCTTACGGATATTATTCCTCCAGCTACACGCTGCACGTGCTCGACTTGAGCAAGCCTGCGCAACCTGTGCTGCTGCCAAAAATCGCCATGGCCGAGAATGAACAGGCCGTCGGCCTGGTCAAGAGCGGCAACGCGGTGTGGGTCAATTACAAGCAAGCCGAGGCAGTTACGAGCAGCGGCCAGGCGCAGGCGAAATACTTCGTCAAGGCGCTCGACGTATCGAACGCCAGCGCCCCCAAACTGGGCAGTGCCATCAACGTGCCGGGTCGGGTGATGGCCGTCGTTGGCGACGTCATGTATACAGTGGACGAGTCCTGGGGCGACAAGACCGTGACAAACTCGGTCAATATGCTGATTGTGCGTGCCAATCTGGCATATCTGCAAGCATCCCTGGCGCTGGGAGGGCAGTACGCGCGCGACCTGAGCATCGAGGGCAAGAACCTGGTGCTGGCCCTTGCCGAGAATGGGACCGGCAAGAACGCGCTGGCGGTCATCGAGGTGGGCAGCCAGTCGCTGACCCGCAAAGCCACGCTCGATGTGCCCTTCTACCCGATGCTGCATGATGCCGGTCCGGGCAAGGTGCTGGTACAGGCCGGCTATGGTTTCCTGCTGTATGACGTGAGTACCGCGGCCCCGTTCGCCCAGGCATTTTTCCCGACCGCCAACTGGGGCGGTCAGGTCAGCGTACTCGGCAAAGACATGTATGTGCCCGCGAACGCCTACGGCATCTATCAGTTCAACCTCGATACGGTCAATTTGAGCAAGCCGTAAGGCAAGCAGGCGGCGCCCACGCACCGCGTCAAGCAGCACCCTTCACGGTTCTGTCGCATTGTTGGACGAACGACGGAATTTCCCGGCGTCCCGCATCCTGCCGCTGCCGAGGAGGAAAGACATGATGAGCCAAGAAAATAAATTGCATCGTGCTGCGGCGTGGTTCGACAAAGCGGTCGCCTCATTGCCGCCAGCATACAAGGGACTGCTGGCCGGCGCTGCGTTCTCGGCGCTAAACGATCACGGGGCCCGCGAAAGCCCTTTTTTCGCGCTTGGGGATGAAATCAAACGTGTCACCACGCAGAGCAAAGATGTTCGGAAACCCTTCAAGGGCTCTTTGGATAAATTCGCCTCAATTCCGCGAGTATCCATTTCCCGGTAGCGAATTTTTGCGAGGCTGCGTCATGTGGAAGAGTAACGCCATTCCTTGTCACTCGCGCCATCGATTACTTGAATGGGGGCGAAAGGGAAGGGTAGGTACAGCGCCGGGGGCGATCTTGCCAATGTAGCTGAGCCCCGCTGGCCACATCAAATTCCCCCGGACAGGAGCAGCGCGCTTGTCAGTTCATCGCCATGCCCGGTGCGGCAATGTGTCACGCGAGCGTGCATGTTTTCTATCGTTGACAAGCTTGTTCGGGCTGGACCGAGACGGATTCCACCGCGTTTGGGCAGCATGGTAAAATTTCCAGCAGAATCGGTATGATGCCGATAGAAGGTTCGCACCCAGGAGATAGAACATGGCAAGTGTAGAGCATGCGTTCGGAGAAGCGCGGAGTGCTGTAGAAGCGCTGCATCCCGACTTGTCGAAGCGATTGAGCGAGCCGGCAAGCGAGGCGCAAATAGATTCATTTGAGCAGGAAACTGGCATTCGGCTTCCCGATCCCGTTCGTCTGCTGTATCGCCAAGCGAATGGTTGCAACCAAGGCGACGGAATTTTTGGTGGTTGGGAATGGATAGCAATCGAGTTCGTCGGCGACCATGTGGCAGAACTACAGACTTCTCTCGAATCGGACCGCCCCGACGAAGCCGAAGCAATGACACTCCTTCCCTTGTTCCACTCCAACGGAGACTATCTCTGCATTCGCCACAACGAAGACGCCGGCAAGCTTTACTATGTTCCTCACGACGAACCGACGGTCGAGCCTGTTTTCGAGACTCTTGCGGAGTTCTTCGTGCAATTCGTCGCTCGTATCGCTACTGGCGAATTGGTTTTTAAGCAATTTTCCACGCGCCATGGCAACTATTTTTCGGTGAGTCCACCCAACCGGGAGTATCGGCCACCCGACTTCGAGCTCCTTGCTTCTGCGGGATAACGATACGCTCAAGCGGACCGTGCATTGTTAACCTGTTTGTCACGCCGGCTTATGCTGACTTTCTTTCGTCCCGGATACTTCCTTGACCTCGCCTTACCGTGCTCCAGCTTCCACGTTCACCAACGAGGCGATAACCCCGGGTACCCTGCGTTGGCGCGGCGCGCTCTATTTTGCTTTCATCCCGACCTTGCTCATGATTTTCATGCAAGGCAGTGTTCTGTATAGCGAGAGCCGCTACGGCACGATCTTCTGGCACCTGAAAATGGCTGAACCTTTGCTGTTTTGCGCGCCATTTTGCTTGCTTGTGGCCGCGACCGGGTATGCCGTCGCGATCAGATGTTTAAGCGGAACCATCGGACGCGCCCTGGTGGTCGGAAGCGTTGCGGGCGTGGGCTGGGCGCTTGTTACGATCAGCGTCGGAAATACGATCGCACAGTTGAATGGCGCCACGCCAATGACGTTTGACCGGAGCATTAAAATGCTGATCGTGATTCCCGCCATCTTCGTACCGCTGGCAGTGGTACTGTGTATGTTCACGCGCTGGCGGGGAGTGCGGCTCGGGTTCGCCAGGTCGCAAGGTTGATCCGAAGCGCATTCCTTAATTTTGCGTTTTGTGATTAACGATATAAATGGTTTGCATCGTTAATTGATCTGATGGTTTTTCTCGTCACCTGGAGCTGTTGATTCGGTCAGCTACACCACTCATTGCGATCCTTTTGTCAGATCAGCCATGTAACCTTCAAACTCAGGCTGGTCGGCCGAAACGTAGAGCGATCCATAACGCGGCAATGCATAGGTAGAGCCGCTGCCGTTTAGCATCAACAGATAAGTCTTCCCCTCCTCCAATGAAATTGGGCAGCGCGCATAGGCTTCCTCGTTGGAGGTGGTCGCCCCGCGAATGACTTCCCCAGCCCGCCTGGGTCCCTTGATCGTGCGCATGACCATTCCTTCAAAGCTGAAAGGGGTGGCGTATTGGCTTTGTCCGGATGTCCCTGCATTGGTCAGTCGACTCACTCGAACGACATAGGCGTGCGCATAGCCATGCAGCTCTGCGACGGGGAATGTCGCCGGATACATTCTATCTTTGCATGCTCGTGCAATTGAAGGAAATAGAAATGCCGCCACCAATGACAGCGAAATGAGCGAGAGGAATGGACGTGGTCCAGTAGGCATGTTCTCTCCACAGGTCAAGCCATCGATTGGCGCGCGGTCGTTTGCTAGCGGGACCAACATGCGCCGGACCCGCCGCCGATTGCTATCGGCCGCTATTTGACGCGTGCAATCTGGGAATTGATCGGAATACTTGTCGAATTCAGGCCGGGGCGGTTGCCGTCCAGGTTGAAGTCGAGCTCAACGCCGGGACGGAAAATCAGGCAATGGGTCGAGCCGCCGAAGTGGAACATGCCCAGTTGCTGGCCCTTGCGCACCTGCTGCCCTTCGTACACGGTGATCTGGCAGGTTGATACCTCGGCCATGCCGACCGCCATGAAGCACATCAGGCCGATGGCCGGGTTGTCCGCTTCGATGAACACCAGTGCCCGCGTGGCCACTTCGGTAATGTAGGCCTGCGAATCGTTCGGGCCCGAGTCATCCTCGCCCTCGGCCGGCGTTTCCGAATAATAGGTGCCGTTGACCACGACCGCCTTGACGATGCGCCCATTCACCGGGCTGTGCCAGCGGTGGTAGCTCAGTGCGTCCAGGAAGGCCTGGTAGACCGTGCCGCCGTCGAACTGGGCGACCCGGCTATCGCCATCGAGCATATGGGTCAGCGAATACGGCTGGGCCTTGATCCAGAAGCGGTCGATCTGCCTGACGCCGCAGGCAAGCCGGTACGGCGCCGATTCGCAGGCGTTGCTGATGACGCTATCGTCGTCGGGCGCGGCGACCGGGCGCTGGCCCTCGCGAAATTGACGGGTGAAGAAGTCATCCCAGGACGTGAAGCCATAATACGGCGCGCTCGGATCGCACACGAAGTGCTCGGCGAAATCGGGCATCGCGGCCATCGCGGCGGTGCCGAGCCAGCCGGTGCACGGATCGTCATTGAGGATGTAGCGCGAATCGGCCGAGCCCAGGAAGCGCGCCCATTCGTTGAGGACGCGCTTGAATTGCCGGTTGACCTTCTCGTTCAGGAAGGCGGCAAAGCCGCCCGGCGTGTCCATCGACCAGTCCAGGATGGCGTTGATCGGAAAGCCCACCAGGCCGCTCGTGTTGAATTCCGGGGCCTCGGTGAGGATCGCATTGATCATCTGCAACATCACATGGTAGGAGCGCACTTGCGGGCCACCGGCCGGGTTGTGGCGAAAGCGCTTGGAGTGCGGCACCTCACTGAGCATCTGGTGAAACAGCATGTAGATGGTGGCGTCGCCTTCGATCAGCTGCTTGAATTCTTCCATGATGGGCAACAGCGGGACCGGATTGGCCGTGGCCTGCGCCAGGCGCTTGCCGATCCAGGCGTCGAGAATGCGCTGGTCCGAAGGCAGCCATTGGCCGACACGGTAGGGATGGGATGGTGCGGTTGATGCGGACATCTTCATTCTCCTCAAGTGGTCGAACGAGCGGCGCCGGCGCTACCGGGAAGCCGGTTTCGCTGCGCAACCGGGACGGTGGAGCCAAGACGGGATCGATGCGAGACGCGCATCGCGGGGGTGAAAACGTGTGAGATGCAGCTAGCAATATATACCCAAAAAACGCGGTTGAAATCACAAATGGCCGGCTCTCTCTTATTTTTTTGATAGCGTTGTTTTGCGCACTCTGTTGTCAAGAATGACTTGCCACGGCCGCGGAACTGCCGCATTCTCGATTTCGCCATTTGTAAATTATCTTGCATAAATCAACAAAATCGCCTTGATCGGAAGCAAGTTTTTTCCTTCGGTTGCCGTGTGCGCGCCCGCGCATCCGGGGGTAGTTGTCCGGGCTGGACGGTTGTTGATGTTGTCTGATAGGTAGCAAAAACATCGTTGCCGGCCTGCCTGGGCGCCATCTCGCCAAGTAGCGCTGCGCAACGTTCGCGCTGGGATGACATCGCCAAAAGGAGCGTCTCGTGGGCAAATTGAGCAACTTCGGCACTATCTGGGCAGTCGGTCTGTCGGTGGCGTGCGCGGCCCAGGCGGCGCCCGCTTCCTGTCCCCGCACCGTGACGGCAGCGGTCGTGGCGATCGATCAGCCGATGATGATCAACCGCTTGGGTGCCGCCCGCCCCGGCGGCATGATCTACGCCTTGCGCAGCGATGTCGTCGTCAAGGATGCCAGCGCCGGGCTGGTTCCCGGCAACGTGATGTTGCGTAAAGACAAGCGTCCACGGCCGATTGTATTGCGCGTCAATGCAGGCGATTGCCTCACCATCGAATTTGACAATTTGCTGATGGGTGCGGCGCACGATCTGCAGCCATCGACCCGCGCGGCCTCGATCCACGTTGCTGGCTTACAAGCCGTCAAGGGCATCGGCGATGACGGAATCAATGCCGGCCAAAATCCGAACCCGGCGGATGGCGGCGCGCTGGTCGCACCGGGACATCGCACGACTTACCATCTGTACGCGCCGGAAGAGGGCTCGTTCCTGCTCTACAGCACTGCCGGGGATTTCAACGGTTTCGGCACCGACCAGCTGACCATGGGCTTGTTCGGGGCGGTCAATGTCCAACCGAAGAACGCCGAATGGTACCGCAGCCAGGTCAGCGAAGAGGATATGCGCCTGGCCACCAAGGGCCACGCGCCCAACAGCAAGCTGCCGATCATCAATTACGACGCGCTGTATCCGGCCGGCCATCCACGCGCCGGCACGCCCGTGCTGAAGATGCTCGACAGTAAAAACCGGCTCGTGCACAGCGACTTGACGGCGGTGATCACCGGACCGAAGCACGGGCGCTTCTTCCCGCCGCCGGCCGGCGCGCCGGCTAATCCGGCCCTGCCGGACCAGGGCGCGCCCTACCGCGAAGTGACGGTCCATTACCACGAGTCGCAAGATGTGGTGCAGGCCTTCCCCTGGTTCTCGCAAACGAAGAACCTCTCGAGCACGACGCTCAACGCCGGCGCCGACAGTTTCGCGATCAACTACGGCGCGGCCGGCATTGCGGCCGAAATCCTGGCCAACCGCATGAAGCTCGGCCCGGGCGCCGATTGCGACGAATGCAAATTCGAGGAGTTCTTCCTCTCGTCGTGGGTGGGCGGCGATCCCTCGATGGTGGTCGATGTGCCGGCCAACAGTCCGTGCACCACCGGGCAGCTGGAAGAGTACGCAAAAACCTTGCCCAACTCGTTGAAGCCGCCGTGCGAGCCAGGCAAACCGGCCGCAGCCCGTGCCAGCAAAGCCTATTTCCCGGACGATCCGTCGAACGTGTATCACAGCTACCTGGGCGACCGCGCGCGCTTTCGCATCCTGCACGCGGGCGCCGCCGTGCACCACGTGCACCATCACCACGCCCACCAGTGGCTGCAAAGCGCGGGCAGCGACGTCAGCGCCTACCTGGACAGCCAGGCCATCGGACCGGGGGCGTCGTTCACACTGGACCTGGTCTACGACGGCAGCGGCAACCGCAACCTGACTGCCGGCGACTCGATCTTCCATTGCCACTTCTATCCCCATTTCGCCTCCGGCATGTGGGCCTTGTTCCGGGTCCACGACGTGTTCGAGGCGGGCACGCCGCTGAGCGACGGGCGCCCGACCCCGGGGGCGCGCGCCTTGCCGGACCCGGAAATCCTGCGCGGCACCCCGATTCCGGCCGTGCTGCCCTTGCCAACCCGGCCGATGGCGCCGTGGCCGGCCCCGGTCGAGATCCGCAATGGCCAGGTGAAACTGGGTGAAGGCGGCGGCAACCCCGGCTACCCGTTTTTCGTGCCCGGCCGCGCGGGCCACCGCCCACCCCATCCGCCAATGGACTTCGCGGTCGACGGCAAGGAAGTGCTCGACGGCGGCTTGCCGCGCCACCTGATTACCCAGGCCAAGGTGAAGCATGAAGCGCACACCACCCTCGATTTCAGCAAGGACCTGGGCTGGACCCAGGCCGTCGAGTTGCCCGAGGATGGTACGCCGGCGGAGCAGGCCGCGATGGCGGCCCATGCGCAAAAAACCATCGCCACCTTCCTGCCGGACGGCACGGCCGGGCGCTTCAAGATGAATGGCTTGCCGCCGGCGCCGGGCGCGCCGTTCGCCAACCCCGGCCTCGGCGTGGATGGCAAGGTTCGCCACTACCGCGGCGCCAGCTTGCAGGTCGATGCCGTGTTCAACAAGAAGGGCTGGCACTACCCGCAACAGCGCATGATGGCCTTGTGGGGCGACGTGAAGGATATCCTGAGCGGCGAAAAACCGCCCGAGCCGCTGTTCTTCCGCGCCCACAGCGACGACGTCGTCGAATACTGGCACACCAATCTGGTGCCGGCCTACTACGAGCTGGACGATTTCCAGGTGCGCACCCCGACCGACATCATCGGCCAGCATATCCACCTGGTCAAATTCGACGTGCTGGCCTCCGATGGCGCGGCCAACGGCTTTAACTATGAAGACGGCACCTTCAGCCCGGAAGAGGTGCGCGACAGGATCGATGGCATCAACACGGCCGGCGGACTGCTGCCGTACGGCGGCGGCAAACCGCGCTTGCTGCGCTCCAAGGCGATCGCCGCGCTGGGCTGCGGTCCGCGCGCCGCCGCCGACGCCAGGCCCGACTGCGGCAATGTGCCGCCAGCCCAGCGTCAATGGCTGGGAGCCCAGGCCACCGTGCAACGCTGGTGGGTCGATCCCTTGCTCGACCGCAGCGGCAACGACCGCACCTTCATGACCGTCTTCACGCACGACCATTTCGGACCGTCGACCCACCAGATGACCGGCCTGTACGGCGGCCTGCTGATCGAACCGGCCGGCTCGACCTGGACCATGCTGGACGGCAGTCCGATGAATAGCGCACCCGGCGGACCGGGCCGGCGCGCCGACGGCGGACCAACCAGCTATGCGGCCAACATCCTGCCCAAGGGCGGGCAGCGCGCCTACCGCGAATTCGCGCTGGCCTGGGGCGACTTGCAACTGGCGTACGGGCCGGGCAGCCGCGCCCAGCCCGATTGCTACCCGGGTCAGCTTGCGGCATTTTCCCAATGCAAGCCCTTGGCGCCAGGCGCCGAATACCGCGGCTGGGCCGACACGGTGCATGCGATAAATTGTCCGGGCTGCCCGCCCGCCGGCCAGCCCGCCAGCCCGCCAGCGAGCCCGAAGCCGTTTCTGATCAGCGACTTCGGCCCTGGCATCGTGTCGATGAATTACCGGGGCGAGCCGCTGCCGCACCGCGTGGCCCCGTCGCCCGTCACGCCCATCACGGGTGGGGTGGAAACCGATCTGGCCCATGTGTTCCGCTCGATCCCGCGCAGTGATGCCGCGATGAGCAGCCAACCGGTTGGCGGCGCCAGGATCGATCCCGCGTGCACGGGCGACTGCTTGAGATTCCCGCGCCGGCCGATCAGTGCCGGCATGAACCCGGCCGATCCGTATACGCCGTTGTTGCGCGCCTACGAGGACGACCCGGTCCAGATCCGCATGCTGGTCGGGTCGCACACGTCGATGCACGACTTCACCATGCATGGCCTGAAATGGCAGCATGCGCCGTTCGATCCGAATTCCGGGTTTCGCAACAGCCAGTTCATGATCTTGTCCGAGCACTTCGAAGCCTTGTTCACCGTGCCGCGCACTGCGGGCGAGCATGGCGCCGATTATTTGTACAATCCGAGTGCCTCCTATGAAGGCTTGACCAACGGCGCCTGGGGCTTGTTGCGCGCCTACCGCAAGGCGACGCCGGACCTGGCGCCATTGCCGGGCAACTTGATCCCGCCGCCGGCGCTGGCCACCACGCTGCCGCGCGATCTCAAGGACGATTGCAGCCTGGGCCTGCCTTGCCTGCGCCAGTTCAATGTCTCGGCGCTGACGGTCAAGCAGCTGCTCGGCGAGAAGGGCACGCTTGCCTACAACGAGCGCGGCATCAATGTCGGACCAAACACCTACGATAGCAGCCATCCGCTGAACGATCCCAACGCCATCGTCTATGTGCGCGACGAGGATCTTGTCGACGGCGGGCGCCTGCGCCCGGGCGTGGCGCTCGAACCGCTGGTGTTGCGCGCTGCCGCCGGCGACTGGATCAAGGTCCGCCTGAGCAATCGCGTCAATGGCGATGACAGTGTGTTTAAAAAGAAAGAATCGGCGAGCCGGCCGGACGGCACCACCGCCTATTCGGCTGGCTATGCCGACATTATGATGAGCACCTCCTCCAGCGTGGGCCTGCATCCGCAACTGCTGGCCTTTGACGTTACCTCGTCGAACGGCGCCAACGTGGGCAACAACCCGGTGCAGACGGTGCCGCCGCGGGACCCGGCGTGCAGCGGTTGCGCCGTGCCTTTCCGCGACTATCTTTGGTACGCCGGCACCCTCGAACGCGGTGCCGACGGCGATCTGCGCGCAACGCCGGTCGAATTTGGCGCCGTCAATCTGCAGCCGGCCGACCCCTTGATGCAGGCCTACCGCGGCCTGTTCGGCGCGATCGTCATCGAGCCGAAGGGCGCGACCTGGGTGGAAGACCCTGGCACGCGCACCTCGGCCACCGTGTTCGCCGCCGACGGTGGCGTGTTCCGCGATTTCACGCTGATGTTCCAGAACGATATCTCGATGGAACTCAATGGTAATCCGCTGTACGACGCGGGCATGCCGATGTCGGCCTTCAATTACCGCAGCGAACCGTTTTTCTATCGCTACGGGGTGAATGCCGCAGCCGGGTTAAAAGCCGGCACGGCGCCACCCGCTTCGTGGTATGCCTTGCTAGCGAGCGATTTGGGAAATCTGAGCAGCATCTCGTATTCGGCATTCGACACCAGCGGCGCCATCTCGAACGCGCTGACGGGAGGCGATCCGGTGACACCGGTATTCCGGGCTCCGGCCGGCATGCCGGTCCGTTTTCGGGTGTTGCACGCGCCCGGGATCGGCGACAACCAGCAAGTGTTCGAGTTGAGCGGACACCAGTGGCAGGAGCAGCCGTATCTCGACCGCTCGACCAGGATCGGCCACAACCCGCAGTCGGCCGTGACCGGTGCCACGACCGGGGTTGGTCCGACCTCGCACTTCGATATCGTCATTCCCCAGGCCGGCGGGCACTTCAAGACGGCGGGCGATTATGTGTACCGCAGCGCCACCGCCGCCCAGTACCAGGCGGGATTGTGGGGCTTGTTCCGGGTCGCGCCGGGCGCCGCCGGCGCCATCCTGCCCGACACCATCGCGATCGATGCCGTCCGGCCGAGCGGGGCCGGCTACCAGATCAGCGGAACGGTCACGGTGCGCCCGGCTGCCGCGCCGGGCGAACGGGTACGCACCAGCAGCCTGACCTTGAGCGACACGAACGGCTGGCAGGCCAGCGTGCCGGTCGATTCTCAAGGGCGCTGGACTTACAGCGCCAGCGCCGCGCTGCCCGACACCGTGCTGGTGGCCTCGCCTTTCGGCGGCCAGGCCCGTTATGGGGCCGCGCCAGTCGCATCCACCCCGCCGTTGACGCGGGCCGCGGCCGCGTTGCGCTCGTCGCCGCGCCGTCGCGGCGCGCTGAAATAATGGGACGCCGCGCAATGCTGCTGGCGGCCGGCTGCCTGCTGTCGGGCGCACTGCTGGCCCAGCCGGTGCCGCTGGGCCAGATCGAGCACGAGGGCGTGCGTGTGCAACTGAGCGCGTCGGGCGCCTTGCGCGACGGCGCCGATGTCGGCTTCACCTTGCGCCTGCTCGATAGCCAGGGAGCGCCGCTGCGCGGTGCGCGGCCGGCCGCGTGGCTGGACCGGCAGCGCCCGGGCAGCGCCGGCGACGTCGGCGAGTGCCGGCGCAAAGCTTCGCACTTCGTCGGCGGCAACTGGTTCGACACCCCGGCGCTCGACCTGAACGCCTATTACGTGCTGGCCCTGAATGCGGAGCCATCGATTTCGGTGATCAATCCGCTCAACGGCTTTGGCGGCTCGAAGTTGCTGGCACTGGTCGAGTTGAAGGCGCCCGGGGCCGACTGGCTGCAAGAGGGCGAGCGCGTACTGGTCTCGATGCCGGAAGCTGGCGCGGTGGCGCTGGTCGATACGCGCAGCTGGATAGTGCTCGCCAACACGCAGGTCGGCGCGCAGCCGGCGCGCCTGGCGCGCCAGCCCGGCCGCAGGGGCCGTGTCTGGGTCGCCACTGCCAGCGGCGTCGCCGTGCTGGGCAGCGCCGACGGCACGCTGGCCGCGCGCATCGACACCGGGGCAGGGCCGCACGAGATTGCCTTCAGCGACGATGGCGCGGTCGCCTTCGTCAGCAATCGGGGCGCCGGCAGCGTGACCGTGATCGATGCCTTGGCGCTGCGCCAGCGCGCCGTGGTCGCGACCGGACCGGCGCCGGTGGCGCTGGCCTGGTCGGGCGCTGCGCGGCTGGTCTATGTGGCCGATAGCGGCGACGGCAGCATCGTCGCCATCGACAGCGGCGGGCGCGTGGCGGCACGCCTGGCCGGCGCGCCCGGCGTGAACGAACTCGGTTTCGTTCCCGGGGGCCGGCTGGGACTGGTTCTCAACGGCCTTACCGGCGAACTGCAAGTGCTCGACACCGCCAGCAACCAGATCGTCCAGAGCGCCCAGATCGGCAAGGGCCCGGACCAGCTGGCTTTTTCCGGGCGCATGGCATACATCCACCGCCAGGGCGGGCCCGAGGTTCACATGGTCGCGCTCGACGGCCTGGGGCGCAGCGGCGAAGCGATCAAGGTAGCCAGTTTCGCCGGCGGCCAGCTGGCGCCCGGCCAGCGCAGCAGCCTGGCCGGCGTGATGGCGGCGGCGCCCAACGGCGACGCCATGTTGCTGGCCAATCCGGCCGACCGCAGCATCTACTATTACAAGGAAGGCATGGCCGCGCCGCTCGGCGCGTTCCGCAATTACGGCCGCACGCCGCGCGCGCTGATGGTGGTCGATCGCAGCCTGCAAGAGCGCGACCCCGGACAGTACCGGGTCGACACCCGGCTGCCGCCAGCCGGCGCCTACCAGCTGGTGATGTACCTGGACCAGCCGCGCGTGCTGCACTGTTTCGCGCTCGATATCGCCGCTGCGGACGGGGTCCGGCCGGCGCGCCAGCTGGCGGTGGCGCTCGAACCAGGGCAGGGCGCGCTGACCGCGGGCCGCGCGCAGCGCCTGCGGCTGCGCGTGCATGGCGCAGGCGAGCCGGCCAGGCTGGCGCCGGCGGGCGACCTCGAGGTGCTCATTTTCGATGCGTCCGGCATCTCGCAAACACGTTTGCTGGCCAGCGCCCAGGGCAACGGCGCCTACAGCGTCGACTTCGCCGCGCCCGCGCCGGGCCTGTACTTCATGCATTTCCAGGCCCCCTCGCTGGGCCTGCGCTGGGCCGATCCGGCCCGGCTGGTCTTGACTGCCATCGAATGAACCAACCACCACAACCGAGTCGCAACAGGAGAGCCGCGTGAGCGCACATCGAGATCCCAGGAGCACCAGCGGCGCCGCAGCCGGGCCGGCGATTGCCTATTGCCGCATCCACCCCGGCCTGGGCATCGCCCGCGTCGGCAACAGCCCGGACGCCTACTATTGCGGCCCGGAGTCGCCCGGCGAGGTGGTCGATCCGCCCGGCGGCTACAAGGATGCCGATGGACGCATCAAGCGCCAGGCCGCGCGCTTTCGCATTTACGCCTATGACGCCAACGACCAGCCGATCCGCGAATTGACGGCGGCCGACGCCAGCATCACCTGGACCGTGCACCTGGCCAACCGCAAGGCGGTCAACACTATGTTCCTGGGACGCTACTGGCAGAGCCAGTATCCTGATTTTTATGAAAAGGACCCGGACGCTGCGCCGCTGCGCAACCAGCAAATCCCGGCCGGTTCGCCCGAGCGCGAACGGCTGGTGATCGACCCGGGTCCGCGTTCGATCGGCGGCACCGATCCCGCCGTGCGGGTCAGGTTCGACGGCGGCACCATCGGGCCGTTGCCTTACACGGTGTTGATGCCGGCCCCGGGCGGCGCCGATCCGGACTGGGTGCGAGGCAGCCGCGACGGCTACATGAACATCAAGGCATCGGACGTGCTGCACAATCAAGCGCCGCCGCTGCAAACGCAGTATTGGACGCCGGGCGAAGTGATCAAGCCGGTGGCGCAGTCGCCCAAGGTCGAGGTGCCGCTGGGCGAATTGCGCACCGATAGCGATGGCCGCTTGCTGGTATTGGGCGGCGCCGGCAAATCGGGCTCGCTGATTCCGAACAATCCGATCGGCTTGCTGAACGTGGGCAGCGCCTTTGCCAATAACGATTACTGGTTTGACGATGTCTCCGATGGCCCGGTCAGCGCCACCGTGGTGCTGCACGACGGCACCAGCGTGACGCTGAAGGATCAGGCCTGGGTGCTGTGCGCCGTGCCCAAGTTCGTGCCAGCGGCCGAAACCCTGACCACGCTGTACGATATTGCGCGCGAAGCGGTGGGCGACGCCTCGCAGAGCGACGCGGTGTCATTCATGCGGGACGTGTATCCGATCCTGAAGCGGCTCGACACCTTCACCTGGCTGAACAAGACCGCAAATCGGGGTCACGGCAGCGACACGGCCCAGGGTTCGTTCATGGGCGCGTGCAATCCGGTGTTCCTGGCGCTGGCGTCGAACAGCAACGAGGAGCCGTTCCGCGATGCGCGCGGCCATGTGTTCGGCCGCCTGCGTCCGCCCAACCTGGTCGCCGCCAATGTGGATGCACAAGATACGCCGGAAACCCTGCGCTACGCGAACGACAGGTTCATGCCCCAGATGTCGGGCGATGGCGGCGAGGCGACCATGCTGGCCGACGCGTCGCTGAACACGCCGCTGCCGCTCAGCGGCGTGTATGTCACCTGGCTCACGCTCAGCCCGGTGCAATACGCCAAGATGAAACGCTGGGCCGAAGGCGACTTCATCGCCGACTGGCAGGGCGAGCCAGCCGCGGCGCCGCCGCTGTCGTCCTTGCCCGTGGCGCAACAACCGGCCGCGCTCGACCGCGCCGCGCTCGAACCGTGCGTCGGCGGCGCCTTCTATCCCGGCATTGAAATGACGTATTTTTCGCGTGAGGCGAGTACCTGGGCTGGCCTGTGCCGCATTAACCCGGCCACGCCGCCGGGCGGCCTGACCATGCACATGGCCTTGCCATGGCAGGCCGACTTCTCGGAGTGCAACACCTATTGGTGGCCGGCCCAGCGTCCTGACGATGTGGTGCCGGTCGGGACGCTGGATGCCGGAGTGGCATCGGACGACGGGATCAACAAGGAACCCTTGTCGTCAGTGCTGGCCAAGCGCGTGCCGTGGGCGCGCGGCTTGCCGACCGCGCCGCCCGACATCGACAATGCCATGGTCGAACATTGGAAAGACCTGGGTTTCGTCGTGCAAAAGCAGGTCGACGGACAACGCGTGATGATCGAGACGGAGCGCTCGCCTTACTTTGGCAGCACGATGCGCGACTTCTTCTACTACCTGATGAATATCGCGTCGTACGGCGATTTCCTGCCGCGCGCGCACAGCCTGGTGGGCGAATTTCTCGAGAAAGCCTGGCAAAATCAGGAACTGGCAGATCATGACGAAGTCTGGAAGTTCTTTCCTTTCACGAAGGATAGCTTCGACGCGCGCCTCGACCTGATCTACGACAATTTCGTGCGCGACGCCAGCCTCAGTTCGGCCCGGCAGCAGTACCTGGTCGCGCAGAGCGGCACCGCGCACCAGAGTTACCTGAGCAACAGCCGCGCAAGCGTCATCAACAGCATCTTCCAGATGGCGCCATTCAACCAGCTCGATGGCGCCTGGCTGCGCGGCATCACGCCGGACGGCCCGATCGGCTCGATCGATTCCATGATGTTCAGCATCCGCATGGATGAGATGGGCGACGGCAACGTGGAACAGAACCACGCCAACGTCTACACCGACTTGCTCAAGAGCTTGAACATCTACCTGCCGGACTTGCATACGCGCGAGTATGCGGACAATCCTGACCTGTACGATTCGGCTTTTACGCAGCCCGTGTTCCTGCTGGCGATCTCGCAGTTCGGCGATGAATTCATGCCGGAACTGCTGGGCATGACCTTGTACCTGGAATGGAGTGCGATCGGCCTGCTCAGCTCTGTCGACCAGATGAAAGCGCTGGGCATCAATCCGCTGTATTACGCGCTGCATCTGGGGATCGACAATGCCAGTGCCGGCCACGGGGCCATCGCCAAGGCCTGCGTCGAGATGTACCTCGACCAGGTGCGCGAGTCGGAAGGCGAAGCGGCCATGCAGCTGGTCTGGAAACGCATCTGGACCGGGTATGTGGCGTTCGGCACGCTGGGAACGCTGGGTGACGACATGGCCAACGCCAGCACCAGCCCGCCAACGCCGGAAGATCGCGTGGTGGCGATGATCCAGGCCAAGGCGCCGTATGCCAGCCGCGCCCACCGCGAGAAAATGCTCGGGCCGAACCTGATCAACGACTGGATGCTCGACCCGTTCGGCCTGCTGCAAGAAATGCAGAAGGCCGGCCTGGTCGTGCCGGGGGATCTGGAGCACAGCACCATCCTCCAGCTGATCAGTTTTAATGGGCCGATGTACCACGTGTTCTCGGCCGCGGAGCAAAAGCTGTGGCAGGACTATATCCTGTATCTCGGGCAGACGCCGCCTGTGGACACCGATATCGCGCATTGCATGCACTCGACCATCAATTTCATGCGTGAGCGCCAAATGGGCGTCAGCGGACACCGGGTCAAGCTGGAAGGCCCGGATCCGCTTGGCGCCGATCCCGCCGCCAAGGACGCGCCACTGGTATCGATGTCGATCCAGGAATGGTTCGCCCTGGAGGACAACGACGCCCTGATGCGCGCGCTGGCGTGCGAACGCAACGGCTGGGTGAGGCGTTTCGATCCGCTCAACAGTCCGCTGGTGACCAGCATGCTGGCCGGTAACGGCGCGATGGCGACCGCGTTCCAGGCGATCCCGGCAAATACCGGTGGCGCCAGCTACAAGAGCATCATCGTGCAGTGGATCGGGATGGGCTGTCCGGTGGGCGGGATGGCGCGCAGCGCGCGTCTGGCCGCCAAGGCGCAGCTACCGGTGGTGCCGAATGCGGGCAAGGTGTCGACCAACTACCTGTCCAAGGGCAAGGAGGGGCGGCCGCACCGCATCTGGGGCATGGGAACGCCGCATTGATGGCGCCCTGTGATGCCGATGTGGCGGTGATTGGCGCCGGGCCGGCCGGCGCGGCCGTGGCGCTGTTGCTGGCGCGCGCAGGGCATCGCGTGCTGCTGGCCGAGCGCGACACCGGGCCGCGGCTGGCGGTTGGCGAATCGGTCGGTCCGGGCATCCGGGTCGCGCTCGAGCGCCTGGGCGTGTTCGATGCGTTCCTCGCCGATGGCCATCTGGAATCGCTGGGCAATATGTCGGCCTGGGGCACACCGGAGGCGGCTGGACGCGACTTCCTGTTCAGCCCCTACGGCAATGGCTGGCATCTGGAGCGCGGCCGCTTCGACGCCACCCTGCGCAGGCAGGCGCAGTTGTGCGGCGCGATGCTGCATGGCGCGACCCGGCTGGAACAGCTTGCGCGCGCGGCTGGCGGCTGGCGTTTGCGGCTGGCGGGCCCCGACGGTCCGCTGGACTGGCACACGCGCTTCGTGGTCGACGCGACCGGGCGCCGCGCGACGGTGGCGCGGCGCTGCGGCAGCGCGCGCCGTCCGCTTGATCACCTGGTCGGGGTCGTCACCTATCATGGCGCCGGCAACAAGGTGCAATGCCGTACGCTGATCGAAGCCGAACGCGATGGCTGGTGGTACTCGGCGCCGCTGCCAGAGCGACGCCTGGTGCTGGCGTACATGACCGACGCGGGCCGGCACACGCGCCGCGCGCTGGCCGGGCCGCCCCGGCCGGACAGTGCGCCGCTGACGCATGCCCGCCTGGTACAGCACGGCGGCCAGGCCGAGGCAGCGGCTGCCATCGTGCCGGCCTACAGCGCCTGCCTGGCGCAAGCGGCCGGCGCCGGCTGGCTGGCCGTGGGCGACGCTGCCGCCAGTGTCGACCCGCTGTCGTCGCAGGGCATCATGAGCGCGCTCGAGCAGGGACTGGCCGCTGCCGGCGCGCTCGCTGCCGCCCTCGGCGGCGACGCCAGCGCCATGCCGGCCTACGCGGATCGGATCAGCAGCATGTATGCCGATTACCTGGTGCAGCGCGCTCACTATTACCGGCGCGAACAGCGCTGGCCGGATTCAGACTTTTGGAGGCAACGATGGGCAGACGCATGAACGCACAGTGGCTGTGCATGGGCGTGTTGTGGTGCTGTGCGCTGATGGCGCACGCGGCGCCGAAGGCGGTGCCGGAAGCGTCCTTGCTCGATCAGGATGGGCGCCAGGTGGCGTTCCAGCGCGACCTGGTCAAGGACAAGACCGTCATCGTCAATTTCATTTTCACCAGTTGCACCATGATTTGCCCGACCCAGGCAGCCACCCTGCGCGAGGTACAAAAGAGCCTGGGCGCGCGGGTCGGGAGCGATATTGCCCTCATTTCGATCAGTATCGACCCGGCGGTCGATGTGCCGGCCCGCCTGAAGGCGTTTGCCAAACGCTTCGACGCCGGGCCGGGCTGGCACTTTGTCACTGGCCGCAAGCCGGAAGTCGATTCGCTGCTGGCGGCGCTGGGTGCCGGCGGCGCGGCGCCGGCCGAGCACAGCGGCCTGGTACTGGTGATCAACGACAGCGTCGGCAGCTGGACCCGGCTCGAAGGCCTGGTGTCGGCGCCCGAGATTGTGCGCGCGGCGCAAAAGGCGGCCGGGCCGGTCAAGACGGGGCGCGATGTGGCGGGCACGTATTTCACCAATTTGCCGCTGCTGACGCAGGATGGGCGGGCGGTGCGCTTTTATGACGACATGTTGAAGGACAAGGTGGTGCTGATCAATTTCATGTTCACCACCTGCCCTGGCATTTGCACGCCGATGACAGCCAATCTGGCGCGGGTCCAGGCCTTGCTGGGAGAGCGCGCCGGACACGATGTGCACATGGTGTCGATCACGGTCGATCCCGGCACCGACACGCCCACCGTCTTGCGCGATTTCGCGCAACGTTTCCAGATCAAGCCGGGCTGGACTTTCCTGACTGGCAAGAAGGAGAACGTCGATTGGGTGCGCTACAAGCTCGGCGGCTACAACGGCGAACAGATCGATGATCACAGCACCATTCTGCTGGCCGGCAATTTGCGGACCGGTGAATGGAAAAAGCTGATGGCGCTGGGCGCGCCGGCCGAGATCGTGGCGGCGGTGGTGCCGATGCTGGGTGCGCAGCCGTGAAACCTGGCCGCGCCGTGCTGGCTGTCTGCCTGCTCGGCTTGAGTGGCTGGGCCGGGGCACAGGCGACGGTGGAACGCGGACGTTTGGCGTACCAGAGCGGTGCGGCCGCTTGCGCGCGCTGCCATGGCCGGCACGGCGAGGGGCGCCGCGAAGGGTCTGTCGCGGCGCCTGCCTTGCAGCGTTTTGCGGGGCAGAAGGCCGGCCTCGATGAACTGCGGCTGGCCGTCAACGACGGTCTTTCCGCAGGACGCGCACTGCATCCGCTGATGCCGCGCTACCGCTTCGATGCCGGTGCGCTGGCCGACCTGTCGGCCTATCTCGACGTGCTCGGCAGCGAGGCCGATGCCGATCCCGGCATCGGTTCCGATACGCTGATGATCGGCGTGCGGCTCGATGCCAGCGTGGTACCAGCCGTACAGGCGCGTTTCGCGCAAATCAATGGCGCTGGCGGCATCTACGGCCGCCGCCTGGTGCTGCAGCTTGATCCGGGTGCAGCCGTCTTCGCGATGCTGGGTTGGGGCAGGGACGTGCCGCCTGCCACGCCATCGATCGCGCCTGATGCGGGCACTGGCGCCGCCGCGTTCGGCTTGTTGCCGGGCAGCGCGGCGCAGGCGCGCTTCATGCTCGATCAGGCACTGGCCGCGGCGCCCAAAGGCGCAACGCTGGCATTGTCGGCCGCCGCCGACACCGAGCCCGATACCGTGCGGGCTTTACAGGCGCGGGCCGTGGCGCGTGGTTTCACATTGGTGCCGCTCGCCGCTGTACACGCGCGTGGCAATGGCGCAGTTGCCGTATTGTCCCTGGGTGACGGCGCCCATCTGGCAGGCGTTGCGCACAAGGTAGCGGCGGTGCCCATTCATGCGCTGGCGATGCAGGCCGGCCGCACGGTGTTCGTGTTGGCCCCGGACGCGGCGCGCCGCCTGCGCCTGGCCGCGCCGGCCGCCTTATCCTATCCCGGCGCCGCGCGGCCAGTGCAAGAACGCCTGGCGCTCGGCGCGGTCGCGATCCTGGTCGAGGCACTCAAACGCAGTGGGCGCAGGCTCGACCGCGAGACCTTCGTTCATGCCATCGAGCAGATGCGCGGCTTTGACGTTGATGGTTTGCCGGCCATGCGCTTTGGCCCGAACCGGCATGTGGGCGCGGCGGGCATGCTCATGGTGAAAGTGGATCCGGAGCGCCGCTCGTATCTTCCGTACACCGATGTGTCGGAGGAAAACGATAACTGATGCGCCCCCGGCAGCGTCCCGCATCAGCCAATGTGCAAGGGGCGCAGCTTGCTGCTGTGGGTGGAAAAGCGCCGCGTACGGCAGGAAAAGACGGGACGCATCAGCTATCGCGTCGTCAATGCCGTTGGCGGTTGCCGGTACCGATTTGGTGTTGCTTGCGACGGCGCTGGTGGCTGTATGCGCTGCGCGCCGCCTTGCCGCGCGGCCGGTGCCCGAGTGGCCTTGGAAACGTCACCCTTCGCCGTGGCGCAGGTCTCCGAGTCCGAAAAACGCCATGGTCGCCGCATAGGCATCCGCCCTGACTTGCTCGACCGGCACGCCGCGGCCGATGGCCAGCAGTTCAGCAACGCGCGGCAGCCCAGCCGGCTCGTTTCTGCCCGCAATGGCCGGGGCGTAGCCGGGCGGCGTCAGGTAGGGCGCGTCGGTCTCGAGCATCATGCGCTCGGGTGGGATGACTTGCAGAGCGCGCACAAGGTCTTGATTGCGGTTTTTCTGTCCGACCCAGCCGGTGATGCCGAGATAAAAACCCCGCTCGACATACTGCCGCGCGACCGCCTCGTTTCCGGTGAAGCAGTGCACGACGCAGTGTGGCAGGCGGTCCTTGAAGTTATCCAGGATGGCCAGCAGATCCGGTGCGGCCTCACGCTCATGCAGAAACAAGGGCTTGCCGGCCGTGCAGGCCAGCTCGACCTGTGCCTCGAGGGCGGCGCGCTGCACAGGGCGAGGCGACAGGTCGCGGTTGTAATCGAGACCCGTTTCGCCCACCGCCACGGCATGTGGATGCGATAGCAGCACGCGCAGCTGATCCAGTGCGTCGGCATCGAACCCGGAAGCATAATGGGGATGAACGCCAGCGGTGAAGTAAGCGCTGCCGGGGGCCATTTTTTCCGTCAGCAGCGCCACTTCATTGGACGTTTTCAACGATGTGCCGGTCAGGATGAAGCGCTCGACGCCGGCGTCATGCGCGCGCGCGATCACGTGTTCCCAGTCACGCGCGAAGCGGTGGCTGGACAGGTTCAGTCCAATATCAATCAGGGGAAATGTACGCATGGCCGGCATTGTCGCGGGGAGGTTAATGGTTTGTCAATGTAACGCCGAGCAGCTTAAGCAACTCACTTCAAGCCGAAACGCTGGTTCATCATGTCGATATAGGCTTCGGTACCCAGGCTGGCGCGCGCGGCCAGCAGCGCTTCGGCGTCCGGACCGGCCACGTACGTGACGCGGGCGCTGCCATCGGTGGCGGCGCTGAAGATCACCTCGGCGATTGCGCGCGGCTGGGAATAGCCGCCACGGTTGTTCTCGAACGTGCGCATGACGCTTGCTACCGAGTCCGCATAGGGGTGGGCGTCACCGCTGAAGGTCGTTGACAGCGAACGCCCGGCGAAGTCGGTGGCGACGCCGCCCGGCGCGACCGCCTTGGCCGCAATGCCGAACGGTGCCAGCTCGTAAGTGAGGCCTTCGGTAAAGCCGACGATGGCGTACTTGGTAGCGTGGTAAATCGCGTTGAGCGGCATCGTCGTCAGGCCGCCGACCGAGGCGACGTTGATGATCGTCCCTGCCCGCTGTTCGCGCATGGCCGGCAGCACCGCGCGCACCACGTCGAGAACGCCGGTGACGTTGGTCGCCAGCTGGCGTTCGACCAGTTGCGTCGATGCCGTCTCGAAGGGGCCGAAGGCGCCGAAGCCGGCGTTGTTGACGACCGCATCGATGCGGCCGAAGCTGGCCAGCGCGAGCGCGACGGCAGCGTCGATCGAGGCGCCGTCGGTTACGTCAAGCCGGGTGACCAGCACGTTCGGTGCGCCAGCGAGCGCGCCTGCCGCAGCCGGATCGCGCATGGTCGCCACCACATTCCAGCCGCGTTCGGCGAACAGTTCGGCGGTGGCGCGGCCAATGCCACTGGAACAGCCAGTGATCAGTATCGTTTTTTGCATGATAAGTGAATCTCCATTCGGTTAAAAGATAAAAAAACGCTCAAGCCTTCAGAGCGTCCCAACACAGTTGAAAGCCGGTGGTCCTGGTCGATTCGTCGTCTGGCAGGATGCCTGCGGCGATCAGGCGCGCGGTTTCGCGCACCGAGCCGAGGATGCAGGCCCCCAGGAAGGGAAGCGCGACGGCCTTGAGGATATCGTCGCGCCGGCCCGCTGCCAGGACTTCGTCGAACTCGCGCACGAAGCGCTTGCCCAGCTCGCGGTTCGACTCGCTCATGAAGCGGGAGCTGACGTACTGCTCCTGGAACACCATCTCGGCCGGGTGGTCGAGGCGGTTATTGAGCATGTTGAGCCAGATCTGGCGAATGCGCAGCTTGGGCGCCAGTTCCGTTCCCGCGCCGCGCGTGAGGCGCTCGAAGGTGGCGCTCTTGGCGCGCTCGTACAGCGCGTCGAGCAGCGCCTCCTTGGACGGGTAGTAAATATAGAGCGTGCTGGTGGCAATGCCGGCGGCGCGCGCGATAGCGGCCAGCGTCAGCGGCATCAGGCCGTTTTCCTGCACGAGCGCATAGGTGGCGCGTTCGATGGAGGCCAGTTTTTTGTCGTCCTTGGGTTTCATTTACGCATCTTAACCGAATACGGATTCGTTTTCACTGACTATTTCATTGTCGATGAGCTGGAGAGAAATGTTCGGCGCGCCCTCATGATTCTCCGCCTGCGGTCGTTATAAGCTTATGTCAATGTTGCTTCGGTTGTCAGGCCGTCGTGAAGTGTACGGTTGATAAAAAAACAATGCAAGATTCCAGCGTTATTTGACCATTTTCGACCAGCAGCCATGAGCGCAATTTCTTCCATTCCCAGTTCGAGCCTCATATCGACGCGGAGCGCGGCGAGCGCCCCCCAGCGCGCTGCAGCGCCGGCGCTGCAGCGATCGACGCCGTCCACTATCGTCAATCTCAGTCCGCGGGGCGTCGCGGCGTCAATGCATGCCACCTCCGCGCTGGCGTGGGAAGCGACCGCGCGCGATGGCGTGAGCGATCTGATCGCCGCCAATCTCGCTGCGCGCTCGAGCGCCGGCCGTTTCAGCGGACTGGGCGCGGCCCTGCTTACGCAATTCAGGGGCGACGTCAGCAATGTCTCGCAATCGGCGCACCTGTCGCCGGCGGCCCCGGCCTTGCATGGCCAGGGCGACGACCGGATGTCGCTCAGCATCACCACCAAAAGCGGCGTCGAGGTCCAGCTGGCCCTGGATAGCCGCGACGATGGCCTGGCGGTGCGGATGAGCACTAGCGGGGAATTGAGCGACGCGGAGCGCAACGCGCTGGCCGGCCTGGCCGGCGCTTTCCAGGACGCCATCGATGGCATGGCGGAGGAGCCGCCGTCCGTGAGGCTGGCGGGCCTCACGCAATTCGATCCGGCGGTGCTGGCGTCGGTCGACCTGCGCGCCGCGATCAAGCTCGATACCGATCCGGAAAGCACGCAGGCCCTGGATTTTCACGCCGACGGCGCGCAACGCAAGGTCAGCCTGAGCGGGCCGTCCGGCACGGCGTCGGTCAGCGTCGATACCGGCAATCTGTCGGGTCTCGGCAGTCCCGAACAGCAGGCCAGGGCGCTGGCCAGCCACCTCAAGCAGTTCGACCACGCCGCAAGCAGGGGCCGTGCCGACGCCGGGCTGATGACGATGTTCAAGGACGCCTTTTCCGGGCTCAACGCCAACGTCGGCAGCACCGCGCCGCGTGCCGGCACCCCCGCAGGCGGAAAATGGGAACTGGCGGCGGCGGACCATGCCGCGCTGAGCGGGCTGGCCGACTTCAGCGCTCAGGTCAGCCAGGCATCCACGTCGATCAATCCGATGCGTCCGAGCGAACAGGACAGCTTCGCCTACGAGCTGTCGCAAAGCACCAGCATTGGCGGACGCAGCCAGGGCGAGCGCTCCATTGCGCAGCAGCAGAAATCCGAGCTGAACGCCAGCTTTCATACGCCGGGCACGCCAGGCGGCCAACTGAAGCTGGACTACACCCAGCAATCGCAAAACTACAACTTCCATCAGATCAAGGATGCCGCCAGCAGCGATGTGAACCTGGCCTACAGCGACGGGCGCCTGGTCAAGGCCACGCTCAATCAATCCGCCAGCCAGTCGGCCCGGGTGATGAGCTATGTGATGGGCAATCTGGTGTCCGATACGGTCACGCCAGTGCGCCAAGCCTTCCAGCGTGATCTGCTGTCCGCGCTGGCACCGTATCTGACTGGCGATCCGCGCCGCTCGGAGCAGGAAAAGCAGAGCCAGCGCAAGCAATCGATGGATAGCCAGGGCGAGCAGGTATTGCTCAAGGCCTATCCGGACCCGGCCGATGGCATCTGGTCGCTCGACAAGGCCAGCGCAGCGTCCGTGTAAAATGAGGAGGTAACGGGGCCGCACTGGCGTCGTATGCACAGGCTTGCAGCGACGGTTGCAGGCCTTTTTTGATGTGATCGTGCGCATCCAGGGATGCGCAGCATGGCTAACAAGATCAGGATCGCCATCTATGCCGTGCTCATGGCTTGCGTTGTGTATGTCGTTTCCTATCTGTACGCGCAGCATGCGCCCGACTGGTATCCATCGCACAGAGCGAACGAGCAGCACTTCGTCGCCTTCTGGGGCAGTGGCTACCTGTTCAAGGGGAAGGCAAGGATGAGTATTACTGGGTTGGGTTTAACTGGTGATGCCTTGAATTTTCTTCGCCAAAACCGTTAATTTAACGGCATACTTAACTCGTCGGCACTGTTTATCCGCTTCGGATAGCACCTTCACGCTCGCGATTGGCCGGCCGCATCAAGCAATCTTCGTCTCAAGTTTCGCCACCTTACCCGGATTGGAGTCACTCATGAACGCGAACAACGCAGGCGCGCCCGCGCTCAAGCAGGCACTGAGCACCTTTCAATTGTGGGGCATCGCCGTCGGGCTGGTCATTTCTGGCGAGTATTTCGGCTGGAGTTACGGCTGGGCATCGGCCGGCACCCTCGGCTTTACCGTGACGGCAATCTTCATCGCCGCCATGTACACCACCTTCATCTTCAGCTTTACCGAACTGACCACGTCGATCCCGCATGCGGGCGGGCCGTTTGCCTACAGCAAGCGCGCCTTCGGCCCGCTGGGCGGCTACATCGCCGGCGCCGCCACCCTGATCGAGTTCGTATTCGCGCCGCCGGCCATCGCGCTGGCCATCGGTGCGTACATGAACGTGCAGTTTCCCGCGCTCGATCCCAAGCTGGTCGCCCTGCTTGCTTACCTTGTGTTCATGGCCATGAACGTCATCGGGGTGCAGGTGGCGGCCACGCTCGAACTGATGCTGGCCATCGTGGCGATTTTCGAGTTGCTGGTGTTCATGGGCGTGGTGGCCCCGGGCTTTTCGCTGGCCAACTTCACCAAGGGGGGATGGGCCGGCCAGGACAGCTTCAGCGCGGCGGCCATTCCCGGCATGTTCGCGGCGATTCCCTTCGCGATCTGGTTTTTCCTGGCCATCGAAGGGGTGGCGATGGCGGCGGAAGAGGCGAAGGACCCGCGCCGCTCGATTCCCATCGCCTATGTCAGCGGCATCCTGACGCTGGTGGCGCTGGCCCTGGGCGTGATGCTGTTCGCCGGCGGCGCGGGCGACTGGACCAAGCTGGCCAACATCAACGATCCGCTGCCGCAGGCGATGAAGATGATCGTCGGCGGCAGCAGCGGCTGGCTGCACATGCTCGTGTGGCTGGGCTTGTTCGGGCTGATCGCCTCCTTCCACGGCATTATCTTCGGCTATTCGCGCCAGATCTTCGCGCTGGCCCGCGAAGGCTATCTGCCGCATTATTTCGCGAAAATTCATCCGCGCTTCAAGACGCCGCACCGCGCCGTGCTGGCCGGCGGCGTGGTCGGGATTGCCGCGATCTACAGCGATGAGCTGATCAAGATCGGCGGGCAGACCCTGACGGCCAATATCGTCACCATGTCGGTGTTCGGGGCGATCACGATGTATATCGTCAGCATGCTGGCGCTGTTCAAGCTGCGCCGCAGCGAGCCGCAGATGGTGCGGCCGTTCAGTGCGCCGCTGTATCCCTTCTTCCCGCTGTTTGCCCTGCTCGGCGCGCTGGTATGCCTGGGGACCATGGTCTATTACAACTTTGTGATGGCGCTGGTGTTCGCCGGCTTGCTGCTGGCCGGCTACGCGGTGTTCCTGATGACGGCCGGCCACCGCGCGACCCTGGAGGCCTCGCAGGCCTAGCCGTGGCGGCGCGCTGTATCATAGTGTTTTTCGATATGTCGCGCCCCGCGCCGCCTGAAGCACATGTATGAGATTCACTTGACGACAGCGCCGCTCTCGGCTGCCCAGTGGCCGGCGTTCGACCGTTACGCCGCATCCATCGGCGCGCGGCCCATGGTCATCGAACTGGCGCGCGGCATCCACCCGGTGCAGCCGATGCTGACCCTGTGCCGCGACGGCGAACTCGATGCGGTGATCCGCTTCGCGCAAGCGCTCGCCGGCCAGGCAGCGCACGCCGGTTTCGGGGTGGTGCGCTGCAAGATCGAGCAGGATGCGCCGGCGGACGTGATGCCCGCAGCGGGCGGCCGGCACCACTATTTTGAATGGCATGGCCGCATGGCCGTGCCGGCAGCGATCCGCTTGCAGTTGGCGGCCGTCAGCGAGCAATACGGCGGCCATTTGTCCAACAACGCGATTCGCGGCGGCGACATCCGCTATGTGACCTTGCGCGAGACGGGCGAGCATGCCGCATTGCGCCGGCGCGTTGCGGCCCTGGCAGCCGCCATCGGCGCGCACGGATGGCTGATTGAAAAACAGCAGTGGGAACGCGTCGTCTTCGACAGCAATCTCACCCTCGATCATGGATGGCTGGAGCATAGCGATGACAATTGACCTGGCAACCATACGCGACTACGCGGCGCACAGCGGCTTGCCCGAATCGACCGCGCAGCGCATCGTGGTGGAAGAAGCGTTTTTCAGGCGCGCCGCGCTGGTGGACGGTCCCTTCATGCTCAAGGGGAGTTATGTCACGCGCCAGCAGATCGACCAGGGCTGGCGCCGCATTCCGGGCGACCTCGATTGGGTCGGGCTGGAACCAGTGGACGCCGGCGTGCTGACCGCCTGGGTCACGGCGGTCACGGAAACTGAGGTCGACGACGGCATTCGTTTCCGCAGCTTTGCCGAGAATGCGTTCTGGCGCATGATCGAGTACGCGATGGACGACGATTTCCCGACCGTCAATACCGATATCGTCGCGTGGATCGGTGAGCACCAGCTCGCATCGTGCAAGATCGATGTCAGTTTCGGCCTCAAGCTGCAACCGCCGCCACGCCCCCTGTTGTACCAGCCCCGCTTCGGCCCACCGTTCGTAATGCAGAAAAGCGTGGCCACCGAACTGCAAATGGCGTGGAAGCTGCATCAATGCCTGGTGCGCCCGCGCTTCAAGGACATGATGGACCTGATTCTGGTACTACGGGCGAACACGGTCGATGTGAAACTGGTGTGGACGGCGCTGGAAGACGAATGCCGCCACGATAACACGCCGCTCGAGAGCTTCAACCGGCTGCTCGACCGAACGATAGCGGAGCATCCGGCGTGGAAGCGCCTGACACACGGACGCTATAGCGCCGCGGAGTGCTTTTCGGTCTGGCGCAGCACCCGTGCCGCCGATTCGGGGCTGCAGTTGTTCGAACCCTCGCTGGAGCAGTTGTATGTTGGCGGACGCGAGCTGCTGTGGGAGGATTTCGAGCAGTGCGTCGCCGAACTGGCCATGCTGCTGCAACGCGCTGGCTTTGTGCGGGTAGCGCCCGCCGATACCGGCGGTGTGCAGCAGGCCGCCCCGGTGGCCTCCACAGGCGTGATCGACACCCTGGCGCGCTGGCTCGGACGGCGCGATTGAACGTGCCCCCGGATTTGCCAGGATGGTGCTGGTTCGCCTTGCGCCGGCACGCCTGGTTTTTCAGTCTGTCCCGCGCGTTCTTCGCCCCGGGATCGATGTCGAGCGCGCGCCGGTAGCTGGCAATGGCTTGCGCGACGCGGCCATTCTTTTCATACGCTTCGGCCACGCTGTCGTGCGCATTGCTGCTGGCGGGGTACAGCGATATATTGAGCTTGAAGATCGCGAGGCTTTGTTCCGGCTTGCCGTGCATGAGCATCTCATAGCCCCACTGGTTGACCAGCGCTTCATCGAGGCTGAACTGCGGATCGGCGGCGCGCAGTTCCTGATAAATCGCGCCGAGTTGATCGTAACCGCGTTTTGCCAGGGCCGCCATCAGCGCCGGGGGAGGGCTGTACACGCTCAGCGGAAAGGCGCGGTTGAGGGCGCGCCGGGCGATATCGTCCGAGCCGCTGTGCGAATTGGACATCTGGACCACGCCGCGCCGCGTGTCCGGATCGCAGCCGATGTACGTGCGGTAGCCGGCGGCGCCGCCGTTGTGCCACACGATGTGCGAGCCGTGCTTGTCCAGGAGATGCCAGCCCAGGGCGATCGATTCGCCCGGCCGCTGGTCGATGGCTGCTGCGGCTTGTGGGCGGCCTGCCTCGCGGGGTAGAGCGGCGAGGCGATGATGCCGGCATGGGCGCCGACAAATTGAAGCATGTCGGCGCTGCTCGAGCGCAAGGCGTCCATGCCGGCCAGCGCCGGCATGTCCCAAGTCTGGGCCGGCACGCCCGGCATGCCATAGCCGGTCGCGAGGCGTTTTTTCATGTCCGCGTTCAGGGTAATGGCGGTGCTGTCCATGCCCAGCGGCTTGCCAATCGCATAGCGCGCGCCGGCGTCCCACACGACCGGGGAGGGCACGCGGTAGCTGTTGCGCAGGGCGGCGAAGCGCTCGCCGACGTAGGTCGTCCCCAGCGACACGGTCAACGGCTGCCAGGCGCCGGCGAACCCATAGTCGCCCCACAGGCGCGCGCTGCGTCCCGGCGCGTTGCGCAGTTTGTTTCCGACCGCGAGCGTATTGTCCCGGGCGATGGTGGCGTCGAGGACGCTGACGGCGCCGTGCACCACGCGCATTCTTGAGACGATCGTGGCGCAGCCCGGCCATCAGCAGCCATGGCCCCCCATGCCGCCTGGTCCTGCAGATACAGGCCGCTGGCGCGTACCTCGCCGTGGTCGTCCTCCAGCCGCAGCTCGAACGGCGTTGTCCCATGCAGCCGGGGGTTGAACAGGTCGACCGGCGCGATGTCGATGCGCTGTCCATCCTGGTTGCGGATGGTGCGCGCGAGGTGGTCGACGCCGGCGAGCAGCTTGTGCCGGATGGCGCCGGTTTGCAGGCGCCCGCCCAGTTCCAGCCGCACGGTGCTCGAACGCTGGTCGAGGAAATAGGGCAGGGAGGTGCGCGTGACGGACTGGCCTTCGAGGCCCCAGCTGTCGAGCTGGTAGATGGCGCGTTCGAGCTTGCCGGTCAGTGGGCTAAGCGTGGCCGGCGTGGCCGCTGAAAACTATGTTGTATAGACAATGTTTTGGTGGCAGTATGTTGTTCTTTCCCCTTTGGATTTACCATGAAAAATGCTTTGTTTGCCCTGATGGTTGGCTGTGCCGCCTTGCCGTCGTTTGCCGCGCCGGTGGCGTCGCAGACGTTCACGATCGACTCGACAGTGCTGTCGGAGACCCGGCGGATCAATGTGTTCGTGCCGGGCGGCCACGGCGGAGAAACGGGAGCGCCCTTGCCAGTGCTCTACATGCCGGACGGTGGCAATGCCGAAGATTTCCCGCACGTGGCCGAGACCGTGCAGACGCTGGTGGCGGCGGGGCGCATGATGCCGGTGCTGTTGGTGGGCATTGAAAACACGGAGCGGCGGCGCGACCTCACCGGGCCAACCACGGTGGCGAACGACAAGAAAATCGCGATCCGCGTGGGTGGCTCGGCGGCATTTCGCCAATTCATCCGTACCGAGCTGATGCCGCATATCCGGTCGCACTACCGCACCACGGCCGACACCGGCATCGTGGGGGAGTCGCTGGCCGGCTTGTTCATTGTCGAGACCTTGCTGGCCGAGCCGGAACTGTTCGACCGCTACGTGGCCATCAGCCCGAGCGTCTGGTGGAACGATGAAGCGCTGGTGCGCGCTGCGGACGCGCGCATCAAGGCATTGCCGGCCAAGCCGAAGGCCATTTTCCTGACCTCGGCCGACGAAGAGAACATCGTGCCCGGCACGGCGCGCCTGGCGGAATCGCTGCGCGCGCATGCGCCGGCCACGGTGCGCTGGACGTATCGGCCGATGCCGAAAGAGCGCCACGATACGATTTACCGCGCAAGCGAAGCGCTGGCGCTGGAAACGGTTTACGGCACCGGCACGGCACCGGGCGCCGCGCCGTAAGCAGCACAGCGTTGGCCACACACGCGCTGTCGTAAGCAGGGCAGCGTTGGCCACGCACGTACGCGCTGCCGTAAGCAGCACAGCGTTGGCCACGCACGTACGCGCTGCCGTAAGCAGCACAGCGTTGGCCACGCACGCGCTGCCGTAAGCAGCACAGCGTTGGCCACGCACGCGCCGCCGTAAGCAGGACAGCCGCACGCGCCGCCGCCAGGGCACGGCGCGTGCGGCCTTGCCGCGCCAGCATCGGCGTCGATGCCGTGAGGCGCCGTTCAATGTCCCGGTGCCGTGCTGCGCGGCGTACGCGCTTCTCCACCCTGCGTTCCTCTCTCCGTTATACAACGGATTTCCTTCTCTTGGTGCAACACGTTTGACATTGGCGCGCGCTCGCGCCTATCCTTGGCGCATGGCCTGCGCATGCGCAAGTCCACTTTGTTACGAGCCTCAGCATCACCGGGTGCCGTTGCCGGCCCCAACTCCGCCGGCAAGTACTGCTGCACGTTTGACCTGACCCTCGTCTGACTCTTCGCTCAAGATGTACCTGGTGCGCCTGTTCTTGCGTGTCCAGTAACCTTACGGAAAATTCAAGATGCCTTCTATCGTCAAACAGCGCTTCGCACTTTCTCTCGTCAGCTTGTTCGCGTTCGCTTCCCAGGCATCAGCCCAGGCCGCCACGGAGGATGCCAAGCCCGCAGCCGCGCCCGCGACCACCATGACCGCCAACGTCACCCTGGCGTCGCAATATATTTCGCGCGGCTTCCGCCAGACCTGGGGCAAGCCGGCGCTGCAGGGCGGCTTCGATATCGGGCACCCCAGTGGCTTCTCGGCCGGGGTCTGGATGTCGACCGTCAGCAACCGCTTCATCGAAGATGGCACGCTCGAAGTCGACCTGTACGGCGGCTATACCGGCACGGCCGGCCCGATCGGCTACAGCGCGCTGCTGTACTACTACAAATACCCTGGCGCCGAGTACCACGCCACCGGCGTCTCGTACGACTACGGCGAACTGTCGCTGGGCATGACCTACAAGTTTTTCTACGCCAAATACAACAGCACCTATACCAAGGATTTCTTCGGCATCACCAATGCGCGCGGCACCGGTTACCTGGATGTGGGCGCCAATGTCGACCTGGGTTCAGGCTATACCCTGAACCTGCATGCGGGCGATGGCCGGGTGCATGGCGCCGGCAACGATATCTGGAACTGGCGCGACCTGAAAGTGGGCGTGAGCAAGGCCTTCGACGGCGGCTGGGCCGTATCGGGCGCGTACACCAAGGCGCATGGTTCGACCAATGCCTACGACGCCTATACGCTCGGCATTCCCGATTCGTCCGGCAAGGTGGCGGTATCGAATCCCGCCGTGGGGACCTTCGTGGTGGCGCTGACCAAGACATTTTGATGATCGAACACACCGAAGAGGATAAGAACACCATGGCAGCATTCGGATCTGGTCTTTCGCTGAACAGCAAGATTTGTATCGCCGCCACTGCGCTAGTGGTGTTGAGCCTGGGCGTGACTGCGGCCGTGATCGGCTACAAAAGCAGCACCAGTGCGGAAGCGGCGGCCATGGAACTGGCGCGCACGTCCTCGCGCGAGGTGGTCGGCGCGCTGCAAAGCCGGCTCTCGACCAACCTGGCCAGCGTGATCAGCCTGGGTTCGGCCATGCGCTCGACCAAGGCCCTGGGCCAGCCCTTGCAGCGCGAGCAGATCTACGAGCTGATCAAGGCCACCCTGCTGGGGACGGAGGACTTGATCGGCGCGGCGGTGACCTTCGAGCCGAATGCGCTCGACGCCAAGGATGCCGAGTTTGCCGACAAGAAGCCGCATTACGACGCCAGCGGCCGCTTCATGCCGTATTTCACGCGCAATGCCAAGAACGAAGTGAATGTGGAACCGATCGTGTTCGGCACCGATGCCGGCGCGAATGACTGGTACGACATTCCCAAACGCAGCGGCAAGGTCTTTTTCACCGAGCCCTATGTGTATCCGGTGGCGGGCAAGGATGTGCTGATGGCGTCCCTGGTGGCGCCGATCATGATTGAGGGTAAGTTCATCGGCACGGCCAGCGCCGACTTCATGCTGCCGCGCCTGACCACGATCCTGTCCGAGCTGAAGGTCATCGAAGGCGGCAAGTTGTCGCTGATCTCGAACGGTGGCTTGTATGCCAGCCACCCGCTGCCGGCGCGCCTGGGCAAGCAGGCCGACGACTTGCCGCCGGCCGCGCTCGAACGCATCCGCCAGGGCAAGGCTTACGAATTCGACGATGGACGCGGCAACATCCGCCTGCTGCAACCGCTCTCGATCCACCCGGACATCCCTCCCTGGAGCGTGGACCTGAGTTTTCCGAAGAAAGTGGCAACGGCGCCGGCGCGCGAATTGCTGATGTACACCCTGATCGTCGCGCTGGTATGCGCACTGGCCACGGGCGGCATCCTGGTGCTGGTGGTGTCGCGCCTGACCCGTCCGCTGCGCACCCTGGGCCGGACCATGACCAACCTGTCCTCGGGCGAGGCCGACCTGCGGGTGCGGCTCGATGTGCGCGGCAAGGATGAACTGGCCGTCATCGGGGCCGGCTTCAATGCCTTCGTGGCCAAGATCCATACGGTGCTGGTGCAGGTGCACGAAAGCGCGGATAACGTGGCCCAGTCCAGTTCGGAGATTGCGCAGGGCAATAACGACCTGTCTGCGCGCACCGAGCAGCAAGCCAGCTCGCTGGAGGAAACGGCGGCCTCGATCGAGGAACTGACCGCGACCGTCAGGGACAATGCGGAGAATGCCAAACAGGCCAACCAGCTGGCGGCATCGGCCTCGGACGTGGCGAGAAAGAGCGGAGCGGCGGTATCGCAAGTGATCGCCACGATGACGTCGATTAATGAGTCGTCCAACAAGATCGTCGATATCATCAGCGTCATCGACGGGATTGCCTTCCAGACCAATATCCTGGCCCTGAATGCCGCCGTGGAAGCGGCGCGCGCGGGCGAGCAGGGACGCGGTTTTGCGGTCGTGGCCTCGGAAGTGCGCAATCTGGCCCAGCGCAGCGCGGCGGCGGCCAAGGAAATCAAGGCCCTGATCGACGATTCGGTGGGCAAGGTCGCCATCGGCAGCCGCCAGGTCGACGAAGCCGGCAGCACCATGGAGCAGGTGGTGGCCAGCGTCAGCCGGGTCAATGCCATCATCGCCGAGATCACGGTGGCCACGGGCGAGCAGAGCCAGGGTATTTCGCAGGTCAACCAGGCGATCGCCGAAATGGATGGCGTGACCCAGCAAAATGCGGCGCTGGTGGAAGAAGCGGCAGCGGCGGCGGAAAGCTTGCAGTTCCAGGCCTCGCAACTGGCGCGGGCGGTGAATGTGTTCAAGCTCGACGACCGCCACGGCGGTGCCGCGCCGCGCAGCGTGGCGCCGGTGGCGCGTGCGACCCCATCGTCGCACCTGGCGCTGGCCAAGGTCAAGCCGGCGCTGACAAAACCGGCGGCGGCCGAGGAGTGGGACGAGTTCTGACGCGGGTGCGGGGGGCCGCGTGCGCGTGCATGTCAGCGCACGTGGGCGCGCGCCAGCGGTCCACGCAGCGTTGCGCGCGCCCGTTGTTGAAGCGAAGCTGTCTGCGCTAACCGTCTGCGCGAACCTGTCAGCGTGGGCCGTCTGGCGCCTGCCTGCCGTAGCGCGTCCTTGCCGGCCTGGCGCGCGTGTCAGCTCCTGCGCGTCAGCCCAGGCATCCCGTCACCTCAGCCCATGCGTTCCATCACGCCAGCCCATGCGATCCGTCACGTCAGCCCATGCGATCCGTCACGTCAGCCCATGCGTTCCATCACGTCAGCCACTAACGCAACAACGCTGTCTTGCGCAGTTCGCGTCGCAACTCCTGCGCCACCTGCTCGCGCAATTCCTCCGCGATGAACGCGCCAATCTCCACGCGCACGCCGCGCGACTCCAGCGCGATCAGGCTGTGCCGGCGATCGGGCATGCCGATGCGGGTCCAGCACGCCTCCAGCCGGATACTCCTGACCCGGCCCGCCTCGACCCGCTCCACGAGCAGGCAACCGTCGCCAAGCGCGACCCGCTCGCGGTCGCCCGCATGGCGCGCGTAGCACAGCAGCGCCACCGCCAGCACGCCGATGTCGAGCAGCGCGAAGACCAGCACCGGCCACGCCCCATGCGCGGCAAAGGCCAGTCCGATCACCAGCAGGAACAGGCACAGCAAGCCATACGCCACGCCCACCTGGCGCGGTGACATCGAACAGTTTTTCTTCAACAGCCATTCGTGTTCCATCGGCGTTACTTGACCAGCGGCGGTGTCTCGAAGGTGTGGAAAGGGGCGGGACTGGGCACCGTCCATTCAAGTCCCTCGGACCCGTCCCACGGCTTGGTCTCAGCCTTGTCGCCCCCGCGCACGGTGGGCAGCACCACGGCAAACAGCCAGTATGCTTGCGTCAGGCCGAACAGAAAGGCGCCGACCGAGGTGAGCATGTGGAAGTCCGTGAACTGCGTCGCATAGTCGGCATAGCGGCGCGGCATGCCGGCCAGCCCCAGGAAGTGCATGGGGAAGAAGGTCACGTTCACCCAGATCAGCGAGTTCCAGAAATGGAATTTGGCGCGCCCCTCCTGGTACATGTGGCCGGTCCATTTCGGCACCCAGTAGTAAAAGCCGGCGAACAGGCAGAACAGCGAGCCCGCCACCAGCACATAGTGGAAATGGGCGACCACATAATAGGTGTCATGCACCTGGATATCGATGGGAACGATCGATAGCAGCACCCCGGACAGCCCGCCGATGGTAAACACCCAGATGAAACCGATGGCGAACAGCATCGGCGTTTCCAGGGTCAGCGAGCCTTTCCACATGGTCGCGATCCAGTTGAACACCTTGACCCCGGTCGGCACGGCCACCAGCATGGTGGCGTACATGAAGAACAACTGGCCCGTGACCGGCATGCCGGAGGTGAACATGTGGTGCGCCCAGACGATGAACGAGACGATGGCGATGGCGGCGGTGGCGTACACCATCGAGGCGTAGCCGAACAGCGGCTTGCGCGCGAAGGCGGGAATGATGTGCGAGATCATGCCGAAGCCGGGCAGGATCATGATGTAGACCTCCGGGTGGCCGAAGAACCAGAACACGTGCTGGTACATGACCGGGTCGCCGCCGCCGGCCGCGTTGAAGAAGCTGGTGCCGAAGTGGCGGTCGGTGAGCAGCATGGTCACGGCGCAGGCCAGCACCGGCATGACGGCGAGCAGCAGGTAGGCGGTGATCAGCCAGGTCCAGCAGAACATCGGCATCTTCATCAGGCGCATGCCGGGCGCGCGCATGTTGAGGATGGTGGTGATGATGTTGATGGCGCCCATGATCGACGAGGCCCCCATCAGGTGGATGGCGAAGATGGTCAGGTCCATTCCCGGGCCCATCTGCAGCGACAGGGGCGGGTACATGGTCCAGCCCGACGCGGTGGCGCCGCCGCCGGCAAGGAAGGCGCCCAGCAGCAGCAGGGCGGCCGGCGGCAGCAGCCAGAACGAAAAATTGTTCATGCGCGCGAACGCCATGTCGGACGCGCCGATCATGAGCGGAATCATCCAGTTGGCGAAGCCCACGAAGGCCGGCATGATGGCGCCGAACACCATTACCAGCCCATGCACGGTGACGAACTGGTTGTACAGCTCGGGATGGAAGAATTGCAGGCCGGGCCGGAACAGTTCGAGCCGGATCAGGAGGGCCAGCACGCCGCCGGCCATGAACATGGAGAGCGAAAACCACAGATACAGCGTGCCGATATCCTTGTGGTTGGTCGCATACAGCCAGCGCCGCCAGCCGCGCGGCTGCGCATGCTGTTCGTCGCCGGCCAGCTCGCCATGGCCGGGAAGGATCGTCACGCTCATCAGGCTCTCCATGCATCGGTGTCATGGATGACTATAGCGAGCGCGCCGCGGCGCACGATACGCGGCCAGGCGCTGTTTGGCGCCGCTCAAGCGCAGGCGTTTTGGCGGGAACTCTTTGCCGCGTCTGGCGGCCTGATCTCAGGCGCCCGGCCCCAGCCGCGCCGTCGCGCCCTCGACCACGGTGGCCGAAAACACGCGCCGCTCGGGGCAGCCCGTGCTGGCGCAGATCAGGCCGGTCAGCATCGCGCTGGCGGCCAGGGTCATGGTCTGCACCGGCTGGCGCAGGGTGGTCAGGTTGTAGCTGAGCCAGCCGGCCGGCGGCATGCCGTCGAAGCCGGTCACCGACAGCTGGCCCGGCACGTCCAGTCCCAGGTCGTGGCGCGCCGTGTCCAGGCAGCCGATGGCCATGATGTCGTTGCCGCACATGACCGCGTCCGGCACCCGGCCCAGGCCGGCGATGATGTCGCGCAGGCCGCGCCCGCCGCTGGCATAGTCGTAGTCGCCGCTGACGATCAGGGGTGCGGGCAGTCCCAGCTCGGCCAGGCGGCCGGCCACGCCGCGCTTGCGGTCCTGCGCGATGGCCGAGTCGTGCGGGCCGTCGATCATGGCGAAGCACTTGTGCCCGCCGGCCGCCAGGCGCGATACCAGCAGGCGCGCCCCTTCCACCTGGTCGCACACCACGGCGTTCACGGAGCGCTCGCGCAGGGTGCGGTTGAACAGCACGAAGGGAATGCGGCGCCGCTCGAATTCGGCGGCCTGCGCATGGCTCAGGGTGGCGGCCAGCACGGCACCGTCGACCTGGTGCTGCCAGATGTCGGCCAGGGTGGCGCCGATATCGCCTTCGCGCGCCAGCGAAAACAGCAGCACGCGCATGCCTTCGCGGCCGAATTGCCGGCTCAGCTCGGACAAGATTTGCGGATAGTGCAGGGTGACGATGTCCGACAGCACCACCGCGATCAGGTTGGAGCGGCGCGTGATCAGGCTGCGCGCGGCCGCGTTCGGCGTGTAGTCGAGCTCGGTCGCGGCTTGCATCACGCGCGCGAAGGTCGCTTTCGACACGCTTGCGCCCGGCTTGAAGCAGCGCGACACGGCCGATTGCGACACCCCGGCCGCGCTGGCCACGTCATACGAGGTGACGCGGCGCGCTTCGCTGTGGATCAGCTGCTTCAGATCGGCAATGTTGGCTTGCAGCGGCGCGGGGATGTGGGTCATTAATTTCTTCTGGATAACAATCCTTGCTGGACTGCCCAGTGTAGACCACGAGCTTGCTATGCGGTAATACTCTTACTGTAGAGTAATTTGGTCAGGCGGGAATCGGTGCTTTTCAGTTGCGCCAGAGCGACAATGCAGAGGAATGCCCGTTTCAGGCGCACTCTGGTATAATACCGCCCCTTAATCTAAAGGGTACCATGGCGAATGCTTGCGGCGTCGATTTCGGAACGTCAAACTCAACAGTAGGCTGGGTCCGCCCCGACCAGTCGGCTCTGCTCGCCCTCGAGGATGGCAAGGCTACCTTGCCCTCGGTGGTGTTTTTCAACGCCGAGGACGAGGAGGTCAGCTATGGCCGCGCGGCCCTGGCAGGCTATCTTGCCGGCTACGAGGGGCGCCTCATGCGCTCGCTCAAGAGCTTGCTCGGGACCAGCCTGATCGACGGCCAGACCGAGGTCGGCGGGCGCGCGCTGCCATTCCGCATGCTGCTCGGGCACTTCATCGGCGAGGTCAAGCGCCGCGCCGAACGCGAAGCGGGGCGCAGCTTCAACTCGGCCGTGTTCGGCCGTCCGGTGTTTTTCATCGATGACAGCACGGCTGCCGACCGCCTGGCCGAGGATACCCTGGCCGAGGTGGCGCGTTCGGTCGGCTTCGAGCACGTGGCCTTCCAGTACGAGCCGATCGCAGCCGCCTTCGACTACGAGTCGCAGATCCGGCGCGAGGAACTGGTGCTGATCGCCGACATCGGCGGCGGCACCTCCGACTTTTCGCTGGTGCGCCTGTCGCCCGAACGGGCCCTGAAGGCCGAGCGGCGCGACGACATCCTGGCCACCGGCGGCGTGCACATCGGCGGCACCGACTTCGACAAATACCTGAGCCTGGCCTCGGTGATGCCGCTGCTCGGTTACCAGACCCTGCTCAATAACAATAGCGCGATTCCGTCGAGCTATTTCTTCAACCTGGCGACCTGGCACACCATCAACCTGGCCTACACCAAGAAGGCGGCGGCGCAGCTGGCCGACGTGGCGCGCGACGCGCGCGAGCCGGACAAGCTGGGCCGCCTGCAGCGCCTGATCGAAGAGCGCTCCGGCCACTGGCTGGCGATGCAGGTGGAGGAGGGCAAGATCGCCCTGTCCGACGCCGCCAGCGCCACCCTCGCGCTGGAGCGCCTGTCGCCGCCGGTCGACCTGCTGCTGCACCGTAGCGAGTTCGACGATGCCATCAGCCACCTGGTCGGCAGCATCGACCAGACGGTGCTGAAGCTGTTGCTTGATGCCGGTGTGGCGCCGGACGCGGTCGACACCGTGTTCTTCACCGGCGGATCGAGCGGCGTGCGCATGTTGCGCGAGCGCATAGGCGCGCTGGTGCCGAAGGCGCGCAAGGTCGAAGGCGACCTGTTCGGCAGCATCGGTGCCGGCCTCGCGCTCGACGCCGTGCGCAAGTTCGGTTAGGACGCGCCGTGTTCGAGAAACCGATCGTGATGCTCGATTTCGAGACCACGGGCTTGTCGCCGGCCAACGGCGACCGCATCACCGAGGTGGCGGCGCTGCGCATCGTCGACGGCCGCGTGACCGAGCGCTATGTGTCGCTGGTCAATTGTGGTGCGCGCATTCCCTACTTTATCAGCGAGCTGACCGGCATTTCCCAGGCCATGGTCGATGCCGCGCCGCCGGTCGAGCGGGTGCTGCCGCAACTGTTGGAGTTCATCGGCGGCGATGCGCTGTCCGCCCATAACGCCAGTTTCGACGAGAAATTCCTCAAGGCCGAGGCGGAACGGCTGGGCCTGGCCACGGCGCACGAGGGGCTGGTGTGCTCGCTCAAGCTGTCGCGCCGCGTGTTTCCGGGCTTGTCGAGCTACAAGCTGGGCTTGCTGTCGGGCCAGCTGGGGATTCGTTTCCGCAGCGCCGCCCACCGCGCCGAGTCCGATGCCGAAGTGGCGGCCGAAGTGCTGATCCACATCGCGCGCCACCTGGGCCACACCTATGGTTTCGGTTCGGTCGCGCCCCAGCTGCTGGTATCGATGAACAAACTGAGCGCCGCCAAGGTGCCCGCTTACCTGCGCCAGGAGGCCGACGCGGCACTGCTGGCAAAAAAACCGCCGCAAAACGCCTGATCGCTTTACAATATTGGCACCATGACCCGCCAGTTCGCCATTCGTATCCTGTTGTCGCTTCTGCTGCTGATCTCGCAGCAGATGGCGACCACGCACGTGATGTCGCACTGGAACACCGCGTCCGCCGCCAGCCAGGCCTTGGCGCAGGCCCAGCCGCAGCCTGACGGCGACGGCAGTGCGCTCTCGCGCGCCATCGCGCGCGACCAGAGCTGCGACCAGTGCCTGGCGTTCGCCCAGCTGGCCGGACCGCTGGCCAGCCATGCGCACGGCTTCGTGCTGGCCGATGCCGGCCTGACGCTGGCCGCATCGATTTCCCCCCAGGCGGCGCGTGCGCGCACCCTCAACGCGTTCGAACCGCGCGGACCACCTCAGGCCTGACAGCCGCTTTCCCTGTTTCTTGTGCATACGCCAGGCCGCGCGCGGCCTGCCCGCGTGCACCTGTCTGTCACTCTTTGTTTGCCTGAGGTTTTATTATCATGAATGTCCAACGTACGCTGCTTGCCAGCGCGATCCTGTCCGCCCTGTCCGCCCTGTCCGCCCTCAATCACGCCAACGCGCAAGTTGGCGCCGCCGCATCCGCGGCCGCCGATCCGGTCGTGCCCAAGGTGGTGGTCACCGCCACGCCTTTCGGCAAGTCCGAAGGCGACCAGATTCTCTCGCCCGCCAAGATCCTGGCTGGCGATGAATTGCGCGACAAGCTCGGCTCCTCGCTCGGCGAAACCCTGTCGCAGGAACTCGGCGTGTCCGCTTCCGGCTTCGGCGCCGGCGCCTCGCGCCCCATCATCCGCGGGCTGGAAGGCGCGCGCGTGAAGATGCTGGAAAACGGCATGGCGGTGGCCGATGTGTCCGGCCTGTCGAACGACCATGCGGTCTCGGCCGACGGCGCGGTGGCGCGCCAGATCGAAATCCTGCGCGGCCCGGCCGCCTTGCTGTACGGCTCGGGCGCCATCGGCGGCCTGGTCAACGTGGTCAACGAGCGCATCCCGGCCGCGCTCGAAACCCATCCATCCGGCCAGTTTGAAACCCGCTACGGCACGGTCGACCGTGGCCGTAGCGCTTCGGGCGCCGTCGATGCGGCGCTCGGCAATATCGGTCTTCACCTGGATGGCAACATCCGCCGCGCCGACGACTACAAGATTCCCGACAACCGGGTAGTGGGCGATCCGGCCTCGGCTTCGGGCCGCCTGCCGCAATCGTTCACGCGCCAGGACACGCTCGGCGCCGGCGCCTCGCTGATCGGCGACTGGGGCCATGCAGGCGTATCGGTGTCGACGCTGAATAACCGCTACGGCATCCCGACCCTGGCAGGCTCGCAGATCGAGCAGTCGCAGATCCGCTACGATGCCGACAGCCTGTTCAACAAGCCCTTCGCCGGCGTCGAGAACATCAAGCTCAAGGTCGGCTATACCGATTACGACCATGCCGAACTGGACCACGAAAACCGTCCGGAAGTGCTGTTCAAGAACCGTGCACTGGAAACCCGCGCCGAGCTGACCCACGCGCCGCTGGCCGGCTGGCACGGCACCCTGGGCATGCAGACCGAGAATACCCACTTCAGCGCCCTGAGCGCCGAAGGCGGGCCGGACACGGTGCCCGTGACCCGCTCGACCTCGAGCGCGGCCTTCCTGGTCGAGGAGCGCGACTTCGGCCCGCTCAAGCTCAACGCCGGCGCGCGCCTGGAATCGGTCAAGCGCACCCCGCTGGGCAAGCAGGAGCGCCAGTTCGACCTGGGTTCCTACTCGGTCGGCACCATGTGGCCCTTCATGCCCGGCTACGCCAGCGGCGCCACGGTCTCGGTGGCCCAGCGCGCCCCCGCCACCGAGGAACTGTATTCGGGCGGCCCGCACGACGCCACCCAGACGTTTGACATCGGCAACGCCGACTTTAAAAAGGAAAGCTCGCGCAATATCGAACTGTCGCTCCAGAAAGTATCCGGCCTGGTGCGCTGGAAGGCCAATGTGTTCCAGAACAAGGTCAAGGATTTCGTCTACGGCAATATCAGCGGCGCGCGCGTCGATGAAGAAGGCAATCCGGGCGAAGAACTGCTGCAGCGCATTTACCAGCAAGCCAACGCCAGCATTCGCGGGGCGGAAGCGGAAGTGAGCTACAACCAGCACGGCGAGGGCCTGTCCCTGCGCGCCTTTGCCGACAGTTCGCGCGGCAAGCTCGACCAGAGCGGCAGCCTGCCGCTGCAACCGGCCGCGCGCATCGGTGCCGATCTTGGGTACCGCAGCGGTCCGCTGCGCGCCGGCCTGTCGCTGCTGCGCGCCCAACGCCAGGACCGGCTCGCCAGTTTCGAGCAGGACGCCACTCCGGGCTACACCCAGGTCGGCGCCAATCTGTCCTATACCCAGCATATCGGTAGCGCCGACCTGACCTGGTTCATGATCGCGCGCAATTTGTTGAACGAGGATATACGCCTGTCGACCTCGGTATTGAAAGAGGTGTCGCCACTGCCGGGCCGAAATTTCCTGTTCGGCGTTCGCACCAAGTTTTAAGCGGGGACAAGCCCGAATTTGTTTCAAGCCGAAACCAAACCCCGCCGAGAGCGATCTCAGCGGGGTTTTTTCATGCCGCCTAACGTGCCAACCTGCGGGTCCGCTTGTTCCCAGTCAAACTCCGGCACGCTTGTCCTATTAAAATTTTAGCAATACTTCTCAGGTCGCTTATTGCCTGTTGCAGCCCAATAATTCTGCAGTTTCAACGGCGTTGGCGCCGGAGGATGAAGCATGGACCGCCAGAATACTACCCGCGAGAACTATCAAACCTTCATCTGGTTCCTCCTGGCTGCAGAACGCGGCAATGCCTACGCCCAGTTCAACCTGGGGCTCCTGTACAAAAAGGACCGCGACTACGACCAGGCCTTCACCTGGCTGCGCCAGGCGGCCCAGCAGGGACTGGCATTTGCCCAGAACCACCTCGGATCGATGTATTACCACGGCCGCGGCGTGGCCCGCAACGATGCCGAGGCGGCCCGCTGGTTCCGCCACGCTGCCGAACAGGGCGAGGCTTCGGCCCAGCAAAACCTGGGCCTGATGTACCGCAAGGGCAAGGGCGTCGAACAGAATCACGAACAGGCGCTGGCCTGGTTTTACCGCGCCGCCGAGCAGGGTTCGGCCAGCGCCCAGACCTTGCTGGCCGAATGCTACCTGGCCGGGCAGGGCGCGCCGGTCAGCTACGAACTGGCGATGAGCTGGTTTCGCAAGGCGGCCCTGCAAAGCGATGCCGTGGCCCAGCTCAACCTGGGACTGATGTACAAGCGCGGCCAGGGTGTCGAGGCCAGCGACGAACAAGCGCTGTGCTGGTTCCGCCAGGCGGCCGCCCAGGGCAACCCGATGGCCCAGCGCCACGTGGGCGTGGCCTATGCCGACGGCGTGGGCGTGCGCGCCGATCCCTTGCGCGCCGTGGCCTGGCTGCAGCGCGCGGCCGAACAGGGCGACAAGGATGCCCAGTTCAACCTGGGCGTGATGCTGGCCAACGGCCAGGGCGCCGAGCAGGATGAACACCGGGCGCTGCGCTGGTACGCGCGCGCGGCCGAACAGGGCCACGTGCTGGCGCAATACAATCTGGGCAGCATGTACGCCAACGGGCGCGGCACCGCGCGCGACGAGTACCGCGCCCTCGAATGGTACCGCCGCGCGGCCGAACAGGGCGCGGCCAACGCCCAGTTCAACCTCGGCGTCATCTACGCCAGCGGCCAGGGCGTGCCGCGCGACGATGGCCAGGCCGCGCACTGGTACCGCAGCGCCGCCGAGCAGGGCGACGCCAGCGCCCAGAACAACCTGGGCGTGATGTACGCCAACGGCCACGGCGTGCCGCAGGACGATGCGATGGCCGTCTACTGGTACACCCAGGCGGCCGAGCAGGGCCATGCGCTGGCCCAGTACAACCTGGGCGGCATGTACAACAGCGGGCGCGGCGTGGCGCGCGACGCCGTGCGCTCCTATATGTGGATGCTGCTCGCGGCCGACGCCGGCGACGAAACGGCCAACGCCAACAAGGCCATCGTGGCGCGCCGTCTCACCCCGGCCGAGATCGGCTCGGCGCTGGACCAGTCGCGCCAGTGGCTGATCGCCCACGCCGCCAAGGGCGGGCGCGGCGCGCCGTAAGGCCGTGTTCATCATGCCAACGTGTGCGCGCGCCGCTTGCTGCCGCGCCGGCATCGCATTTCTTCCTCGTCTGCCAACTCCATTGAAAGTTCTGCTCGGAACTTTCTTCGAGACGCTACAATAGGCTCGCACCCGCCCCGTCCGCCGGCGGGAGGACTGCCCACCTTGGATGCGCGCCCATGAACACATTGCTTCGTCTGATCTGCCTGGCCGGGATGTCGCTGGCCAGCGCCGCCGCTGCCGCCAGCGCCATTACGGTGCAGGTCAACGACAGCAGCGGCAAGCCGCTGGCCGACGTGGTGGTGACGGCCGAGCCGGACGGTGGCGCACCCCTGCCCAAGCCGCTCAAGCCGGCCGAGATCGAACAGCGCGGCCTGCGCTTCTTGCCGCTGGTCTCGGTGATCCAGACCGGCAGCCGGGTGTCGTTCCCGAACAACGACAAGGTCAAGCACCACATCTATTCCTTCTCGCCCGCCAAGAAATTCGACCAGAAGCTGTACTCCGGCGTGGCGGCCGCGCCACAGGTGTTCGACAAGGCTGGCATCGTCGTGCTCGGTTGCAATATCCACGACCGCATGCTGGCCTACATCAAGGTGGCCGACACCCCGTTCTTCGCCAAGACCGACGCCGCCGGAGTGGCCCGCATCGAGCTGCCGGCGGCCGGTAAATACACGCTGTCGTCCTGGCATTTCAACATGGCCGGCGGCGCCGTCGAGCAAGCCGTCGCGGTCAAGGCGGGCGAGGGCGCCACCGCCGCCAGCGTCAAGCTCACCATGAAACCGCCGGCGCCGGACCCGGACTCGCCGGGTGCGCCTTACTAGCATGATGTTACGTTTCAACAGCCTGGAAGGGCGCATCGTCACCCTGTTCCTGGTGCTGATCCTGGCCGTGCAGGCGATCGGGCTGGTGGTGATCGAGCACGGCATCAATGTCAATGCGCGTTCCAGCATCGCCACGGAACTGCTCAACGGTGAAAAAGTCTTCCGCAAGCTGATGGAGCAAAACGCCCAGAAGCAGCGCTTTTCCGCCCAGGTGCTGGCGCGCGACACCGCGTTCGTGCAAGCCATCGGCAACGGCGACGAGGAAGACCGCGCCACCATCGCCTCGGCGCTGGCCAACAGCGGGCGGCGCGCGCGGGCCGACCTGACCATGCTGATCGACGGCGAACGCCGCGTCATCGTCGAAAACGGGATCGTCAAGAATGGCTCGCTCGAAAAGCTGGTCCTCGGCTTGCTCGACAAGGCCGAACACAACGATGGCGCCAGCGCCGTCGCCATTGTCGACCAGCGTCCGGTGCAGGTGGTGATCATGCCGGTCAAGGCCCCGCTCACCATCGCCTGGGTGGTCATGGGCTTTCATCTCGACCGCCAGCTGCTCCTCGACATGCGCGAGCTCTCGCAGCTGGAAGTGGCGATCCTCACGCGCGACCCGGACGGGACCTGGACGCCGCTTGAAACGACCCTGCCGGCCGGCGTCATGGCGGGCGTGGCGCGCACCCTGCAGACCCTGCCCGAGAACCTGGCGCGCCCGTTCGACCTCGATGCCGGCGCCATCCATTACAGCGCGCGCCGGCTGCCGCTCGGCGTCGATGGCGCGCGCCGCGCCGACGTGCTGCTGGCGCGCTCGATCGACGCCGCCAAGGCCGAATACACCGGCCTGCAGCGCACCCTGGTGATCCTCACCGTGGTCGCCACCCTGGTCGCGTGCGCGGTGGCGGTGCTCACCGCGATGCGCATCGCGCAACCGCTGCGCCAACTGGCCGGCAGCGCGCGCCGCATGGAACTGGGCGACTACGACGGCCGCATCGACCTCGAACGCAAGGATGAAATCGGGGCGCTGGCCAAGGCCTTTGCCGGCATGCGCGACGGGATCGCCAAGCGCGAACAGGAAATCCGCCGCCTCGCTTACTGGGATTCGCTGACCGACCTGCCCAACCGCGCCCAGTTCGTGCTGCAGCTGGGCGAGGCGCTGGCCGAGGCGCGCCAGCGCGAGCAGGTGGTGTTCGTGCTGATGATGGACCTGGACCGCTTCAAGCACGTCAACGACGTCATGGGCCACGCCTTTGGCGACGCCCTGCTGCAAAAGGTGGCCGAACGCCTGCGCACGCTGCTCGGCGAGAGCGAGCCGCAAGCGCAGCTGGCGCGCCTGGGCGGCGACGAATTCGTGGTGCTGCTGGCGGCCTCCTCGACCGACCATGCGCACCAGGTCGCCGCCAGCATCCTGCGCGCGCTCGAAGTGCCGCTCTCGCTGGAAGACCAGACGGTCGACATTGGCGCCGGTCTGGGCATGGCCGCGTTTCCGATCAACGGCGCCGATCCCGAATCGCTGCTGTCGATGGCCGAAGTGGCGATGTACGCGGCCAAGCAGCGCAACGATGGCGCCGTGGCCTACGACGCGGCGATGGACAAATCCAGCGCCAAGAGCCTGAGCCTGCTCACGGAGCTGCGCAACGCCATCGAGCGCAACGAATTCCGCCTGCACGTGCAGCCCAAGATCCGGCTCGATAGCGGCGAGGTGGTGGGCGTGGAGTCGCTGGTACGCTGGGCCCATCCCGAGCGCGGCAATGTGTTCCCGGACGAATTCATCCCGTTCGCCGAGCAGACCGGGTTTATCCGCGTGCTCACCGGCTGGGTGCTGGACCAGTCGGCGGCGCTGTGCAGCGACTTGCAGCGGCAGGGCATCCACCTGAAGATCTCGGTCAACCTGTCCACGCGCGACCTGCTCGACCAGGACTTGCCGGCCAAATTCAAGGAGATACTCGCGCGCCACCAGCTGGCGGCCGGCGCGTTCTGCCTGGAGATCACCGAGAGCGCGATCATGGACGACCCGGTGCGCGCCCAGCTGACCCTGGAACGCCTGCATGCGATGGGGGTCGACCTGTCGATCGACGACTTCGGCACCGGCTATTCCTCGCTGGCTTACCTCAAGCGCCTGCCGGTCGACGAACTCAAGATCGACAAATCGTTCGTGCTGAACATGGAAAACGATATCGGCGACACCAAGATCGTGCGTTCGACCATCGACCTGGGCCACAACATGGGCTTGCGCGTGGTGGCCGAGGGCATCGAAACCGAAGCGGTGTGGCGCCTGCTGGCCGCGCTCGGCTGCGACCAGGGCCAGGGCTACTTCATGAGCCGCCCGATCGCCGCCGACAAACTGCTTGGCTGGATCGCCGCCTGGACTCCGCCGGCCAGGTCGGCGCTGCCGTATCCGGATACGGTCGGTTCGGCCTGATTCGCATGGCGTGATGCGGGGATGGCCATCGCCACGGCCCGGATTTCGCGCTATTATCTTTCCCGGCAAAGTTGCCCATTCCATCAAGAGACAGAACCATGCAAATGAGACATGCAGTCCTCGTCGCCAGCCTGCTCGCCGCATTCGGCGGACCAGCACTGGCCCAGGCCCAGGCCCCGGCCTGCGCCCCCGGCGGCACGCCAACGACCTATCCGGTCACGAAAAAAGTCGAGCAGCAGGACATGTATCACGGCACCAGCATCGCCGACCCGTACCGCTGGCTCGAAGACGCCAACAGCGCCGAGACCAAGGAGTGGGTCGACGCCCAGAACAAGGTGACCCAGGCCTACCTCGGCCAGATCGGCGAGCGCAGCGCCATCAAGGAGCGCCTGACCAAGCTGTGGAACTACGAGCGCTACAGCGTGCCGTACAAGGAAAGCGGCCGCTATTTCTACAGCCGCAACGACGGCTTGCAGAACCAGGCGGTGCTCTACACCATGAAGTCGCTGAACGACGAGCCGCGCCTGCTGCTCGACCCGAACACCCTGGCCGCGGACGGCACGGTGGCCCTGGCCGGTAGCGCCGTCAGCCCTGACGGCAAGTACCTCGCCTACGGCACCGCCGCATCCGGCTCCGACTGGAACGAGTGGAAAGTGCGCGACATCGACACCGGCAAGGACCTGGACGACCACCTGAAGTGGGTCAAGTTCTCGGGTGCTTCCTGGACCAAGGATGGCAAGGGCTTTTTCTACAGCCGCTACGATGCGCCGGAAGAATCGGCCAAGCTGGCCGGCATCAACTACTTCCAGAAGCTGTACTATCACAAGATCGGCACCCCGCAGGGCGAAGACACCCTGGTCTACGACCGTCCGGACGAAAAGGAATGGGGCTTCGGCGGCGAGGTGAGTAACGACGGCAAATACCTGATCATCACCGCCTACAAGGGTTCCGCGCAGAAGTCGCGCATGTTCTACAAGGACCTGACCAAGCCGGGTTCCAAGGTGGTGCCGCTGATCGACAATTTCGAGGCTTTTTACAACTTCATCGACAACGATGGCCCGGTGTTCTACTTCAGCACCGACAAGAATGCCACGCGTTCGCGCCTGGTCGCCATCGACATCCGCAAGCCGGCCGAGAAGCGGTGGAAAGAGATCATCCCAGAGACCGCGCAAACCCTGGTCGGCGTCTCGCTGGTGAACAAGCAGTTCATCGCCGAGTACCTGGCCGACGCGCGCAGCGTGGTCAAGGTCATGGACCGCAAGGGCAAGCTGGTACGCGACATCGCGTTGCCGGGTATCGGCTCGGTGTCGGGCTTTGACGGCAAGCGTGGCGACAGCGAGACCTTCTACTCGTTCACCGGGTTCACCAACCCGACCACCACCTACCGCCTGGACATGAAAACCGGCGCCAGCACGGTGTTCCGCAAGCCGACCGTGGACTTCGATCCGGACGCCTACGAAACGCGCCAGCAGTTCTACACCAGCCGCGATGGCACCAAGGTGCCGATGTTCATCGTGTCGAAGAAGGGCCTCAAGCTCGATGGCAGCAATCCGACCTACCTGTACGGCTACGGCGGCTTTAACGTCTCGCTGACCCCGAGCTTTTCGACGGCCAACCTGGCGTGGATGGAAATGGGCGGCGTGTACGTGGTGGCCAACTTGCGCGGCGGCGGCGAGTACGGCCAAGGTTGGCACACGGCGGGCACCAAGCTGCACAAGCAGAACGTGTTCGACGACTTCATCGGCGCGGCCGAGTGGCTGGTGGCGAACAAGGTGACCTCGCCGGCGAAGCTGGCGATCGGCGGCGGCAGCAATGGCGGCCTGCTGGTCGGTGCGGCGATGACGCAGCGTCCGGAGCTGTTCGCGGCGGCCATTCCGCAGGTGGGCGTGCTCGATATGCTGCGCTTCCATAAATTCACGATCGGCTGGGCGTGGATCTCGGATTACGGCTCGTCCGACAATGCGGATGAATTCAAGGCGCTGGTGAAGTATTCGCCGCTGCATAACCTGAAGGCGGGATCGTGCTATCCGGCCACCATGATCACCACGGCCGACCATGACGACCGCGTGGTGCCGGCGCACAGCTTCAAGTTCGCGGCGGCGGCGCAGGCGGCGCAGGCGGGCAGCGCGCCGATCCTGATCCGCATCGATGTGAAGGCGGGCCATGGCGCCGGCAAGCCGACCACCAAGCTGATCGAGGAAGTGGCGGATCGCTGGGGCTTTTTGAGCCGGGCCTTGCGCATGAACGAGCCGGCCAAGGTGGCGGCGAAGTAAAACCTGCGATCCCCTCGCCGTGCCGCTGGCGGCGAGGGGATGGAGGTCAGAAGTCGCGTTTGATCGTGTTGGTCTTGAACGAGCCACTCAGTCCTTCCACGCTGACCAGGGCATACACCTCATCCTGGCCCCAGTCCTCGTTCAGCTGGTTGGCGGATACGGTGTTCGACAGCGAAAAGCTGCCGTCGACACCGACGCGTTCGATGCCGGTTCCGCCAATACTGAAGAGTGTGTCATCGAACCACTCATCGTCCCCGCGAATCCGGGCGCCGACTTTCTTGTTGACCGAATTGTAGAAACCATCGCCGTTGACGACCACCAGATAGTTGCCTGGCTGATTCTCGGCAGGGCTGATATAGAGCGTGACGTTCATGCTGTTTCTCCTTGAAGTGGCCAGCGGTTGGCAGACTTCCAGTATTTGCGATCGATAAAAAGCGGTTTAAAGAAAAGACAAGCCTGGCGCACGCCATGCTGACGATGCCTCAATACGCGCAGGCCGGGGCGTATCGGAATCCGCCACCGAATGTCCTGCCCGACGGTACTTCCCGCCATCCTTTCCCGCGCCCGCGCCGGACGCGTCACAGTGAGCTTCTTTCCACTGCCAAGGACCGTCATGCAGCTTACCCAAGCCCGACCCAACGCCGCTGTTTACGTTGCCGCCTTTCTCGCCGCCGCCATGCTGCTGGCCGGTCCGATCGCGCAGCCCGCCGGCTACCACGCCTTTGCCGACGTGCGTTCGCTGTCCGGCCTGGCCAACGCCGCCGACGTGCTGTCGAACCTCGGCTTCCTGCTCATCGGGCTGGCCGGCCTGCTGCACGTGCGTCCCACGCGGCCCGCCCACACCATGTTCTTCGTCGCGATCCTGCTGACCGGCTTCGGCTCTTCCTGGTACCACCTGGCCCCGGATGACACGCGCCTGGTCTGGGACCGCCTGCCGATCGCGCTGGCCTGCGTGTCGCTGCTCGCCGCCGCGCTGCACGACGCCTTCCCCACGCGCTTTACGCCGCTGCCCACGCTGGCCGCGCTGTGCGCCCTGGGTGCGGCCAGCGTGTTCTGGTGGTCGGCCAGCGGCAACCTTGGCCCCTACCTGCTGATCCAGCTGGCCCCGCTGGTGCTGGTCCCGGTGCTGCAATGGCAGGCCGGCGCTCCGCCGGCGCAGCGGCGTGCATTTGGTGTCGCCATCGGCCTGTACGTGCTGGCCAAGCTGTGCGAGCTGGCCGACGCTGCCATCCTGAGCGCCATCCAGGCGCTCAGCGGCCACACGCTCAAGCACCTGCTGGCCGCGCTGGCGGCGCTGGTCCTGACCCGCATGATCGCGGCAAGTCGCTGATTTCACGGCAATTTATGAACGCCGGCATCGCTGTCGGGTGTTGAAGGGCGATGTGGGCACCGCCCGGCCGGCGAGGGGGCGCCAGGTGTAAGTGACGCATCGCCAATTTCTGCCAGATCTGCGGCCACGCCGGACCAGTCGCACTGGTCGCACGAGCACGGGATCAGGATGGGCTCTTTAACAAATTCAATCGTTGCGGAGTAAGTAGGCTGCGAAGTCTCGGTGCTATACATCGTGTTTCTTTCAACCGTTGTTGTGATGCAAATAAGTATGGTGTTCGTAATCGCGGCTAACAGTTGGAGAGTTGTAACCCCCGTAACCGAATCCAAACTTTCTATAGAATACGCGTTCTAAGCTGCAACTATAATTGGGAGTAATATGGATTTATCACAAATGTCATTAAGGCAACTTCGCGACCTGAACGAAAAAATTAGCGCTCTGATAGCTTCGCGGCACAAGAAGGAGCGGGCTGACGCTATCGAGCAAATATACGCCGTAGCACACCGCCTTGGCGTCCCCCTACAAACGCTTCTTCAGGAGGCGGAGGGCGTTAAGATGGGGAAAATGAAGAAGCGGCGCGAAGGGACTGTCTACCAAGACCCAACCAATTTAGCGAACACCTGGGCCGGCATTGGTCCTCGTCCTGCATGGCTGAAGAGCGCCATTGCTGCTGGCGTGCAGATGGACGCACTTCGCGCATAAATGCAAGCCCGGCCGAAGCGATGGCTTCAGGCTGGCTCGCTTATACATGGCACGGAAACACCAAAAAAATAGGATAACAAACGCAGGTCGCCCAACCAGAGGTAGTTTCCGGTGGGCGCCGCGGTCGCGGAATGTATATGCGACGAAAGCAAAACCGGGGAAACCCATCTTCTCTTCGGCATTTGGAAGCACCTCGAAACACCGCGCACCTTCCGGCTAAAAGCGGCTAGTTCTAGATGAGTCAAGCAAGGGGTTTATCTGTTTCACAATTTCCTCCCTCGCTCGAAAAATCCGGCTTCGTACGGTCCCGACGGGGCACTGCATGATTTTTGAGATTTCGCCGTAACTGAGACCTTCAAGCTCCCGGAGGACGATCGCGGTCCGCTCGTCCAGTGTCAGCGAGTTCATAGCCGAATAGATTGCCAAAGCAAGTTGTTTGGTTTCAATCGCCGAATCTGGCGTATGCATATGAGCCAATTGCAAAACGATTTTTCTGAACTGGCCGACATCAG